>NZ_PUAP01000022.1 GCF_002947535.1 Enterococcus mundtii
ACAGGATTATGGACTTGACTGGAACGGATATGGGTTTATTTGGTAAAAAAAATGAATTCGATATTGAAATTCTGAAAAAAAAAGCAGTGCAAAAAGAAGAATTTACAAAACAGGAATTTAAATTTTTTACAAAAGAAGTTGGAACATCACCTAGTGCGTACGCTTTGGACCAAAAATATCTAGATGGATCTAGGGAAAAAAATAAATCTACCTCAGATAGAGAAAAGAGATTTTCTGCCTATTCTCCTACTGAGAAGGTAGGTAATTTAGTACATTTCGATGATATAAATAAAGTCTTAAAGTTTCAAAATGGAATGTCTCTCAAACCAAACTCCGCTTTAGCATACGAAGATATAGTAGATTTTGAAATTATTGAAGACAATAATCAAGTTGTAAAGAGTGGGTTAAGCACCGCTATAGGCGGAGGAGTAATTTTTGGCCCTGCAGGAGCTATTGCTGGCGCTGTCATCGGAAAAGGTAGAAAAGGAAAAGAATATGTTGAAAAGTTACAAGTTATTTTAAAAATGAAAAATGGTCAAACAAAAACAATTAGTTTTATTTCTACAAAATCAAAAGTTAAATCTCTTACCTATAAAACTTTAGAACCGCAATTCCGTGAAACTGTTCTTAAAATTGAATCTATCATTAAGCAAAATTTAGCATTATATGTAGAAACAGTATCACCTACTTCATCAACTGACGAAATAAGAAAATACAAAGAGTTATTAGACGATGGAATTCTTACTCAAGAGGAATTTGATCTGAAGAAAAAGAAATTATTAGGTATATAAAAATTGATAAAGTCTGCACAGCAGGCTTTTTTCTTTACCTTCTGTTCGCTTTACAAAAAGAACGTAAGTTCGTAAAATCGAACAAGGGGGAGAGAAATGATAATCCATAAAGAGGTAATGTTGTGGTTCTTTCATGATCCAAAGAAAAAATTCGAAAAAGAACTATATAAATACTGGAATTCCGAAATTGATTTCAAACTTGTAGAAAATAAGCTGTTAATCCACTTATACGAATCAAATAAAAACTATTTTATGCTACCTGCTTCTAAGACGAAAAATAATATGAAAGTATATTTTTTATTCGATATTGTCACAGATGTTCCTAATACAAAATTGCAGCATCAAAGGTATGATTTTAAGAAACGTTTGTTTTTAAATCCTGAGCTGGTCGAGTTGGCATGAGTAGCTGCCTGTTCAATTAAAAAAACACCCACTCGAAAAGAGCAGGCTAACTTAGGATAAAGAATGTTCTGAATGTGGATACTTAAACTTTACTATCATTTTAATTTAGATTCAAATAAAATTTTCTTTTATGTACTCCGCTCCAAAGAGCGGTTTGTGAAAAAGCATTGTTGTTAGGTTGATACAATAAGGTTACTATCTTTTAATCAATTATTCAACTTATATAATCATTTTGTTGTCTAAATTACGTATGTTATAATTAATAAAGAGAGTATCGATATGCACGCTGTAGACTTCCCCAAAAGTTTTAGCCATCGATACTCTCTTTTCATAATTATGCCTACAATTAGTTTAAGGTTAACCTAATGTTAATGCAAGCGTTTTGTTTTTATGTTTTTAAGATTTTTCTATAAAAAAAAAGACCCACTCCGGAGAGTGGGCGGGTATTAAAAAACGAATTCTTAGTATTGAGGATAACTTAAGGTTACTATGATTTTATTTATTGTTCAAGTCATGAGCTTTTTTGTAGTCAGTAAAATGTTCATTCTTTTATCAATTCTAAGATTACACTTGATTATCTAGAGGAGTTAGCAAAGTTAATTGAAAAACAAAAAAGACCTCGTCTAAGGATAACTGGCTGAGGATTATTTTTTTGTTTCCTCTTCTATGACAACTTTTTCACTTTTAAAAACATACTGTATCGATTTATACATGACATATAATACAAATAGAACAATAACAGTTGTTAAGAAATTTTTATAGAATCCATTCTCAATATCATTTAACAACTGAAGAAGAAAAGTTCCTCCTAAAATCAAAATAACTACAACAAATACAGTAGTGCTTTTAAATTTTTTGATTTGCTCTATCCCATGCCTAACCAGTGTATCTTTTGCTTCTTTAATTTGTTTTTCTTCAGCCATTTACATACCTTCTTAACTTAGGCACTAATGTAGAAAAACCAAAAAAAGAGGCCGGTACAGAAAGCTGAAATGAAATATTTGAAAATAAGGGAGCGATTAGTATCAATACTCCCATAGCTATTCCAACATAGAATAAACTATTTTCAATTTGCTGAATTTTTTTTATTTCAGTAATCATTTCAGAATTCACATCCTTATTTTCTTTGACATTATCAACAACGAAATTTAAATATCCCGGATTCGCTAAAGATTTAGTATTTATCTTGGTTACTTGATTTACATTTGTAGAGCCGTAACTTTCGTTTAAAATAATTTTTTTTTGATAATCATTCGATACTACTTTGGGATTATTATTAGAAGTACAATTAAAGCTCAAAACAACTAGTCCAACTGCAACATATTTACTGATTTCTGTATGTTTTTTTTTGTTATAATTTATTGATTTTTCGTTGCTGTTTTCAAAAATAGAAATTTTGGGACTAATAATCTCAGAATTTTTTTCATCATAATCTAACTTAGTAATATTAGTCAATGTATTCATCAATTACATTTCCTCTAGAACATAAACTGCAAATTCTTGCGAAATTACTTCATCGTTTAGTGTCACTTCAATCTTGTGTAATCCCTCATGCCTAAATCTAAAATTCCTCATATCAAAATTGAGATTCATATTATAATTAATCATTTGTTCTTCGGAAATAGCAGTTGTAATATCTTGATAAAAGAGTATTCTTTTATTAGGATCACTTTCTGATTTATCTAGAATTTTTACAGTTAATTTGTTAATTTTTACGCCTTTATAACCAGTTAGCAATATAGTTATTGTAAAGCTATAAAGTGTAGGGATACCAGGCACACCAACTCCTAATGACGGATTAATAAGGACTCCACGATGTCCTTCATTTTCATTTGGAGCTTGAAATTCATCTGAAATAATTATCTGCGCAATTTTATTCATATAGCCCATCCATTCTTTCAATAATACTCTCTATAAAGTACTTTATAGAGAGTAAATTTTCATATCATAAACTTGCTTGTAATACAAATATATCATCTAAAATAGAGTTTTACAATATAAAAGCTACATAATAAATTGTTTAATACCTCCTCTCGTAATGAGAGGCTTTTTTTATCTCTTAGGAATCGTCAAAACATACTCAGGAAAACGAATATCAACTGTTTGTCCATTGATCGTATTTCCGTTCGGATCGTTTGTGCGTCGTAACATCGGAAAGACTCTTTTCCCTGCAAATTTACGAATATCCAATGTGCCATCCAAACCAAATCGTAGGCCACTAGGTAATCCATAGGCTGCATTCACATCATCTCTGATAATACCGGCTGACCGACAACGACCAATTTCGACATCCGGATTGTCTGCATCCATCCAGAAGACATATCCTTGATTTAAATGAGCTGCACCGTTGATTGGCACTAACCAAGCACCAATTCGAAAAATACCAAGAGATAGCTCATTAAACACTTCTAGCTTACCTACATAATTACCAACGGTTTTTGGTGGGCTCCCTAAGATAATTTGATCATGTGTCTGTGGTGTCGCTTGAATACTACCACTTCCGCTTGTGTTGTAGCCAAGCACATTCATCACCGCATGAATTGCTTGGTCCATGTTCTGATCTAATCGGCGCATGTCATTTGCATTATCGATAAAGCACCACTCAATTAATAGCACATTTACACCGCTGTTCGTGTTTCTATGAACGAATAAGCTAGTTGTTGCTTTCGCTCCTCTATCCACAATACCCAGCGCCTTAGCAATTGCAGCGGATACTTCTGCGGCTTTCTTGCGGGCTTCTTCATTTCCTGCCCAGTACCACACTTCTGCACCTGTCGCTTGTCCATTGAATGCATTCAGATGGTTCGTGATTGCCCAACCACCGCCAGCTGAATTCATCGCATTTACTTGGTTCTGTAAATTCTGATTTACTGTAGTTGCTGACTGATCGCTTGTATTCGCTACTGAAGCGATAGCCTGCATTTTCTGTGTAATCGTACGAACTACATCCGCTTCACGTCTACCATTTCCAACTGCTCCTGGGTCCATCCAGTTGTTCCCGCTTTGCCGTCCGCCATGACCGCCACCATTTGATCGAATTGTCATTATTTGCCACCTCTTCCTGTGTAGAACCAATCCAACATACTTTCATTTGGATTGTCTGTTTTTTCTCGGTCCTTTTGTTCGAAAACAAATTTTTCATCTTTATTAGTTTTAGTAAATTCTGCTGGAACAATAAATACTGGTTCAGCAGAATGGTTTAATGTATGCGCTGCATCCTCCACTACTGTCTCGTCATTTTGGATTTCTGGTTTAGCTACTTCGTTATAGTCAGTAAGAAATTTTTCTTTATTCCGCATCCTTTTCTCCCCCTAAATTATGTTTTTTACTTTCTTGCTTTTCTGTAGAGTCTTTCAACTTGCTAAATCGATCTTTTACAAAATCCGGCACATAAACGCCTAATTGTCCCAAATTTTCAATGACAGATATCCCATAAACCGCTATATAGGATAAAACAAATGCTGTGGCGACACCTTCAAAATTCATAATTTTTAAATAAGGATAAGTAATCAACACAAGAGCCACAACTAACAAATGTTTCACTACCCCCATTAACCCCTTTGTACTATTCGCTTCTTTTCCGGCAATTCCTTTACAAATACCTGTAATAATATCTGCAATAACAATCCAGACAAAAATTTGAATATAGACATTGCTGACTAAATTTTTAAACTCTGACAACAAAACTAAATTATCAATAATCACCATGTTTCCACCCTTCTCTCTATTTGTTGAACACAAAAAGCGCACCCCTTTTGAGCGCGCCTAGTTAATCATATAAAATCAATTTTCCTCTACCTTACTATTTGTTGTTGGTGCTGGCGCAAAGACTAGCGCAAAGCCCCTGACTGCTAATCTTTTGACAGGTGTAGTCGGTGAATCGATAAACCGGACAATTGGTTGTCGAGCATCATCGAAATTATTCGACACTGTAATATGATAAGCTCCAAATCCGCCATCTGTATAATCCGGTAAGCATGAGCCACCAATCCAAATGTATCCGCCGAAAATATTCGGAACATCTGGATAAGTGAAACCCGTATGACCATCATTTCCAACGCGAATTGTACTTTCTCTGCCCCAACCAGAGGGATTTGAAAAGCCCAACGTCTCCCAAGTTAGCCATACGCAACCGCCTAAATACACTGCACCATGATTATTATATTTGTCAGTGGTTACTGCCTCTGCATATTCAACTCCCACATTGATTCCATTCGAAAGCAAGCCACCATTAAATTTTTTCAATGCCGAAACTGTTTGAGGAGTGGTTAAATCCATTAAACTTGTCGATGCTTCAGTTTTTGTCAGAAATAATTTCTCTTGCTCTTTCTCGCTTTTCTCAATCTGATCTGCCGTACGTCTCTCAATGTATTCCTCAGTGATATCCCAGCTGTAATCGTTTGGATTATTACTATCTTTAATCCCCTCACCAAAGTATCTATGCTCAGAAATATTCGGAGTGGCTATATCACCTTTTTCTATTTTTAATGAGTCAATCGTTACTTGCCCCATTGTTGCTTGAGGAAATTGATAAATTTGTAACGTGCTAGGTGAAGCACTCCCATTCAAGTTAGCAGATGTTGGCGTGAAAGTGAGTCTCCATGTATCTGCTAAACCTTCAACTATCTCCATATCTCCAATGTTAGAGGTATTATTCGGACCAGTCGTATATACTCTAAATGATTGTGTGCCTGGCTTTCTCCCTTTCAAAGTTAAGGTATATGTTTGGTTAGCAATAAATGGTTCAATCATTTCAGCAGAATAAACTAAATACTGTCGGCTGCTTATCGGGAAAGCTTGTTCTTTATTTGCTAAATTTTCATTCAATGGAAGCTTTGAGATCTGATAAGGTTTAACAAGTAGGTTCGGTTGATACGGTGTAGCATCTGCACCTTCTTCTATTTTTAGCTTTCTTATTTTAAGTGTTCCTGTTGGGATTGTCGTGTTACTTACCGTTTGCCAAGTAAAATATAATACTTTAGGCTCACGGCCTTGATAATCTATAGTTGAAGTCCCTTTTACCATAACCCATGTATTTCTAGGCACATCACGTGGTAATCGTGAAGTTTGTATAAGAACTTGTCCACCATCTGTATAAGCATAGTTAGCAAAAACTTGTGTAACATCTCCTGTATAATCAGCCCCCACATACATTTCGCAACTCATCGTATATTGTGTTTTATCCTTTAAGTACACACTTGTTTCCGGATTAGTATTCCATTTGACTAATCTTCCACTACCGTCCATTACAACGGTATATTCACCATTCTCATATGTTAGCGCACCACCTTCCCCCCACTTAAACGTATCTGAGTCAGCAATAGCTATGTTAGGGTTGCCGCTAAAATCATACATAAAAAAATCAATGCTGTTCGAATACATCCTTTTGAATCTTCCGAGATTCTCGACTTGTTGACTTGCTTCATTCACTTTGTCGACAAGTTTTTCTACTTCTTCATTCATAGTAACTATTTGTTCATTGGCATGATCAACAACTTCTTTCACGTCTCCAAGTAGTTCTTCAATCACACCTGCCGATTCTGCTTTCACTTGTTCAAGTAACTGTTGGAAGTCCTTGAAATAGTATTCGCCGTTTAATTGAATATCCCAATCGATTACTGACTTTTCTATAGTAAATGTAAATGCTAAATTATCTGTATGGCTACCATCAGGGAAATCAATATAAATATTCGCATCCACTTTTCCTTCATACGAAAGTAGCATGTCGGGGATTGGATATTTTACAATTCCTTCTAGATAACTTTCAGTTATGATTTGATGATCAAAAATAGGAAATTCCTTTTTCTCATCCCCAGAATAAATGAACATCAACAGACGAACCGTTGCTCCAAATAAATCAGTTGGACGACCATCTTGATCTTTGATTTGAAATTGTAATAAACCAGCATTTTTATCATAAGACTGAAAAGTAAAGTAAGTGATTTCTGTTGCTCGACTGACTGGTTTTGTAGGTACAACAATTTCTCCTTTTTTTCTCGCCATTTTATCCCTCCTAATACGTGTATTCTCGATCAGTGGCTCGCCCAAAACCAAGAATGCGAACTTTTCGGTGAGCTGTATCGATTTCTAACACAGCAAATGCATCTTCTGCTACCAAACCTAATTTGCTATCATCTCGAACAAATGCACAATCAAAAACCGTTGAATAATATCCACCCATTTCATTCGTAGAATAAAAATACTCTTCGTGTCGATGGCCAGCAAATAAACCAACTAAATGACTCTCTTTTCGCTGTGTAAAATCGACTGAAAAATCAACGACAAAATCACTTAAATTGGAATGTAGTTGTGTACTTTCTTTGTTGATGAAAGCTGTGAGTAACGCTTTGAGTAGTTCGCCATTTTTTATCGGGTCTGTCGTGACCGTTTCTGGCATCAATGGAACATGACTAAAAATTGCCACATGATAGTCATCTGGCAAGGTTCCTAAAGCTTCTTCTGCAAGCCATTGCAGTTGTCTTTCTTGAAGGGCATAGCTCCATTGATCGACATATTTCAGTGTGCCATTTTGATTTCTAATTAAAGGGTTATCGATCATATCAATAAAAACCATTCTGATTTTTTTCTGATGAAAATCTTTGTAATGATACTGACCATTCCCATAAAATTTACCTTCTTGGTTTAAATGGTTTTTAAAGATTTCCAACTGCTCTGCACCAGTCATAATATCCTTTTCAAACACGTTATTTCCTTCATTATTCGAATCTAAAATAGCAGAACCTGAGTCATGATTTCCTCGGATAATAAACTTATTTGGGTTATTTCCTTGCGAATATCGTACACAGTAGCGTTCTAAGTTCCGGACATTGATTGATTTGTCTCGATGTTCGCTATCCACGTTGTCGCCTAAAGCGGCAATAGCGTCTAAATCATTTTGGATATATAAAACATTATTCAGATTTTTCATTGATCGATAAGCTTGAGTTCGCCAAGTTCCTTCATCAAAGTGTGAGTCTGTAACGATACCTACATTGAATAATTTAGGATCAAGTTTCTCACGTAACTGTTCTAATGCTTCTACAAAGTAAAGCCGAGGCAACGTGTTCTCGGCTTCATCTGGGAAATTCGTCAGCCGTTGTCCATGCACCTGTCAACGAATGCGTTCTGCTCCCATCCATACCAACTTGTAAATCTATTCTTCCGTTAGTATGCACTCGACCAAAACCTGTATCGAACTTTGCAGGAATATAATTGACAATAGCTGTTTCTGTTGTAGGTCGAAAGCCCTCAGGAAGATTTAAGGGAGAAAATGTTGCATTGTTTGCAGATATAGCATTGTCTAACGTACCTACTGAACCGTTAAATTGCACTGAATCACCTATACGTGTTACATACGCATCTCCCCACTTTACGCTTGATAACTCGTTGACTGAGAAATGCCGTGTCACCATGTTTGCATCATAAAACTCTTTTGTTGCTTGAGGAGTCATTAATTTAGTACTGTTTACGCCTAATTTAGCTTCTTCATCGGTTGCTAAACGAGCACTTGTTTGTTGAGTAACCCGCTGGGGAGTCATAAACTTATTCGAAACCACCCCTTGCTCCGCATCTATTTTTGAAGCAGTGGCGAAATTATCAAGTTGATTTGTTCTCCCGTCAATTTCAGATAGTTGATCAATTAGCCCACTAAAGTCTTTGTTTTCAACAATACCTGCAATAAGGTGTTTGTAGCGTTTATAGTAATCAACTAGTTCTTGTAAATCCCAAAAATAGTTTCCTTCCCATATGTTTTTTCGTATGCCTGGAAGGACCCGATAGGTAAAACGCATGGTACTGAATAAATCTGATTCGGGTTCATCACTATTCGCAAAGCTAAACCATGCGTTAAATTCACCTACCTTTTGCAAAAAGGCATCATTCAACTGATACGATACACGGCTACTATCATAAAAGACCGTGTCTACTTTATCTCGAACCTTATAAGTCCCGATTTCCGCATTAAAAAAGACCACTTCGTTTTCAAACTGTAACAACTGTCCGTCTTCGACAATTTCAGCTTCAAACGTATGACTATTTTTGTCATCTTGAATGATCCGAACTAATGGAATATTATTATTGGGTTCAGTCGTGCTTAACACCATTTTATGTTTTGGCATGGCTCTCCCTCCTAAAAATTAATATAATTACGTGGATTATGGAAACGAGCATTGGATGAGGGATAAAATTCATCCATGAATTGAAAGTGAAGATGTTCCCCAGTAGATGGTCCAGTTGTTCCCATTAATCCTAATTGTTGCCCTTGTGAGACTTTTTGCCCTGCAGAAACGTCTACTCGACTTAAATGGGCGTACCCCGTGTAAATACCGTCTGAGTGTCTGAGGACTACATAATTACCATACCAACTAAAATATTCGGCCCCAGCAACAATGACCTCTCCCTCACTCGAAGCAAAGATAGGTGTATTCGGATTGTTATTCACCAAGTCAATGCCATTATGGAATTCTTGAGCACCGGTGATAGGGCTTTCTCGCCAACCAAATTCACTAGTCACTCGAACTGGCGCGCTAATTGGCGTAATATATCCAGCTGATTGTGGGATAGATAAATCTTTAAATCGGTTGTACCAATTAGTTGACCATCCGACTCTTTCAGGGTGATCATTTAATGGTCGCTCAAAATTCTTTTCGAACGCTCTTGTTGCGGTCGCGATAGCTGTAAGGTTCATAAACTGTGTCCATGTATAAGGATAAGCGTTGGTCGCAATCCATTGACCATTGGGAGCATGCCACATCAACAATTGAAATTGTGCAGTGATTGTATCAGGATTTTCAGTGATTCCTGCTTGAGTCATTAAATTGATCATATATACACGACCACTACTCGCCCCTGTACTATCTGTCCACTGCCATACGCCATAACCGAATCCTGGCGCACCATTTCCTTCATCAGCAGTAGGATTTGCATCAGATTCTCCTTGAGCGTTTCCTAAAAGAGCTGCAGCGGCTTGTTGTGTGAATCCTGCACCGATTGCCATTGCCCAAATTTGCCAATAGCGTTTATCACGATCCGAAGTAATTTCTGGTGGGTACTGACCATTCCAACTACCGCCATTCCCGCCACCACTACCACCTCCGCCATTACTGTCTATCTTTACACCATTCACATATAATTCTTTCACATCTAATCTACCAGTCACTTGAACTTGATCGATTATCATATCTAGCCTTCTCTGAATCATAAATAGTTGATTCATCCCAACGATGATTCCTGTTCCGTTCCTCGCAGATAATCCAATAAACCGGTTATTTCCTTCAGTTCTCAAAAATATTGAATTTCCTTCAATTTTTTGTCCCTCTGGAAGAATAAGTTCTGGAAAAGGATTGCCGATAGTGGTCATGCCACCAACTTTCGAACCTTCATAAAAATATTCCATCCCATTTTTTGTCAACTCCATAATTTTTGCGCCATTGTTGATGGCTTGGATAATGCCATTAGCCATTTTCAATTGATCGCCAGCGCCATTGAACGAAGTTTCAAAGATATCTGCCCTAATCTTTCCGGCTTGAATAAAATTGGCATTAAACACACCCGCAATCGTCCATGCAGTTTTGAATTCATCGGTCCAGAAATCACCTTCGATAAAACCAATTCCATCTGAGTTCATAACTAAAAAATGGTCAGATGTATCAATACTTTTACCATTCATAAAAACCATCTGATACGGCTCTCTGCCGTCAGAAATACCAGTTTCTTGACCATTCATCAAAAGGATCGAACCACCATTTTTCCCTGCGCCACGCATGATGTCATCTTGAAATTTACCAATTTCGGTTGATTCGTAGAAAGTCATCTTATTTGATTCCAGATTAGAAATACTGTTCGAAATCTGCGCTGATTGTCTGCGTGCATCTTTGGTTAAATTGTCACCCAAATCGATTGAAGTCTGGCCAGTTAAACGGTTAATTCTCACTTTGAAGATTCTAGTACGATAGTGATAATTACGATCATGTCTATGAATCGTCACTGTATTTCCAATGACATCACTTCCTGTCACCTCAGCTTTAAACTGGGCCAAAGGTCTGGAAGCGTCCACCAATGTCTCATAAGTTTTTTGAAGTAGCTCTGTTGGATCTTCAATATCATCGAAAATTACAACTGTTTCTCGTTTCCTCATTGTTCCATCAGGTTGTGGAATACCAAATTTTGCAGTTGCTTCCGGATCTTCAAGCCAATTTTCTCCTAACGGTTTATCTAAAGGAGCGCCATTTGATTTTTTCCATTCTATGTCCGCAAATTCCAGTCTACGACCATAACCATCGCCGACTTCTTCTCCTTTACCACGACCAATAATTGAAGTCGCGATAGAACTACGATCTACTTCTTTGACCACAGAAAGTGCTTTACTCCCATAAGTAAACCGCATATTCGAATGCTTCCCTATTTGTTTATGCGCTTCAATCCATTTATCTTTAATTCCGTCTGAGCTTAGAGAACAACGAAAAGAAAACTCCATACCGAATGTTTGTAGTTCTTTCAAAGCCTCTCGCACAGAAACGTAGTAAAAATTGGTGGTGATTGCTGGTAATGTGGGGGCTACATATTCAACCCGCCAATTATTATCAGTAAATTCCATTAACCGATCTAGCAACAAGGACACTGGCTGTCCACTTGGCCTGATATCTCTGATAATATAGCCATCTAGCTCATCAGGCGCAAACCCAATCCCCGTGAATTCCAACATTTCCTTCGGATCATTTGTTTTAATTATTCGATACAACGAAAATGACGATTCGCTTTCACGAACCGCCATAAAACGAGCATCTTCAATTTCTTTATCGTAAGCCACTGTTACATATAGAACGTCTTTCATTAGCTCACTTTGATCCTTCGTTATTTCCTTTTCTTGAGTGACTTCAATTAGTTTATTTTTGTTTTTTCTTTTGATCATTTTTTGTAGATGATCAAAAAAATAGACTGTTTCGTTCAAATTGTCGCCCCCCTGTAAAAAACTTTAAGTTTTCCATTGTTGCAGACAACTTTTTGACCTTGTCGCATAACAAAATTCTCAAAATCAGATTCTAAATCAATGACAGATGTGCAGTCTTCATCGTTAACCATTAGTTTTTCATCCGCAAAATCAAATACTAATTGATCTCCTGGTTTTATCACTGCATTAGTCACACTAATTGTTTGTTCCCCATTTGTAATTCTTATAGCATTACTCTTTTCTAAAGTAACCTTTATCTTGGTTGGCGTTATTGGAAATCGCATCGTATTTCCAATATAACCATCCGTTACAACTTCTCGTGTGTACTTTAACGGATCTGCGCAATAGATGGTAAAAGTAGATATAATGGAATTAGAATCACCTGCAACTTTATCTGCCGTTGCGTAACGACCATAATAGTAATAATCACTTTCATCTCGAAATCTGATCTCCACATCCTCTGTTCGATACAAAAAATTCAATAAATCTTTGAATTTGAATTGAAGCTTTTCTGGATTGTTATCTTCTAACTTATACGTAACAGAGATTGTCCTAGACGGTAATGATTGATTCGTTATAAATGAGCCGATTTGGATCCCTTGTTGCTCAATTTCCAGAGACAACATCTCTCTCCCTTCAACCTTCAACGTTTGATACCCTTCCACAAGATCTTCTAAGTACATTCCGTCATACATCATTGCAGAGGTAGGAAGGAAGCGGTTAGGATTTTCTCGATTAATCGTTGTATCATTAAATCCATACATCTTATTCTCCCATTTCTCCATATTCCCCTCCTAAAATTCTAAATTAATTTCTGCACCTTCGCCCATCGCTTGCGCGATATCATCGACAAAATGACGGAATGATTGTTTCCCTACATTAACATTAAATATCGCCGGTTTAGTTGAACCACCCATATTCACATTATGTTCGACCTGAGTAGAAATACTGCTATTGGCTTTTTGCAAATTGGAAGCTAAGTCAATCTCCGGTGAATTATCAAAAGTGTCCGTAATGATACTAGTCATACTTTCAACGGTACTTTGGACTTCATCAAATCCCGATGTGAGACCTTTGTTTAAGCCCTCCATAATCGCATTTCCCGCCGGAATCAAAAGTTTTCTATCATACTGTATCGGTCCTTTGTTTTCTCGAATCCAATCACCAATTCCGCCAACAAAATCTTGAACTGCTTTCCAAGCATTCTGTAGCCCTTCTAGAAAGCTATCCATGATTGCTTTCCCAGCTTCCCACAGATTAATTTCTTTAAGCGTGTCGAACAATCCAGTAACTTTTCCAACGGTATCGTTAACGGCATTTACAAGTCTATCCCAGATTTCTTGAACACCATTGACCATACGATTAAATATGTTAATGGTCCCTTGTTTTAGATTTTCCCAACCTTGGACAACGCCATCCTTTGTCTGCGTCACTAAGTTACTTATCCACTCTTTAAAAGTATTCCAAATATTTTTTGATCCTTCGACTGTATTATTGAATAAATCAATCGTACCTTGTTTTAATCCTGTCCAACTATCAATAATCGTTCGGACGATGGTATCAATCGTTTCAAAGAACCATGTCTTTAGATTTGTCCAGATCTCAATTGCGCTATTTTTAGTATCTTCCCATGTTTGAACAATCGATTGCTTCAGCCCTGTCCACATTTGTACGGCATTGTCTTTTATGGTTATCCATAAATTAGCGAAGAATGATTTCACTTGATTCCAGATAATATTCGCTTGATTAGAAACCTCAGTCCAGATGTTAATGACCGATTGTTTGAATCCATCCCACAACAGTAATGCACTGTTTACAATGGTGCTAATATATACGGTGAATATATTTTTTATCGACACCCAAATATTTTGTACCGATTCGACCAGTATTCCCCATATCATGTCTAAGTCATCTTTCATTTGCTGAAAGTCGCCAGTAATTAAGTTGATAATGAAAAGCAATGGCGCAGCAATCAATGCTTTGATAATTTCAAAAGCATTTAAGATAATATTTTTCACTTCGGCAAAAATTGATTTTACTGCATCGATGATATTAGAAAATACCTTAGAAAAGTTTGAGACAAAAGGCCCTATATATTTCAATATAAAATCAAGTGAGCTTTTAATTTGATCAGCTATTGCTTTCCAAATACTTGATGCTACATTTTTCAAGTTATCCCATTGTTTATTGACGCTGGAAATCATCCCATCAACTATATTTAAGGTGCTTTGCTTTATGTTTTCCCATGCTTCAGACGCCGATTGAGTAATATCTGACCATAAATTGGTGAAAAAGGAAGTTAGCTTACTCCATTTTTCTCGGACAAAACTCGCAGCGTTTTCCGGTGCTTTTTGTATAGTTGTCCATGCTTTATCTGAAATATCCTTAATCCCATTCCATAGATCACTAAACCATTCATTCGTCCCGCTCCAAGCTTGTTTGAACCATTCTGAAATGCCAGCCCAAATATTTTTAATCCCTTCTACTGAGGAGTGAACTATCTCCTGGATACTTTTCCATAAGCCAATCCAAAAATCTCGGAACGCTTCACTCGTACTCCATAGATAAATAAAGGCTGCAACTAAAGCACTAATCGCTGCAATTATCCATCCTACAGGACCCATAAAACCTGCTAACATAGCAATAGTTGTTTTTAACCCAACCGTTGAAAGAATAGTAAGAGCTGTATTAAGCATTCCAACTATTTTGGTTATTGTTGCTATAACTTGAAGAGCTACAAAGTATCCCTTCATCGCTAATAACCCAGCTCCCACAGCTACCATCAAGGGCATAAGGGGTTTGAGAATATTGGTTAGTTGTTTTATAACTTCGACAACCGGTGGAATGGCATCCCTAATGGCTTTAAACGCATTAGTTATTATTGGTTTTGCTTGGTCTATTGTAGCGGCAATAGCATTGAAATCCTCGCTTCCACCTAACAACAGGTTGATTTCTTCTAAGATACCAGCGATTCCGTTTTTTACCGCTGTTTTTAAGTTTTCAATTGAAGTCGCAACACCTTTAGAGTTAGCTTTAGCCAACTCAGCACCTTCTGTCCCAATACCATACATTTCAATCATCTTATCGTTGAACTGATCGAATGTTATCGTTCCTTCTTTTAACGCATCATACAAATCATTTTTTGCAGCCGCACCTGCCAAACCGAAGCTGTTTGCCACTTGTTCTAAGGACAGCCCCATAGTATCGGTTAAAGAGTTCCAGGATTGCATGTCCACCTTGCCCTTAGCCAACATTTGGGTGTATTGAGTTAGCCCTCTGCTTGCATCTGCAGAACTTGCACCACTGGCCAAGAACGCATTGTTTAAAGCGATTGCGGATTCTGTCCCTTTGTCTAAATCTCCAGTGGTCATCGTTAAACTTTGTGCATTTTTTACAATATCGTCTAACGTAGTTGGCAAACCGTCGATTCCTTCAGTTAATTTAGTCATTGATTGGTCTACTTCGTCAGTTGAATATCCCAGTTGCCGCATTATGTTTGGGTACTGTTTCAATGTATCGAAACGATCAATGGCTCCGCCTAATGAGTTTGTAACAACACCAATAGCCGAATCAACCAACTTAAAAACCCCGACACCTTTTGCGATGTCGAGGATAGAAGTGTTTGTTTTCTTGGTATTATCGTTAAGGCCGCCCATTGAGTTGTCTGCGTCCTTCATTGTAGATGTGAAATTCCTATCAACTGCTGAGAGGATTGCTTCGACTGTAAATGATTCCATAGTTTTCCTCCTTTCCTCAGGAGTTTACAAATCTAGGTATTTTTTCATCCTTGCCCAAGATTTTGTTCTCAAGTTTTTCTTTGTTAAAGAATTTTTCGAAGGTATCAAATAAAGGAACCTCGTATTTACCACGTTTTTTAGTAGCTGTGACTTGCCTATTCGCCCATGCCTGGTAATGTATAAGCTCTTGTTCATCTAACCTTTGGAGACGATAGGCAATAAGCCTTGTTTCATATTCCGTCATTGTCATTCGATCGATGTCTAGAAAGTCAGAAATCCCAAGATAACGCAGACAATTTATTTGGACAGTTGTGTAAAAATCTTCTTCTATTTGCTGTTTTTGATTTTGTTTTCGAACGTTATTGTCTTTTTCTTTGTAAATTCCGACTTTTTTAGTTCATCAAGAACTAGATCGAATAATTTTTCTGAGCCCATTTCACCAACCAAGGCAATCAATTCTTTTTCAGCAACTCGTGGTGACTCTGTTGCGTTTGCTACTTTTAATATTTCAATCAGAGTTTCGATTTCCTCATTAAAGAAATTGATTAAAGTAGAATCTAGCCCCAGCTTCATTGTCATACCTTGCTCTACCACTGAATATCTACGGTTCATTTCTTGGATAAAACCAAATCCAAAAATAAACTTGTATTCTTTTCCGTTAATCGTTAATTCCATTTATTCATCCTCCTAAAAATAAAAGCACCCAATTAAGAGTGCCTAGCCTTCTGGTGTTTGTTTTTTTGTGTCCGTAAATGCATATTGCACTGCATTTTGTTGTTCAGTAGTCAGTGTTGCGTATCCATCTTGATGGACCATTTGAACAGCGTATTCGATACTTACTTCAACATTGTCTTCAGCAGCTGCCGATTCTTCATAATTTGAAATAAATACTTGGAAGTATTTAGCTGCGAATTTATCTGTGTCCCCTTTTTGTGGATCTAATTTATCAATAGCCCAAACTTCAACTTCTTTATTTTGCATAAAAGCGTCATAAAGCATCTTAATTGTTTTGCTATCTCGTTCATATAAAGCAGTCGAACTAAAAGCATATTCGATTGCTCCAATATTTTGCGCAGTTCCATCTTTTGTTTCCGTTGCATCAGTACTTCGAGACATTCCAAGTGTATGTTCAGTTTGATATGTTACGATTTTTGCATCTTCTTCTGATTGCTTATCCAAAAGTCGATACAAAAGGACAACATCAATTCCTTTTTTTAGCGCCATTTAAATTCCTCCTGTTTGCTTAAATTCAAGCGATAATCTTGCTCTTTTAAGCGGTGTATTTGTCGAAACATCATCCAAAATGCGAATTCCGCTTGTTTGAATGTTTAAGGCCCAAGAATAGCCGTCAGTTTCTTTTATTTGCATAGCAGCATTAAAAATATTAGCTCCCATGTCTGATATTTCTTTCCTCTTCTTTTGTAAACCCCAAACTGAAATTACAAGGGTTACATTTCCGAGTACATTCGTTTTATTGATTCCATAATCTGTATCTGTTCCTTCAAATTCAACAAATGGATAACCCACTTCATTCAAAGGTTTAAAGTCGTAGGCTTGATACCCCAAACTTGTTACAAGCTTGAACATTTCATCAAAAATATACTGGTCTCTTGTTTTCATCATTGTTATCCCTACTCTACGAGGCGTTTCAGATCTTTTCTGAAAGCTTTTTTCTGTTTGGTAAATGCTGGATATATAAAAGGTTGTTGTGGAGTAAACCTCGTTCCGAACTCAACATATCCCGCATATTCTGCTGTAGCACGAATCCTACCAGCAAGACCGCTTGGATCAAGCGTTAATTGAATACTCCTCTCAAGAAATCCAGTATCGACAGGAGCATTAATTTCAGCTTCGGTTTGCATTTCCGCAGTGTTTAGTTTGACTACTTCTTTGATGTCCTTTAATGTTGCATTTTCCTTTAGCTTTTTACTAAGGGCATCTATTCCATAAATGCTTACGCCTCTTCTAACCATCCTTAAAAACCTCCTGAACAATAAAAGTATTTTTCAATCGAAGATTACGCTCAGTGATAATCTCAAATTTCTCGTTTTTTCTCCTTAACTTGTTAAAAATTAAAACGTAATCCCATTCTTTTGTATAAGGTCTAAGCAAGCGAATGACTTTAGCTCCTTGTTTGATATCTCCAAACAAATTCTTTGATCGGTCAGTTCCTAAATCGGTAACATTACCTAGTTTGACTGTTTTTACTAAAGTTGGTTCGACATGTTCGCCCAATTCAGGATCATAATAGCCATCTTTTTCGATAACGAAAGTTACTTCTGTGTCATATCTCATAAGAACCTAGCCACTCCTCTACGAGGAATGCTATTTTCTCTTTGCTTCTCTTTATATGCTGATATGTCATCTTCAAACTCATCTAAAAGTTTTCCGTAGGAGATTGACTCCCCTTCCTGCCCATACGAGCTCATCCCCTCGTTACCTTTGCGGTTAAATCGTTTGATCGTACATTCAACTACGATATAGTTTAAAGATGCGGGAACACTCTCTAAGAAGCCCAAACGCACACATAACTGGTTTGAAATTCGCTTGATAAAGTCAGCAAGTTGGTTATCCAGTTCTTCGTTATCAACTTCGAGCGACCGTTTCACTTCTTCTAAGGTTTCGTTCATGACTGCCTCCTTTCAAAAAATAAAAAGGCTAGTCGAATGACTAACCTTCTTTTGCAGTTTCTAACAAATTTTCATAATCAGCTTTGACTTTGGCATCTTTGTAATCCACTCCAAGCGCATCCAATTCAGCTTTTAAATCGTCGATCGTCAGCTTGACTTTTACAGGTTCGATAAACTCGCCGCCTAAACGTGCGAGATTAGCTTCGATTTCATCTGCACGTTCTTTTGTGATGTCAATCGTGCTATCGACTTTGTACAAGTCTTTGGTGTGGATGTCTTTGAATTCTTTCAACACTTTATATTGAGCCAATTAAATCACCTTACCCTTCTGGAATTGTTTCAAGAATGTACACAGCATTTGCTTGCTCAAAAGAAGGAAGCGAGATCATAGAAACTTTTGTCTCAACATTTACTGGATCAGCTTTCTTCATAGTCGTAATAGCAACACCAGTATCGACAACTGATACATTTGCTACATTCGGACTAGACATCAAGTCGGACTCTTCTGGAGTAGTACCAAACCATGTTTTGCCCAATGTTTGAGCTGGCAATAAAACAAACGTATTATCTGGGATAAATTTATTCGTACCATTTGAATCAGTGTAAACTTTATCGTAAATAACGATCTCTAGGTTAAACTCTTCTGAAATGTAATCCAACAAAGCTTGTTTCGATAATTTAGCCGCTTGAGCATTGGCATTGTTTCCTAAAATAGTCGCTTTGATCGCTGCATTTTGACGTAAATAGCGGAAAGTCTTGCTATTCATAATGGCACGACTTGGATTCACGCCTTCTTCTTTCAATACAGAAATAGCTTTATCGATATCTTCTACTGGATCAGCATTCGCCACATCACTCCATGCAACATCAGCATTTCCCATGTGGTTTTCAGGTAAGTCATATTTGATTACATGATCTTGTCCATTTTCTTGGATTGTGATTGCTCCAGTGGTTAATAGTTCCATACGCATGATTTCACGACGTACTGCAGCACCACGCAACAAGTCTGTAATATCATCAAATACACGATTTACAACTACATCACGATATGCTGGGTTATTTGTTTGGTTAATCATATTCAACTCTTGGCGCAACTCTTCGTCAATGTAGTAAGATTCTTTGAAGAAAATCATTTTTTGGATCAATTCTTCAAATCCGGCACGCCCACGTGGAATAACATCAGCGTCTAATCCAGAAGGACGCAACGCTACTGGAGAGCCAGTCTTTCCTTTCAACCAAGACAACTTCATGCCTAGTTGTTTATCAGCAGGGAACAACTCTTCGCCAAGATAAGGCTGTTGCTCATTCGCTCGTTCTGCCCAATAAGTGGCAATGTTTGGTGCTTGCACTAGGTCAAAGATATTAAGCGTTGCAAAGTACTGTAAATTCATTTTCATTAATGTTTCTTTATGGATTTTCACTTTCATTCTTCGTTTCCCCCTTATTTATTGCGTTTAACAAAGTAAACTTTGCCGTCTAACGCTTCTTTCGCTTCATCTACAATTGTTAAAGTATCTTCTAAACGGAATTCATTGACTGCACCGAAGTATAGTAATGTACCATTAGCAGTCGTAGCACCTGTATCGAATACAACGTCATGCATTAATACACCTTTTGTGCCTTCAGCTACTTCTGCGGTGTTCGTTACAGTCACAACTGCTTGCTCGTTGGTGAAAGGATCACCACCACCGACTGGCGTACCAGCTGGGATATATTTCTTACCCTGTCCGTTTGTTGCTGTGACCCCTGTTGCTCCAACTACTACTGATAAACTCTTATAATTACTTACATCAGCTAAAATTTGATTTTTTGAACCAAAAACTCGTTTTTCCATTTGTTAGTTCCTCCTAATTTTTAAAATAAGTTTGCTTTGGCGTTTCCACTGTCGCTTTTTTCGCCAATTGCTTGCCGTATTCACCTTGTACCGATCCGCCGGTTCCGCCATCTAAAGGTACTCGACCACCTAGTTTGCGCTCGTATTCCGCTTTGATTGCTTCACGTTCTGCTTCAACAGATGCTAAATACGTCTTCACGTTGCTTGACGTAGTTTCAGCGTCTTCCGACACAATCAGTCGAAGCATTTCTTTCGTAGGCTTAGCGCCTTTCTCAGACAGCATTTCGCTTGCTTGTTCAGACATCTTGGATAGCACTTCTTTACGTTCGTACTCAGCCAACTTTGCTTCAAGTTGTTGCTTCTCGTAATCTGCTTTTTCCTTGTCGTCCATTTCGGCAAGTTTTGCAGCTTCGTCTTTTTCCTGTTGTTGCTTTGCTTCCCATTTAGCGAATTTCGCTGCAATGATTTTGTCAACTTCAGCATCAGTGTATTTTTTGTCAGCTTCTGTTGGGTCTGAACCGCCTTTTTCTTCGCCATCCACAGTTGTATCTGATGTATTATCCGGAGTTACATCAGTTGTATCGTCTTCTGCAAAGAATTGTAAGTTCATTGGTAAAAAGTATTTACTCTTCATGTTTGTTTCTCCTTCCATATCTTTTAACGTGGATAAATGCTTGCACTTCCATAGCTTTTAACGTCTTCAATGCTTAGACAAAAATAAAAAGCCTTTAGTTTATAAGCTAAGGCTTTATTCGATCTAAATTTATATGCTTAAAAATAGGCGGTTATCTCTGGTGTACATGGGCGAGAATGCTAGGATTCGAACCTAGGTGCCGCCTGTCACCTACCAAAGCCCCCGATAATAAAGAAGCCTTTCCCCAATAGACTAAGGCTTCGCTTTAAATATTTTCACATACTTATTCTGATTCAATTTTATTTCTTAATTCATCCATATGCTTTTTGATTTCCTTGGTTAATCGTTCTTTCTTCTTCGTAAGAAATGGGGTGTTCTTTTGTTTATTCAACAAAGCTTTGATTTTAGGATTTGTATAAAAGAAAGTTGACCGATACCCACATGATTGACATTCAGCGTAATGATGCTCTACATTGTCTGGTAATCTGTCACTTTTTTGTACTAGCGGTGTGTAATTGCCACATTTATTGCATACAAACAGTTGTTCAGACATTTTATAACCCTCTTTCTTTTAACATCTTCTCAAAAGCAATACGATCAACGTAAGGTGCTGTACTGCATCTACAAAATGGATGCATCGGAGCAGCATTTGTTCCAGGTTCCATTTTATCAACATCAAATACTTTTCCGTTCAGTGGCAAACATATTTTACAAGCAGTAGGTTCAGAAATGAATGTGTACTTCGTAATATCAGCATCCCGATAGCTTCGCTCTTGGATACCAATCTGAACCCTAGTCGTTTCTGTGACCATCAAACGCTCAGTATTGAAACGAGTATTCTCTCTGCCTTTTTCAGTAAGGAATCTCTTTAGTTCAGGTGCCAACTGTTTAGGATTACGTCCTAAAGTCACACTACGTACCAACAACTTATCCAAATCAGCTTTCAGCTCTGCTTGGTACATCCAAAGCCGTTCGCTAAACGTTGCGAAGCCATCCGCTCGAAACGAACTATTGATTACTTGCTCTACTAGCTTGGCATAACCGCTTTTAGCGATCGTCATTTCTAAGATTCCTGCTTGACGTTGCAACTCTTTCAAACCAGCGCTAGTAAGCTCTCCTGAGAAATACTTATCCATATCGTTGAACATAGCAATCAGTTCAAGTCCGATATTCGCTTTTAGCAATTCCAATCGATTAACACGCATCGTAAGATTGTATAGCTTTAATTCCTTATTTGCTGTCGGAGAGAAGTCTTTTTCTTTAACATACTTCTTAGCCTTGCGAGCAAATGCTTTTACATCCATTTCGTTAGCACGCTTCATTGCTTCGCTACGAGTGATTTTCTGCCCGTTGGAAAAACTGTCCCACTGCGCGTCTATCTCTTTCTGTATCGCATCCTGTGCGTATTGCAGATGCTTCTTAATCTCGTTCATGCGTTTCTTATCATCTTTAATCTGCTGTTCTTGCCAAGCTTTTTCACGCTTGACGAAGTAATCTTGTGATTTCACTTAATCACTCACTCCTTACCAAGCAAATCTAACCAGCTTTAATCCCGCTTTTTCTGAATGTACATCGGAATAGTCTTCAACAGTAAAACCACCCTCTTGAAATTCTTTTCGAATTTTATCATTGATTTGATCTGCTCTATAATACATCTCAGTTTTTCCCATTTTCATCGTTGCAGCGATTGCCTCTTTAAGCTTTTCAATATCTTTTTTTTGATACTCATTTATCAGCTGTTCTTTGAGATTCATCTTCTTCAACCTCCGTATCAGTTTCTTTATCACTATCAAATACACCAGAACCAGCTTGTTCCTTCAATCGTTTCAGTTCTTCTTCAAACGGAACACCAGTCAAGCGCTCAGCCATTTCGCACAACGTTTGATCTGATACGATGCCAACCATCCCTGCAATAACTTTCATGATTTCTTCATCTGATTGCGGGACATTTGGTGTAAATTGAATTTGGATTTCGTTTACTTTATTGTATAGTTGCTCTTGTTCCTGTTCATCGGAAACAAAAAAGGCTTTGACTGTATCAATCAAGCCTTGAGGTTTATTCAATTCATCTTTGATGCTCCAAGAGTGAGTGAGCAATCGTAGACGGCGCATAATAGCTTTCTTGACCATACGCTCTTTATTCTTGCGATCGTTGTCTGATCCCCAGCCTTTGAATCGGAATCCGATGCCTGACTGGTTGGACCCTATGTTCTCGTCTGTAAAATCAATAAGAGATGTGAATCGTAAGATATCCGCAACTGTTCGACTGTCATTAGCTTCCATTCCTGCAACGTCATACTCTTTCTTTAGATAATATGCATCCGGTTCAGCGCCTGCTATATTGCCGTCATATATTTTCTTATCACCTAAAACAAGCATTCTCGCTCGCATCATAGCTTGGAGTATATCTAACTTGCTGTTGTCACCTTGTTCATCGTCTGCAGTATCAGGGTTTCCTTTAATAACCAAGTAAGCTTCTGATGAATCTTGTTGGAAGTTCGCCATCTCAGAGCGAGAAAGATCATAGGCATCTATGGAATCGAGTACACGCTCAAAGTCGCTCAAACGTTCTTCGTTGTTGATCCATTCATTAACCTGAACCGAATCAAAGTAACTCTCAGCAATTCCGCCATCTTCAATTTTGGCATGCTCTAAATCATCATTTTCTGCGATTAGATAATAATTGAATCCGCTGTTTGTATATAGTTCAACTCGTGTCCACGACTTATCTAGGTACTTTTCTTTATAGTAATGAACCCCGCATAATGAGTTACGATCTTTGGTGTTGTCATAGATGACGAATGTTTGTTCTGCGTCAAACTTAGCTAGTGTTTCCTTACCGTATTCATCACGTCCAATCCATTCATACGCTCTACCTAATCCAATCATATCTCGACCCACTAACTGATTGTGGTAGTCTTCATTCGATTGACTAGCAAATGTGTTGATTTTTTCTGCAATCGCCTGATCCCCACTGTATTTCAATGGGTTCCCTAGCAACACACCTAACTTAAATGAGACGATAAAATCTGCAAAGCCACTTGCTATACGATTGTCCGATCTACCTTCTGGTTTGTTCGGACGATAATTGATGTTGTTGTCTCCTAACATATAACGTTTCAGTTCCTGCAACCTTGGCACTTGCTTGGCTCGATGGTGTTTGATGAACTCAACAATCATCTTCCAAACGTCTTCGTGTTCAAAGTCGATTACCTGTTCGACTTCGCCAGTACGCTGATTCAGCATCTCTCTTTTCGGTAATTGATTAACCGGCACTTTATACACATGGTTGGCTTCATCATCAAATCGTTTGCCACTTAAAAGCTGAATATTCTGTTCCACTTTATCACCTCTACAATCCTAGTTTTCTAAATGTGTCGATTGTCTTCATGACATCTATTTTTTCTGTTGTGTTCGTGTTCATTGTTTCGGCGATGCCTGTTGTTGCATCTGGAGCATCATCATGTTTGTTCTTTCCTTCTTTCTGATAAGTAGTCATCGCCTTATAGTAATCAGGAAATCTTGTTCTCCAGTCACTAGGCATTCGTACATATTGTTCAATCCAGTGACTATTGGAATAGATTCTCGCTTCTTTATTGGTGCTTTGAAAGAAGTCGGAAATAGCAGTTGCACATTTTCCTTTTACTTTCTCTCTTACAGAACGAGCAAAAGACCGACCGCCGTTGTTGCGCTCGATACGCGATGTATTCACTTTGAAGTTAATCAACTGATTTGCAACTGCACTCTCTGTGTATTCCATTGGCTGTTGGGTATAGATGACGTCTAAAACGTCCTGATAGCCATCTAGCGTTTCTCCCCAAACGATCGAACAAAGGTAGTCCTTACCAGTATCGGCAGTATCGCAATAATGCCAAATCTTCTTATAGGCGGATCTATTGCTATAAGTCTTGAACTCACCGTACAATCTCCCTTTAATGTCGATAGGCTCTTGTTGGTAGTTGGCGCTAGCGATGTCCGCACCCATCGTTTTAGCTTTACGCAGGTAATCCTCATAAGAAAGAACATCTTCGCAAAGCATCCGACCGTTTTTTTCATCATACGCTTGAAAGTTAATATGCTTAACCTTATACCCGCTAAGTGGCAATTCCTTTAACGCTCTACCTGCCAAATCATTGCTATGCCATCTAGTCATGTTAATAATGATTTTACCTTTGCTCTCAAGACGGGATAGCATAGTGTTTACAAACCATTCCCAGTGCTTATCCAAAACCGCAGCGTTGTTTGCTTCATCTGCGTTCTTGATTACGTCATCAATGATAATTATATCTGCACCAAAACCAGTAGCTGTACCAGTTGGCGATGTAGCCAGGTAGTTATTATAGCCATCTTCCAAACTCCAAAGATTCATAGCTCCATCACCATATTTTATCTTCGCATCAAAAATATCGGAGTAGACTATCATATCTTTATCGGCTTTTACTTCTTGGATTGTGTTTCTCACATTCTTGGAAAATACGGTCGATAGTGTCTCGTTATATGATCCAGTCATAATTTTCTTGCTGTGATCATTCCCTAATACCCATTCAACAAACCGTCCAAGTGTTAAGGACTTGCCGTGTCTAGGCGGCATATTAAGCACAAGCACATCGTGTTCATTGTCATTAAGGAATGACTGAAACTCTCCACATATAGAAACAAGGTAATCTCTGTCTGGCTTATAAAACGATGGCATAATCAAGTGGCAATAATCAAAGAAATATCGTTTTGCTAACTCAAGTTTGGCGCCTAAAGCAATTTTATCCATCCCGACTCGCCAACTTCCGCAATTCTTCTTCGGACAGATTAGCAAAAGGATTTTTCACCGTCATACTGCCAGATACCTCGGTTTCTTTTTTATCACGCCATTCCTCAGGCTTACGATTCTTCAACCAGAATATTTGAGCTGTAGTGTCTGGAGCTTGCTGTTTAGTGATAACTTTTGTCACTCTCATGCCGTCTTCGGTCAGCTCATGGGTAGTTTCTTTGAATTCGTATCCTAATGCTCGCTTAAGCAATGCATTCTCAACTTGCCTATCAACTACTTCTTTCCCTCTTTTTAAGGACTCCGATAACACCGAATATTTCTTTTTCCACTCATGAAGCGTTGACTCAGCAATATTCATGTTATGTGCTAATTGTTTATCGGTAAGGCCATCACGAGCCCAACCTTCAATTTTCAATAATCCTTCTTCAGTTAACCACTCAGTGTATTTTGCCATGACCTCACCTTCTTTCTAAAAGCCTTTTTTCTTAATGACTATTTCCAAATTCATGTGGTTTGCAAATTAGTAATTAGTCTGAATAACTTCGAATCCATCTCGCTCATAGCTTTTGACAGCCTCTTTTAAATTCGGCAAAGTCCTTGATACTAAAGTAAGGATCAATTCCGCTTTACCTTCTTCCTTGCTTTCTGTGATATCTACATTCGCATAACAGCCACCCCAAACTGGTTTCACGTTAGTGGTAGTTTCTCCATTTATAGTCATTGGATTTTCTACCCACTTACGTCCATTCTCAATTTCCAATGCATTCTTATAAGCTTTTGATAGCTCTTTGCTTACATTGGTTTTTAACACCGCTTCATAAAAATTCTTCATGATAAATACCTCCCTATATTTTGTTGGATATAATCATCTTTCCAATAACCATGACCACAATAAACAAGTTTGCACTTATCAATTTCTTCCGGCGCAGCTTCTCTAGTCATTTCAACGATGGAATAGTTCTTTTTTATCTGGACTGACTGGACGACCCTTAATGGATCATCTTCATTTGGTCGTGGATATCTATTTGATAGTGACACATACCAAAAATTTCTCATTATGTATCCCTTCTTCCTAATTCAGTTTATTTTAATTTTGTTACTATCTTTGAAAGTTTTCCTCGATTACCTGTTGAAGCACTATACCCAACCGATTGACCATATCTTCATCCTGATCGTCAAATCCTGCCTCGTTAAAGATCGCATGCATTAATTCATGATAGAAGATAGCTTTCTTACGTTCGGAACTTAGATCTGCTAATATGGCTATTTCTGTATGATCATAGTCACAGCACCCAGCGTGATTCCGATTGCCGTCTATATCGATAAACGGCTTTTCTGTGACATCATAGGTTACTGCTCCTACTTTGATTTTCTTAAGCATGTTTTCCTCCTCAATATAAAAAGCACGCTTACTCAAAGTAAAGCGGCATTAATTCATTGCTTACTTTGAATTCAATTGTTTTTTGTTTCTCTCCATCTTGATAGGTTCGACTTAGTGTAGAGTATTTACCTGTTTTATTTTTGAGCTGAACTACCATGCCTTTTTTACAATACACGATTCCGTTGAGTACCAAATCAACTGACGCTAACATAAGCTTTACCTCCTTATATAAAACAAAAAGACCACTCAACGAGTGATCTAAAATAATTGAATCAGGCGGTTTTCTCAGTTGTGCTTGGACGAGAATGTTAGGAATCGAACCTAAGTGCCACCTATCACCTACCAAAGCCCCCGATAATAAATAAAATTGTTCAGTGAAATCGCTGGTAAGGATTTGCACCTTGAATTATACATCTATAAAATTTCTTTATAAGACTCGAAATCCGAGTATCTAGAATTAACAGTGTTAGGTTTCCCTTCTGGATAGAATGTAATACTTCTTCTTCCTTCTATATCCTCAAAAGGTATCAGATAAAAAGAATTCGTGTCTTTGTGAACAGCGCATAATATATCAAACGATTTATTATTGTACTTTTTGTTGTATCTCTGATTATTACCTCTGATATGTGATGTTACGCAACTAACTAAATTTCTTAATTTTGCGTTATCCCAATAAATAGTTTTAACTTGAACCCTTTTTAAGCCATCTCCACAATCAATTATCAAGTCGTACTCATTAAAATCGTTTATAGGCTTGGAAACTATGTATCCTTTTGAAACAAAAAAAGCTTCTGCCAATAACTCGCTCACTGTTCCATTCATATGTTTTTCATAAATGCTCATTAGATCACTCCTCATAAATGTATGATAGCATATACAGTTGAAGCTACACACAGTTGAATTAAATTTGTTTTTGAATAAAATTCAGGTATTAATCAATATATTTTTTATCTACCTATTCCGCCACAGCAATCAAAAAAATAACTTGTGAAAACGATTACTTAGTGTATACTTTAGTTATCAACGAAGGGGAGCGTTGAAATTATAATAAAGGTAGTGGATAAATATGGAACAAGTAAAGATTTTTGCATTAGAGTATGCAGTTAGTGTTTTTAATGAGATAATTTCACAAGATTCTGATAGCGGAAAATTTAAAATTGTTTGGAACACTGATAAAGGATTTGCAACCTGCGAAACCCTTTTATGGACAGACTACAATTATGTAGTACTTTCCGAAGAGCTAAGTTATGAACGATTTAGACAAATAACTTTTGATCCTTCCTCTGATAGCGAAAATGCACTCAAAGTTGTGCGGTTTAAATTATTTGACTACTTCAAAAATAGAAGTGCTTCGACTTTTACAAAAAGACCAGACCAGCTTTTATTGTTTTTACTAGACATTGTTGATAATTCTGGAATAGAAGATTTAGAATATCCGAATTATTCTACTATACGGAATTTTAAAACATTGGACGGACTAATAGATTTACCATTTATATTAAATATAGATTTAAATCTTTCACCTGTCAGTCTAATTAAAGAACAGACAACAACCCCATAAGGAGAAAACGAACTATTTTTGATTTGATTTATTTGTAGCTGTTGTCTGTTTATTAACAATTTTAGAATAGACAGCGATCGCATAGGAAAACACATGTGAGTAGTTTTTTCGATTGCTGTCTATTCAAGCTTAATTGTGGAACAATAACAAACGATGTTTCTATTATTTTTATTTTGTCGAAGTCCTGTTTCCTAATCTATCGACAATATCATATTAACACGCTTTTTCGTCCAAAAACCCTACAATATCCCTACAAAAACCCTACAAAAATTTACCGATACTTAATCAATGAACCTTTTTTATATGCTTCGGCAAATTCGATCAATGCATTGGATTTTAGCTTTTCTACGTTTTTCTCTCCATACCCCTGAATTAGTTGTCCTATTTCATAATTAGTGTGCTTATTAACATCGCAAAAACTATAATAGAGTATTTGACGACTGATAAGACTTAAGCTCATCAATGCTACTAAAATCGCATCTCTTTCAGCTTCTATGTCCATCATTTGAATAAGCGCATCTTCTGTTTTGTTGCCGTGTTTTGGCGACCTAGGCATGTCAGTTATAATCGGCGACTTAATGTCTATTAATGAACGACCTGCCATCCGTTCCAACCGTCGGAAGTTTTTCAACACATCTCTCGCATTACATCTTGTCTGCCTAAAGTCTACATCTCTTAGTAATTGCATTAAGTCAAACCGCTCCTTTTTGTGATATAATAAACTTGTCGGATTTATTAGATCAGTCGGAGCGATCCGGCTTTTTTTATACCCATGCTTATGCTAAGCTTTTCAAGTAGCGAGGTTACGCTCGTTACCCATATACATGTTGAGCTGTCTGGCGGAAAGCAGAGGGCTCTCTATTTCAATATTCTGTTAAGGGCAGCCAGTGGTCGGCTGTCTGTTTTAGTATCTACAGTATTTATTCTATCTACCTGTTTTATTACAAATAACTATCGATTTTATTATTATACTTTCATTTTCCTTGCTTTCTAAAGTGCTACCATATCAAATATATGGGAGAACTAGGAGATGGTATTTTGATACTATTAAGCAAACTATTGTTTTGGATTCCTTTTTTCGGTGTTCTCATCTTTTTATGGTTCTTTACCAAATGGAACAAATACGATATTTTTTTACTTTTTTGCTCTGCTCCTGCGTTTTACTTTATTTCACGAATTATTGAGTATTCCTACGCAGAATCAGTTCACCAATATGACTTTTATTTAAAAGGTTTGGTGTGTTCTATCATTTTCTATATGTTGATTCTCTTCTTTATAGATAAGAAGAAATGATCTTAGCCAATCGTTGGATTGGCTTTTTATTTTTCTTTAAAATAATTACCCGCTTAAAAACGAAAAGCATTACAAAGACATATGAGTAGATCATTCCTTTTCATCCTCACTAACCTCATAAAGCTCCGCAAACTTCCAATACTCTTCATTCACCGATTTGATCTGTTCTTCAGTAAATAACTCACACCAGCCATCGTTTTCGCAGCCCCAAATGATGTCGTATTGTCTGTTACGTTCGACTAATATCTTTTTGTTACCTTCTTCATCTTTTAGGAATGGAACCATGTACAACGGCTCTTTCTCGACCTCATAGCCGTCTTTCATGCGGGTGAGGGTTTCGATTGGATTGTTTTCGGGACACTGAATCCAATCAATAATTCCTGGTTCTCGTATATATTTCCGACTAAAGTCATACTCCTACGCATACTAATAGGTAGTATAAATTCCTCTCTAGGGCATCTAAAACTAAAGCAAGCATCTTTATCATTCCAGCAAACTACATACCCTCTTGGAAAATATCCCCCTCAAAAATCTCCACACCATTCTTGTCTTTCAGTCCTGTGGATTGCATGAGTTCAATTTCATCAAAACGTCTAATATAGTCAGAATTAAACCAAGTGACAGATTTTTGCTTAATAACCAACTTTTTTTCTAAAAAAGATATCGATTCTATATCCTGTATAGTTCCTGTACGTTTATCCCACGCTCAAAATTTCGGTATCATTCGCTTTCCTCCATACTCTCAAATATAGTAATTGCTTTATCTATGCCAATCCGTTCTTCTTCTGTGGCACAAGTTACTAGATAGCCTTTTAAGTGACGGATCGCTTTACTGATTGATATTCGTTTCATCATGCCCTCCTTAATTGTTTTTTATGGATAGCTAGCTAAGGCATCCCAATCCACACGACAATCACTTTTTCCCATCTATATCCTTCTACCCGCTCAACAGCTCTTTCTTCAATTGGTTTCCATAACGGATGAGTTTCATGAAATACTTGAGTTTCATCATCGATAGCTTCTATTTCTTTTTCAATTAATTCTTCGTCATCAAGTGACTTAAAGAAGATTCTTTCACCGTTATTCCATACATGATCAATTTCAGATTTTCCAAATGAACCCATCCACGAAGAATATCCGTCATCTGCTACGATCTCCGAATCAACCATTGGTACGATTCTCAATTCTGGATTTTCTTTAATCAAATCAAGCAACGATTGTACATTTCCGTTTTGAATTTCAAGTTCCGTTCTCATAAGATTCCTCTTTTCTCATTTGAACTATTTCCATTTTGGAAACAATTCAATCGCTCTTTTAAGTCTGCCAAGTCCTTTTCTGCCCATTCTCTGCTTGAATGCCACTTTTTGATAAATTGCCAGTCGTTTATTTTTAATGCTGTTTCGATAGCTATGATCTTATTTTTTAGAATCTTCTCTTTTGTTTTCATAGATCTTCACTCTTCACAAACACACCATCAACCATTCGTCCAGTACGTCCTTTGATTTCCGCATAAGCTTGGTTCAAGCACTCGTATAGATCCATGTCATTTTGCATTGCCAGATTGATCAAAGTAACAACTACATCCCCGATTCCATCTCTTAATGCACTTTCGTCTTTTCTGGCTAATGCTGCTGCAACCTCGCCGACTTCTTCGACCGTTTTAAGCATTTGCTTACTAGAATCAGCCTTTTCTAATCCTTTTTCTTTTGCCCATTCTTCAACCTTCGTGATCAATTCATTCATTCTTATCCCTCCAAATATTTAAAAGTCCGTTTCTTACTGTCTGTCGCTTGTCTGTTGGCATAGGTATAGACTGTGCTAGGCTTCAGACCTAGATCCCAACAAATATCTTCACATAGACCTTGAACCACTATTTGCCCATCGTGATATACTGCGATTATTTTTCTTCTTTTCTTTCCTATTACACCTTTTTCTCTTTTATTCTCTCGCTCTCTTTCTTTCTCTGGGATATTTTGAATACGCCATTTAGCCCAGACCGAACTGCCTACCCCAAGCGCTTTGCAAATTGTTTTTACCGTATAGCCTTCTCCTATCAGTTTTTTATACTTTTCATAAGTGAAGTTCTCGAAATCCATTTTTTCTAAAGGATGTGAATCGTCCATCGTAGTAAAATCAATGAATTTTCTTATTGTCTGCACTTCTTTAAATTCTTCATCTGTTAATTCATCAATCGGCCGCCCTCTTAGTATCTGCATCATCTTTTTCCGGTATAAACATTTTTCTTGTCTGGTTAGATTCATCTGGTTCGCCCTCTCTGTCTTACTTGCTTGTCATCAAATCCAGTGTTGTTTACTCGTTTATTTACTTTTGTGATTTTCGCTTTACGGACCACATTCATTCCGCCTTTTTCATCCTTCACAATGAGTACGTTCGTTCTTTCAACATATACCGTCCCTCTGATCTTTTCGCCGTAAATAGTCGTGTAGTTCCTCATCAGTCCGCCCTCTCTTCGATTATTTTTAGTATTTGATCCAGTGCGTTCTCTCTGCCTGCGTGGAAAGTGTTGAGCCACTTGTCCTTATGCTCAACACTCATTCTCAACGCTTCATTGCGCATCATTTCCACTTGTGCTTTTAACTCGTTAATTTCCATGAGACTGCCCTTCCAGCTCATTTAAATGTGCTTTTAGCCCTTTGATACATTCCCAGAAAAGTAATTTCATATAAGCTGATTGGCTTAGTTTTGATCGATCGATATAAAACGCGTAGTAGTGACGTAATTTCGCCCAACATCTGCGATCGTTCTTTATTTGTTCAAGATCGACTGCTGCCAGTTGACTATGAACAATCCCTAAAATGTCGTACTCTTCGTCTTTTTTATACTTAGCGATTTCTTTGATTAATCCTAAGTAGTCAAAATTGATATCCAACTCTTCTCCCCCTTACGCTTCATCCCATCGGGGCTTATTTGATCGTTCTAGCGCTTTTTTCTTTTGATAGGCTTCTTGATCGATTGCCCATTCAGGCAGTGTCTCTCGTCTTCCTGTGCGCTTGTAGCCATTATTTATTTTCTTAGGCTCACATTTTTCTTTCCTTGCCCAGCTTCGAATAGTGGCCAGGTAGTTTTTATAAGTTTTACCAGCTGATTCACAATACTCGGATAACCGTTCAATCCGTTCTTGATAATCATTAGGGAATTCTGTTTTGAGTTTCTCCATTTGATCATCTGACAAGAGAACATTTTTATACTCTCCGTATTTATGACGGATAGGCTTAGCCTTCGATTTTTTCGAAGGCGGTAACTCTCTTATATATTCTTTTGTATTATTAAATGTATTATTAATAGATGTATTATTATCTTGATAGATTTCTGGGTGACCCTCACCTAGAATTCTGATATACCTAGCCTCGATTTCTCTACTACCCTCTTTGTACTTTACTTCTCTGTAGATATAACCTCTCTCTTCGAGAGATTTTAGCCAATTTTGAATTGTCGATTTTCCAACACCATACTGATTTGAAAAGTATTCATTACTAGCCCAGCAATAACCTTTTTCATTACACAAAGCTGTGATTTCTCCATAAAGAAGTTTTGCACTAGGTATCAATGAATCGTCATATCTAACATTTGCAGGTATGATAGCGTAATATCCTCTGTGATCCACTTTTTACCCTCCAATATTTAACTTTTTGATCGTTTCCTGATTTAACTTAATCCCTTTGATTTGATACTTATTTTTAAAATTAGTCACACCTAGTTGATGTTTTTCTGTGTGGTGTATTCTGCAAAGTCCTGCGTAAGTGTATTCTGAATGATCAATTCTCTTACGTTTCCGTCTACCCAACGCTTTATCGAAGTGATCAATGTCAGCTCCTGTTCTTCCACAAATACAACAGACTCTTTTCGTAATACACTTGTAGAAGTAGTATTCTTGATTCGCTGGTAAGATTTCATACCCTTCTTTAAAAGGAATATGATGTTCAAAGATGAAATCTAAGATGATATTTGCTAGGATGTTTACGTCACTTACAGTTGTATCCGATTCGTCCTTGAGGCTTATTTTTCGCCCTGTGACACCTTCAAAACGAAAGTAGAAGAATTCCTTCCAGAAGTCCGTTGGCGTGCCTGTATCGATGAATATATCCCCTATGAGCGCATAGATGAAATTTCTTTGCTGGGCTGTGAAGCGACGTGGATCAATAAAGCGAATTTCAATGATCCGGTCACCTTCATAGCCTTCGTACATCGTTTTAAGTCGTTCGATGTTTACTTCTTCGTTGATTGTTGCGCTAATTTCTTGTCCTTTGAAATGCTTTAATATCGCAGAATATGAATCGATTAGCGGTTTAAACAATTAAATCACTTCTTTATCTTCTGATTCGTTGATCAATTCATCTCAACGGAGTACTCTACACCTAAGCTTTCAATCGTTTGTTTGATAACTGACAGTTGTTTAGCAGTTCCTGTAATATTTAGAGCAAAGGAATACTTCGGTTCATCGGTGTCTATTTCTTGCGGTGTTCCCACAGCTCTTTCTGGCGTTGCTGTTTGTTTGATTTGTTTTTCTGTCTTTTCTATTTCTTTCTCTTCTTTTTCTCTTAATTCTTTGACAGCTTGATCTATCTTTGGAAAGATCTGTGCTGCAGTTAGTCCTTCATCAATTAAAGAGATCCAAGCCCTTGGCTCAAGACCATAAGCTTTTACATAGCTTTCAACCAACGATTTTTGCTGTTCATAGTTTTCTTTTTCTTGTTTTATTGCTGTGCATTCAGCAATTATTTCTTCTTCAATTTTTTTCGTTAAATTGTTTTTGGCTGTAAAACTTGAAGCATTCAGCCAATTACTTTGGAGGCTGATTTCATTAGGTTCAATCTCAGCCTTACTTGCTTGTTTTTTGATTAATGCCAAAACAATTGTTTTTCGTTCTTCCTTTGTTTTAGCTTCAAATTCTTTGATTTGGTCAGCAATACCTTTAGATGCTAGTTTGATCTCATCACTGTAGATTTTGATTTGATTTTCAAATGTAGTGAGAGGTTCACTAAATTCCTTCTTCACTTCTTTTCTTTTCGAATCGATCAAATCAAAAATTCGATTTAGTTCCGCTCTTGCTTTCTTAGCATCTGCAATATCCTCTTCTTTAAAAATCAAATTTTCAAAACGCTTAACAGTTGCATTAATTAAATTCGCTAGTTGATCTTCATTGATAATTTCAATTACACTTGGTTGATAATTAACATCAAAGATGACTTCTGTTGATAGTTCATTGCTCATTTATAAATCCTCCCAAGATGGTTTTTTGACGGTGCGTTTCTGTCGGTTAGGCTCATCATTAAATTTTTGGGCTGCTTTTTTCGCTGAAAGCTTCAAATAGCCTATCAGATCTGAATAAAATTCATCAGTTACTTGTTCTAAACTATCGAATCCTTTCTTTCCTAGTGAATTCGCAGCAACCACTTCTTTTGGTAAATTAGTGACATTCGCTATCTCTTCGACATATTTGTCGAAAGTTTTTAAAAATTCTTCACGCAAATTTTTTGCTTCTTTATTTTCTTGCGGCAACGCATCCGCATCTTTAGCATCGTCAATTAAATACAGACCGTTTAAAGCATACTTTCGAGCATATGAAGAAGCAGATCCTGTTACTTGGCTATCGTCCATCTTTGTTCTTGATTCAGCCTCTCTCGCATATGCAGTAATACTTAGCACTTCTTTTCCATCTGTTAATAGTGCGGTTGCTTTAATATAGAAACGATTCCCAATTACAACAGGTTCATCTGTAAGTGTCAGTAACAATCCCATTTTTTGATTTAATGGTTTAACAGCTTTTAGGATGTCCTCGCAATTTCTATAGTTATAATTGCCGTACTCACTATACTGACTTTTAGGAGCTTTCAGCTCATTTTGAACAGAGATCACTTTCTCGTTGAAAGACATTTCATTCATCTCTTTCATATTTCCACCGGCTTTCCGACACTACTTTCTATAAACGCTTTTAAATCATCTTCTCGAACATACTCATTATCAATTGAATAAACTGTTTCTCCCGAATAAAGAGGTTCTCCTTGCCAATCAAATGCTTTAATTTCTGTGGAACAATCAGTTTTGTGATTAGTCAAATATTGATCTAAACTGGAAAGTTCATTCTTCATATGCTAAAATCTCCTTAGATATGTTTTGTATGTGACTCATTGCTTGCCGGCGGAGTCACTTTTTTATTTGTATCCATGCTTTTTGTTTATTGATTAGCTGTTTGCTTAAAATAGTTGATTTATTGTCATACCACCATCTATCAGCAATCATTTTTCCTTTCTTCAAAGCTTCTTTTCGATTCATATGTTCTCCTTTCTTTCGAATCTAATAGGTTTATCAAAACCATTAGACTTGCGAAAATACTTCCTCCCACTACGCTGTAGTGTGCTACTAGTACGAGTAAACCTAAAATGACTCCGATAAAAAGCGTGTCTGTCTTTTTCATAGTCTTATCTCCCTATTTTTAATTTCTAACATTCGTAAATCTTCAAGCTCCATCGCAATCAGCTCTGCTTGTCTATCTGAAAGCTCATCGGCTTTTCTAAGCGCTGCACGATCATCTTGTAATTCTTTTCTATGTTGCCTGATAAGATTGAGAATTTGGTGTTCTTGTTGTACTGTGTATGCCATCAACTTACCTCCTATATATCCGTATTCATTATCGAAAATGACGATTCTATCCACGTCATCAAAATTCTGTCGCTAAACTAATGTTAGCTTCTAAAGCTGAACTAATTTTTTCGATAGTTTGCTCGTTGATTTCAATTTGTTCCTTACTACTTCCAATGGTCTGTAGCAATTCTTTTACTTCTTCTGACATTGCTTTGATTGTGATTTCCATTTTAATTCCTCTTTTCTTTGGTATAATTATTTAAAAACTGGTGGTGTATTAATGGATTCATTTACTCTTGAACAATTTAATTCTTACTTAAAAGAACGAAAGAAAATTATTGAGCCTGCCTTAGAACAAATTCGACAATTTGAAGAAGTGATTGCTCCACAGGTTGAGATAATGAATGCTGCTACTGAAAATGTGAAATTAGCAACTGAACATTACGACAAGATTCGTTCCTTAATCCCAGATGTAAAGAAGTTTTATAGCGGTATTACTATTCCCGCTGAACTCAAAAATGATGTTCCGATCGAAATTCAACTTACTAATTTGGACTCCAGATTAGTTAAGTTGAAAGAAAAACAAGATTTTACAAAACAGGAAAAAGAAAGTTTGTTATTAGCGTCGGAATTTATTGCCAATCAGAACATTCAAGAATCCAATGAGATTCGAGATTATCTTAAATCTATGCCCACTTCGCTGTTCGAGGACAATCAAGAAATAAGTGATGAAAGTGAGTTGGTATCTAATGAAACTCAAGATTCCGAACACGAAGAAAAAGTTATAAATCAAGATGTCGATCCTTCTTTCTTAGATGTATTTTTAAATAAACAGACATTCTACGGATCACTTTCTGACTTTATTTACCAAGCTATTTTTGCAATGGCTTATGGTGTAATTAATGGTGTTACATCACCCATGACACTTATGCTAGTTGTTTCGATTCTTTGCAAAATACTTATCAAGCCAAACAAGTGAAAATTTAGTTTGTTACACGACCAAATGAACACTACGGAAACAATTATTTGTAGTACAACCATCCTAGCCACTCCTTCCGTGCGGGATTATTTTTGGTATAATTTCCTTATCAGTCAGTGGCCGGCTGAAAACAAAAAGTCAAACGACAAAGATGATATAAAGCAAGTTTCTGCCAAAGAAACTATCGCAACTTTTAAAAATCTGGGGCTGTAGCTAAAGCTTTGAGGATTTCTGCAACAGTGCGGATTTCCTCTTTTTTAACAATCTTTTCCAACTTGGTATATACTCGGCTTGCTACGAGGCTTAATCGCTGTTCATAACCTTCAAACGTTGAGTTGTAAAATTCAAGTGATTCTTCGTTTGAAACTTCTTTATCTGAAACCTGGGAAACAAAACCTCTCATTTCGTTCTCTCCAATTTTCATCGTGATTAAAATACCTTTTTCGTTATCCATCATTTTTCTTCCTTTCATTTTTTCGCTATCGATTAAAATTTCCCGAATCGCTTGTTGCACGGCAGACATAATTGCTGGTGTATTTTTTTCTTCCTGTATTCCTTTTTCCTTCAAAAATTCCTCGTATTTCTTTATGATGCCTTTCATTTTGATTCCTCCTTTTTAGATACATATTGATATAAAGCAATTGAAGAAAACTTCCAATCTTTGCCAATTCGCACTCCAGGAACTTTTCCAAGTTCAGCTTCTTTATGCAAAGTTGGAACACTGACTGTTAAGTAATCAGCTGCTTGTTTGGAATTCCAGACTTCATTTGGAATGGAATTCTCTGATAACAAAATCTTCAAATCATCTAAATTGACTAAAGCTAGATTAATCATAAAAAATCCTCCTCTTTCTAAAGTTCATAGATAGTAATAATTGAATAGATAATTCAAAACACCCCCTAAATAATTTCTTCTAAATCCATTTGAGGATAATAACCCTCAGCAATTAATAAGTTGTAAATGAAAATTCTGCCTTTTTGCGTCCATTTAGTATTCATTACAACTTTTAAACTGCCATCGGCCTTTGAGATCTCGCTTGTGTGCGATTTCGTATAGCTTTGGTTCATATGTTTGCGGTAAAGTATCCACTGACCACCAACTTTGTGTTGCACACCAAAGTGGTTGAGTAATTTATTAAGTGCAATTGCTGACATTCCGTAATCAGCTGCAATTTGAGAGGTTGCAACAGTGTCTGTCGATGAAAGAATCGTATCCAGATAGCTGATTTTTGGTTCGTATTCAGCAATTTGTTGTTCGAGGAGTTGATTTTTTTCTTCTAAGTCAGCTGCTAGTCGCAATGCTTGGGCAAAGCTTTGAGGGACGTTTGTGTAGCTTCCAGTTTTTCTGATTGTTGGAAGGACTTCACTTGTAACCCAACGTTTGAACTTTCTAGCATTTGGCAGCTTGGATTTAAGTATTAAGCTGTATAGCCCTGATTCGTTGATGATCGTCATGTTTTGTTTTCCTCCAAGGGTGTCCCATTTCGTTACCCCCTTGTCTTCTTCATCCACATGATTTAGGATTGCTTTTTGAGTGTTGCTATATCCTAAGACTTCTGCAACGTCTTTACCTACAAAATATGGTTCGTCATCTACTAAGATTGTTCGAACTTCGTTTTGTTCGAAATTAAAAATTTGTGGTTGATTCATTATGTTGCCTCCATTCTCTAATAATCTGGTAAATTATCAAATAATCGTTTTAAAAACGGTCGAATATTCTCGGCATCAAAAATCCATTTACCATCTGTATCTTTTTTAGCTAACTTGTTTTTCCGCACATATGGGTCATCGACAATGTACTCCATTATCCACGCTCGTTTTCGACGAGTAATTTTTTCCATGTCAGCAATAGTTAAAAACTGTGGTCGTAAATAGTGTTCGAACAATTCTTTGAGGTATGAGTCTGCATATTCTTTCCAGTAAGCGTCATCAACCTGAATATCCACCGTCACTGACTGTTTTTGTTGTGGAAACATCAATTACACACCCTTTACTATTACAATCTGTAAATCGTTGGCAATTATACGTTTGTATTCCTGGGCTTTAGGACCTTTTTGAACACCTTCTACAATTTGCTTGGCGTATGTCGGTGAAGTTCCGATTAATTCTCCAAGGTATTTCCAGGTTTTATCTTGACGTTTCATTTGAATCAGGACCATTTCATGAAAATCTTCAATGACCATAACGTCACCTCATTCCTCATATATTTAAGCTAGGAATATAGCTAGAAATTAAACTAATCGTTGACATTTAACTAATAAATGTATTAGTATATAGATATAGCTAAATAAGACTTTAAAAAGCCATAAATCAATATTTCTAAGTTTGCCGACCTCGAAAGTTTGAATTTTATTGGTTCTCTTTAGTTTTGTTTCTAGCTAAATAACCAGCTTATGAATGAAGTATACTAATATTTTTGTTAGTTGTCAACTAAAAGCTAATAAAAATATTAGCGATATTCTATCTGAGCTTTAAAGGTGATTATAATGGAAATTTTAGTGGAACGGATTAAGCAGCTCTGCAAGTCTAGAAGTATTAGTGTCTCAGTACTTGAAAACAAAGTAGGCCTCCCGACAAACACGATTTATCAATGGAAAAAAAGAGTACCTGGAACAGATAAGTTAAAAAAAATAGCAGATTATTTCGACACATCAATTGATTACTTACTAGGACGCACAGACAATCCTAATTCGACACAGGAGCGTGTGCCTGACGACTTAGACAAGATGCTCGACAACGCTATGACTTTTGGTGGCAAACCACTGACCGAGATAGACAGAGCGGCAATTCGCGCTTATATAGAAGGTAGACAAAGTTCGAAGTGAGGTGAGTGTATGCAGTTATTAGAAAAGGTACTTGATGAATGTGGCGTAGGTATTGCTTATGTTGAAATGGAATCAGATGGCTGCTATATCGAAGAAGAGCATACTATCTTCGTTAACTGCAGCCTCTCACAAGAAGACAGAAGAAAAACAATTTATCATGAAATAAAGCATGTTGTAGATCACAAAGAATTTATTGAGCTCTACAAGACATTTTATTTCAGAACTAAAATGGAATATGAAGCTGATCGATTTATGATTGAGAATTTACTCTACGATTTTTTATCTGAATGTCATATCGATCCATATCAAATAAACATTTTTTCATTTATGGACTACTATGAACTAGATTACAATTGCGAATCTACTATCAGAAATCTTATTTTAGAAATGGTAAGAAACGAAGTTGCCGTTTAATTATTATTTTTTTGTCTAAAAAACGAACATACATTCTCGAAAAAGAATTCAATATGTTCGAAAAAATTTGACCATATCATACGGTTTTTCACTACAGATTGAAGCAAAATTTAATATTAACATGGATAACTGCTTAAATTTAATACTAAAAAATGATGTTTTGTATCAATAGAAATATCCGAAGGAGATATTGCGTTATAAAAAAAACAACAGACTTTCAAGATAGAGAGTTAGCCGTGTTAGAGTCTTAGTATGTCTAAGAAAGGGGTTGGTTACCATGGCTAGTATCAAACAACAAGAAAACGGAAAGTGGCGTTTTCGTATTCGATATAAAGATAACGGAAAATTTAGAGAAGTTTCGAAAAGCGGGTTTAGAACAAAGAGGGATGCACAAGCTGCGGCAAATGAACTTGAAAGACAATATAATAACGGTGTTCAGATTGGAGCTAATAACATATTGATGGCCGATTATTTGGAGGACTGGCTCGAAGTTTACAAAAAACCAAATATCAAACAATCAACTTATCTTAGGTTAGAACGTTCCATAAGACTTCATATATTACCTACGTTTGGAATGATGAGTTTAAAGGAAATAACCCGTACAGATATTGTTAAGTGGGTAAATGACCTAGATACCACAAAGCAACAAACAAGAAACACAATTCGATCAAATCTAAATGTGTTACACGATGCATTAGAGACTGCAGTCTATGAACTCAACTATCTTGAAAAAAATGTTGCCAAAAAAATAAAACTCCCCACCGCTAAAGAAGAACAGAAATTGAAATTCTATTCTAAAAATGAGCTTGCTCAAATGTTAGAATACTTATCCTCTTATAAATTAGGTAAATACGCTCATTCCATTCAATATTACGTCTTATTCTACCTGTTAGCGAGTACTGGTCTCCGATTAGGCGAAGCTTTAGCGTTAGAGTGGTCAGATATTGACGGAGATAAATTAACAGTAAACAAATCACTATCTTACGATGATCATAACAATTCAATAATTACGCCACCTAAATCAAAAACAAGTATTCGTACGATCAAAATTGATGATCGTCTTGTTCACCTGCTAAAGAAACATAAAATAAACAAGAATGAATGTATTTTGAGGTATCGATCATACGATAGCCCAATAAATGAATCTATGGTATTTTCAAACGAAAACGGCAACTATTTACGCCATTCAGTTGTTAGAGATTTTTTCTATAAAACATGTGAACGTGCGAATGTCCCTGTACTTTCCCCTCATGCTTTGCGGCATAGCCATGCAGTTCATTTACTAGAATCCGGGGCAAACATAAAGTATGTCAGTACTCGACTTGGACACAGCACTATAAGTGTGACTGCTGACATTTATATGCACATTACAGAAAAAATCGAAGATGATTCTTTAAAACTCTACCAAAACTATATGAACGAAAAAGGAGCACTCAAAGAGCACTCCTAAATTTTTTTATTATTTTTGTGGCAAATTTGTGGCAAATGTCAATCACCTATCCCATGAAAAGCTTTAAATCATTGGTAATTTAACCTTAACCAACGCTGCCTTCCATCTCATAACTAATCAACCGGTTCAACTCTACCGCATATTCCATCGGTAGTTCTTTGGTGAATGGTTCGACGAAGCCCATGACGATCATTTCTGTGGCTTCGGATTCGGTCAAGCCGCGGCTCATGAGGTAGTAGAGTTGTTCTTCTGAGATTTTGGAGACTTTTGCTTCGTGTTCCAACGAGACTTGGCTGTTGTGGATCTCGTTGAATGGGATGGTATCAGATTTGGACCATTCGTCCATGATGATGGTATCGCATTCGATGTGAGAGATCGAGCCGGCACTGTCTTTTCCAAAGGTGACTTGGCCTCGGTAGTTTACTTCGCCGCCGTCTTTTGAAATTGATTTTGAGACGATCGAGCTTGAAGTGTTTGGTGCATTGTGGATCATTTTTGCGCCTGTGTCTTGGATTTGGTTGGCTCCGGCAAATGCAATGGATAGCATGGTGCCTCGTGCGCCTCGTCCGTCTAAGTAGACACTTGGGTATTTCATGGTTGTTTTGGCTCCTAAGTTGCCGTCGATCCATTCAACGGTTGCGCCTTCGTAGGCTTTTGCTCGTTTGGTTACAAGGTTATAGACGTTGTCGGACCAGTTTTGGATCGTTGTATAGCGGCAGTAGCCGTCTTTGCGGGTAAAGATTTCCACGATTGCTGCGTGTAGGCTGTTGGTTGAATAGGTTGGTGCAGTACAGCCTTCGACATAGTGGATGCTTGCGCCTTCGTCCACGATGATCAACGTACGTTCGAATTGGCCGGTGTTTTCGGCATTGATTCGGAAGTAGGTTTGTAATGGGACATCGACTTTGACGCCTTTTGGTACATAGATAAATGTACCCCCAGACCAAACGGCTGAGTTTAGTGCGGCTAGTTTGTTATCTGTTGGTGGCACGAGTTTTGAAAAGTATTCTTTGAATAGTTCAGGATACTCTTTCAATGCAGAATCTGTGTCGGTAAAGACGATGCCGAGTTTTTCGAATTCATCTTTCATATTGTGGTATACGACTTCTGATTCATATTGGGCAGAAGCGCCGGCTAAATAAGCACGTTCGGCTTCTGGAATACCGATTCGTTCAAAGGTTTCTTTGATTTTTTCTGGTACGTCATCCCAATCGCGAGCAGGTCGGTCACTTGGTTTTTGGTAGTATTTGATGGCATTGAAATCAATGTCAGATAAGTCAGGTCCCCAGTCTTGCATGGGCATTTTGTTGAATGCTTCCAGGGATTTCAAACGGAACTCCAACATCCATTCTGGTTCTTCTTTGATTCGTGACATTTCCCGAACGACTTCTTCGGTCAAGCCTTCTCCTGTACTAAAAACGGGTTCCACGTCGTCGTGGAAGCCAAATTTATATTCTTCTAATTCTGGTACGCCCATTTGCTCACTCCTTTTCCTTGTGCTCATGATGGACGGTTGCAGTACCGTCTTCTTCCATTGCCTTGCCTAGTGCTTTCCAGGCTAGTGTTGCGCATTTGATGCGCGCGGGGAATTTTGCGACACCACTTAACATGGCAGCGTCCCCTAGTGGTTCAAGATCTGCGACTTCTTTTCCTTGGACCAGTAGTAAAAAGTCGTCCGTCAATTGCTCTGCTTCTGCAATTGTTTTGCCGATGACAGCATCGGTCATCATTGAGGCACTGGCTGTACTGATAGAGCAACCACTGCCGTCAAAGGCGATATTATTGATTTTGCCGTCTCTGATCTCGACTTGTAATTCAATGACATCCCCACAGGTGGGGTTGTTCATTTCAATCTTATTCGTTGATTCCGTCAACGTGCCACGATGATGTGGATGTGATGAGTGGTCCAAGATCACGTGACGGTAAAGATTGTCTAATTTAGATAGTGCCATGTTGGAAAAACTCCTTTGTTGCGAGAATTGCTTGGACGAGACGATCGGCATCTGCTTTTGTGTTATAAACGTAAAAGCTGGCACGAGCTGTCGCAGCAACCCCTAGATACTTCAATAATGGTTGGGCACAATGATGACCGGCACGAACGGCGACGCCTTCCATATCAAGGGCAGTCGCTACATCATGGGGATGTAGGTTCTCTAAGTTGAAGGAAATCACACCTGTACGTTGGGTCGGGTCTTTTGGTCCATAGATCGTCAAGCCTTCGATTGCTTGGAGTTTTGGTAAGACATAACCAACAAGTTCTTCTTCATATTGATGAATGCCTGCTAGACCAATCGATTCAAGATAATCAATGGCAGCGCCGAGTGCGATCACACCGGCAATGTTTGGTGTACCTGCTTCGAATTTCCAGGGAAGTTCTTTCCATGTGCTGTCTTGTAGGCCCACAAAGTCGATCATTTCTCCACCGAATTCAACGGGTTCCATTTGTTCCAACCATTTCCGTTTTCCATATAATACACCTGTTCCGGTCGTTGCGCACATCTTATGTCCGCTAAAGGCAAAGAAATCACAATCTAGGGATTGGACATCGATTTTGATGTGTGGGGCAGATTGTGCACCATCTACCACCAAAATACCACCTTTTTCATGAACGATCGTCGCCAATTCTTGGATCGGATTGATGACACCTAATACATTAGAGGCATGGGCGACCGACACGATCTTGGTTTTTTCTGAAATGATTGAAGTGGCATGTTCTAGATCAAGAAATCCTTCTTCGGTCAATTCGATGTATTTCAAAGTAGCGCCGGTTCGTTTTGCCAACTGTTGCCAAGGGATGATGTTCGAATGATGCTCCATATAAGAGATCACGATCTCATCACCGGCTTTGACAAAGGCGTCGCCATAGCTTTGTGCTACCCAGTTCAAACTTGTGGTCGTTCCACGTGTGAAAATAATCTCGGCAGTCTCTTGGGCATTTAAAAAACGACGAACTTTTTCTCTGGAAGCTTCGTAATCATGGGTTGCTCGTTCGGCTAACGTATGCACGCCTCGATGGACGTTGGCATTGTTTGCGGAATAATAATGCGTCATAGTCGCTAACACTTGTTTGGGTTTTTGCGTAGTCGCTGCATTGTCTAAATACACCAGGGGTTCGTCATTGACTTCCTGAAATAAGATCGGGAAATCTTGACGGATTTTTTCTGGAGAAATCATACATTTAACTTCCCTTCAATAACTGCCACTAGTTCTTTGCGCACCGCTTCTACTGGAATCGCAGTTAAGACAGACCCTAAGAAGCCACGAATGACTAAACGTTCTGCTTCTTCTTTTCGTAAACCTCGACTCATCAAATAATACATTTCTTCCGGATCGACACGTCCAACACTTGCGGCATGTCCTGCTGTAACTTCGTGTTCATCGATCAATAGGATCGGATTGGCATCGCCTCTGGCTTTATCTGAAAGCATCAAGACACGACTTTCTTGTTGGGCATCTGCACCTTTGGCTTTTTTCAAGATGTGTCCGATACCGTTGAATGTCAACGTACCACGTTCGCGGATCACGCCATGTTGCAAGATATGTCCGATCGTATGTGGAGCTTTATTTGTCACCCGGGTATCGATTCCTTGGGTTTGTTTTCCTGAACTGATTGCCACGATCTTGACTTCCGCATGTCCGCCTTCACCGACTAGATCTGAATCAAAATCAGCGACGATATTCCCGTCGTTCATCACTCCGATTGCCCAGTCCACAAAAGCATCCCGTAAGATGTGACCACGACGGTTCATGTATGCTGTGACATTTTCGCCTAATTGGTCGACTGCTGCATATTTGACTTTGGCACCGGCTTTGGCGATGACTTCAACAATGATATTCCCAGAGACTTTCTGTAATTCTTCTCCAGTTGTTTGGAATCGTTCCAAGTAAGAGAATTCACTGTGTTCATCTGCGACGATCAAGACGTGTTTAAAGAAGTGTTGCGAAAATGCTCCTTCTTGGATAAACAGGGATTCGATCGGTTCTTTGATGACCACGTTTTTTGGTACGTATAAGAACAAGCCACTATTCATGAATGCAGCATGAAGCGCAGTCAATTGGTCTTCGTCCATTTCAACAGCTTTCGTCATGTAATATTCTTGGACTAATTCAGGGTATTCTTGCATTGCAGTAAATAGATCTGTAAAGATCACTCCTTGTTCTGCAAGGTCTGCGGATAATTGCTCAAAGACAGTCAAGGTGCCTTGTTGCACGACTAATGGATTGTCTTTCATCGCATCAAATGCCGCAACATTTCCAGATTCAGGTGTCTGATCAGTCAACTCATTGATTGAAAACAATGGCCAACGGTGGAATTTCACACGTTCGATATGGGGCAATGGTAGTTCATCTGCTTTTTTCAGCGCCTCTTGACGAAGCGTCGTCATCCATTCCGGTTCACCTTTACTGAATGAAAAATCTGTAACAGCGTCAAGATGATCGAGCCATTTAATGTCTTTCATAGATGTGCTCCTCCTTACGCTTCTTCTTCTTTGTAGTCGATTCCTAATTCTTTACTGATGCCTGCATATCCTTCGGCTTCTAGGCGTTTTGCTAGATCTGCACTCCCAGTCATCACGACACGACCTTCCATCATGATGTGGACTACGTCAGGTGTGATGTAGTTCAACAAGCGTTGGTAGTGAGTGATGATCAAGGCACCAAAGTTGTCGCCGCGCATTTCGTTCACGCCTTTTGCCACGACTTTCAGTGCATCGATATCTAAACCAGAATCGATTTCATCTAAAATCGCAAAAGTTGGTTCTAACATCAAGAGTTGTAAGATCTCATTACGTTTTTTCTCTCCACCAGAAAAGCCTTCGTTCAAATAACGTTCAGCCATTTCTTCTGGCATATTCAAGAGTCCCATCTTTTCATCTAACTTTTTCAAGAATGACATGACAGAAATCTTGTCGTCTTCCGGACGTGTCGCATTGATAGCTGCACGCATAAATTCGGCATTCGTGATTCCTGGAATCTCACTTGGGTATTGCATGGCTAAAAACAGACCTAAACGCGCACGTTCATCTACTTCTAGCTCTAACACATTTTGCCCATCAAAAAGGATTTCTCCTTCAGTTACTTCGTAATTCGGATTTCCCATAATTGCAGCAGACAAGGTCGATTTACCTGTTCCGTTTGGTCCCATGATGGCATGGATTTCTCCTGTTTTCATTGTTAAATTCACGCCTTTAAGGATTTTCTTGTCCTCAATCGACACATGTAGGTTTTTTATTTCTAAGACAGACATGTAGTTCCCCTCCATATTCTGATTCGTTCTCACTCATTTTAGACTAATTGAGAATGAAGCGCAACGCCTCAACCAGTTAAAAATGTCATAATTTTGATTTATTTCAAATAAAACATCATTTTCAATTGATAATCTTTATAAACTGAATAAAATAATTTTTGTTCGTTTTTTCTCAAAAAAAGTCTGGGAACGATTCCCAGACTTTACAGATTTTATTTTGCATCCGCATCAACAGATTTCACGGAGCCTTCCCATTGTTCTTCGATCCATTGACGAACATCTTCTTGATGCAAGACTTCGATCAATTTTTTGATCTTGTCGCTGTCTTCGTCACCTTTACGTGTGGCAATGATGTTGACATATGGTGAGTTGTCTTTTTCTAATAATACCGCATCTTCTAATGGATTCAATCCAGCGCCGTAAGCAAAGTTGGCATTGATAGCCACTAGATCGCCTTCGTCATTTTGGTAAGTAGAAGCCAATAATGCTGGATCGATTGTGTGATTGAACTTCAAGTTTTTAGGATTTTCATCAATATCATCAAATGTGGCTGTTTCTAAATCCACACCGTCTTTGACTGTCACTAATCCAGCGTCTTTCAAGATCGTGATGATCCGTCCCCAGTCAGATTCTGAATTTGAAGTAATGATCGTTGCGCCATCTTCTAATTCAGAGATGTCTTTGATTTTTTGTGAATACAAGCCCATTGGTTCGATGTGGACAGCACCGGCATTGACAAAATCATAGCCTTTTTCGTCGATTTCTTTGTTCAAGTAAGGAATGTGTTGGAAATAGTTCGCATCAATGTCGCCTTCTGATAATGCTTGGTTTGGCAAGACATAATCGTCAAATTTGACGATTTCCAAATCAATGCCTTCGTCTTTCAAAAGAGGCTTCACATGTTCTAAGATTTCCGCATGTGGCGTTGGTGATGCGCCGATTTTCAAGGTTGTATCGTCTGATGCGTTTGATGAGTCACTACTACTTCCGCCGTTTCCACATGCGGCTAATCCAACTGTCAGTAAAAGCGTTGCTGCAAATCCAAAAATTTTCTTTTTCATATCCTATATCCTCCTATTTCCTACTATCTTTTATCTGTTTTCTTCGTTAAGAAATCCCCGATTCCTTGAACAATAAATACGATGACTAAAATAATCAAAGTAGCGACAAAAGTCACTGTTAAATTACCACGTTGATAGCCTTCTTGCCAAGCCAAGCCACCTAGACCGCCGGCACCGATTGCTCCTGCCATGGCAGTAAAACCGATCATCGAGATCGTTGTTACAGTCAAACCTGAGATCAAAGCTGGGACACTTTCAGGGATCAAGACTTTCCAAATGATTTCCCAATAGCTAGCGCCCATCGCATCTGCGGCTTCTAAGACCCCAGGGCTGACTTCGCGAAACGCGATTTCTACAAGTCGAGCGTAAAAAGGAGCAGCGGACAACACGAGAGCTGGAATCGCTGCTTGTGCGCCTAACATCGTTCCCACGATTGCTTTGGTAAAGGGAATGATCAAGACCATCAAGATCATGAATGGTGTCGATCGGAAAATATTACTAATGATCGAAACGATGCCGTAAATGATCCGCGCATACGGTTTGTTTTTGCGACCGATCGAGTAAAGGATCAAACCAAGGATCAAACCGATGATGGTTACTAAGACCATGGAGATCAACGTCATGTATAACGTGTCCATGATGGCTTGTTGCATCGTCTCCATGTTGATTTGGCTGAAATCAAGGTAGGTTTCTGCGAAGCTTTTATCCATGATGGATCACCTCCACTCCGACGCCTTGCTCTTTGATGAAGTTTTCTGCTTGGTCCAATTCGTTTTCCTCTCCGATCATCAAGGTAGTCAGCGAACCAAACGAGCCTTCTTTGGTTTGCTTGATTTTCCCATATACGACATTGATATCCACATTGTAACGACGAATGGCTTGAGAAATCACTGGTTCATTGGCATTCGTTTCATTGAAGGTCAATGTCACTAAGCGACCATCTGGATTTTCTTTGATCAACTCTGCCAATAATTCAGTGGATTCAGCTTCTGGTTCGATATCTTGTTGGACGAAGCGTTTCGTGACTTCTTGTTGTGGATTGCGAAAAACGGTCAACGCATCGCCTTCTTCCACGACTTGCCCACGTTCCATCACTGCCACTTTGTTACAGATTTTACGGATAACGTTCATTTCATGTGTGATTAAAACGATCGTCAAGTTCAATTTTTTGTTGATTGCCAATAATAGATCTAAGACCTCTTCCGTCGTTTGTGGGTCCAATGCACTTGTCGCTTCATCGCAAAGGAGGATTTCTGGCTCATTGGCTAACGCACGAGCAATCCCGACTCTTTGCTTTTGTCCACCAGATAATTGGGACGGATAAGCTTGTCCTCGTCCTTCCAAACCGACTAAACGGAGCAATTCTTCTGCTCTTTCTTTACGTTGTTGTTTCGGTACACCGGCTAATTCCAAAGGTAGTTGGATATTTTCTAGTACGGTACGTGACCATAATAGATTGAAATGTTGAAAAATCATGCCGATTTTTTTTCGAAAAACTCGTAATTCTTTATTTTTTAATTTAGTAATGTCTTGGTCGTTGACAATTACTTGACCATCTGTAGGTAACTCCAAGCCGTTCAACAAACGAACTAACGTACTCTTACCAGCACCGGAATAACCGACGATGCCGTAAATGTCGCCTTGTTCCACTTGTAGTGAAACGTCGTTGATAGCGTGGATCGTCCCATGTTTTCCGCCAAATGTTTTCTTGACATTCGTCAATTGGATCAATGACATATCGTTCACATCTTTCTTTACTTATTTTCTCTTAGACAACAAAAAAACTTTCGTCCTTTGCGTTTAGCAAAAGGACGAAAGTTTAGACTTCCGTGTGACCACCTTGATTCGCTGCTATTTCACAATAACAACCTCGTTCAGTACTTGACGCTAGTCGCATACTGCTGTGCTATAACGGGCACTCCCGTAGTCAGTTTGCTTGCGCTCACTCACTCTGCTCTAAGACCATCTTCCATCTCATTTCCGTTACCCTTTCACAGCAAACCGGGCTCTCTTGAAACATCTGTGACATGTACTCTTCTTATCAAAGCTTTCAATATGATTGTTTATGATTATAGCAGTTACAAGAATCAGTGTCAAACGTTTATTTGAACATGGTGTTTCTTAAAGTGCGTCGAATTCTGCAGCATCGACATCTTTAAAACTCAACAACCACGCAGTCATTTCATCTTCATCGTTCAAAACAGCGATATTCTCACTGATTTTTTCATTCACAGATGAGACTGTTCCAGATAATGGGCTTGCAAATTCAGTGACTGCTTTTTCTGCTTCTACTTCAACTAGTGCATCGCCTGCTTGATACGCTTTACCGATTTTTGGTAAGTTGGCAAACGTGATCTCACCTAGATCTTCTTGCGCTTCTTTTGTCAAACCTACACAGTATTCTTTTCCATTAAATAAAATCCAAAGGTTATCTTTCTTCTTTAAGTGTTTCCCAGCCATTTTAATTGAATGCTCCTTCGTATATTTTTTCATTAAAACCGATTGTGACCAGTTGATTGTCTTTGACGATCAATGGTCGTTTGATCAACATGCCGTCCGTAGATAACAGCTGACTTGCTTCTGTGAGGGATAATTCATCGATTTGATCTTTTAGACCAAGTTCACGATATTTCATCCCGCTTGTATTAAAGACACGGCGAAGCGGCACATCGGAATGCTTCAACCATGATTCGATCGTTTCTGCCGTAGGCGTATCTTTGACCATATCGACCGCTTGATACGTTACTTGATGATTGTCGAGCCAAGCCTTGGCTTTTCGACAAGTAGAACACTTTGGGTACTCATAAAAAGTAAACAACTTGCGTTACCTCCTAGAATTTTTTACCGGTGCTTCATTTTGATAACGCATAGATAAGATCAATCCGATCCCAATCATATTCCCTAAGATCGATGAACCCCCTTGACTGATAAACGGCAATGGAATCCCAGTTAATGGAAGTAAGCCGATATTTGCGCCAATGTTTTCAAAGACATGGAATAAGAGCATCATGATCAACCCACTTGCGATATAGGCATAAAACTCATTGTTCGTATCGAAGCAGACACGTATCATACGATAAATCAATACAAAATACAAGAAAATGACAAATGCGCCACCAATAAAGCCAAAATTCTCTCCGATGACAGTGAATATCATATCTGATTCTCGGACTGGCACGTAAATGTTGCTGACGTTAAAGCCTTTTCCGAACATCCCACCTGTTCCGATTGCTAAAATCCCTTGGGCGGGTTGGAAACTAAAGCCCGACGTATCATGAAATGGATCGAGCCAAGAATCGATTCGGGCAAATTGGTAAGATTTGAAACCAACAGTATACAGGAATTCTCTTCCTGATTCTGTGGTCACAAGGAAAATCGTTCCTGCACCCACAATAAATGCTAAAGCAAAGATCGGGCCAATGATTTTCCAAGAAATCCCTGACATCAAAAAGACGCCACCAAAGATCGCCAGAAAGACGAGCATCGTCCCAAAGTCTTTTTGCGCCATGACTAACGCAATCACAGGAATCGAAATGATCAACATCTTTGCAATCAGCCAAAAATCAGATTTGATTGTTCGAACTTTGACTTGCGTATTGTGCTTCGTTACGATCAACGCCAGCATCAAAATATAAGCGATCTTCATCAGCTCGGCTGGTTGGAACGTGACACTTCCAAAGCGGAACCAGTTTTTTGAACCGGTACTTGCCGCCAGATTCTGGTCGTAAAATCGTAAGAGCAACCCCATGACAAGTAATCCTAGTCCATAGAGATAAGGCGTCAATTTCCAGATCCATTTCGAATTGATCCGCATGACGATTGCAATCGCTACTGCTCCCACAAGGTACCAAATGATCTGCATCCCGACACCTCTTGTCACAGAAGGACCGTTTGGATCATGTGTCAATGCAACATATAAGGATAAAATCCCAATCAAACATAATAAAAATACTGGTAGAATGACTCCGTAATCGATGCGGTTATCATTCGAAGTTTTTATTTTTTTTTCCATTTTTCATCCCTTTTCCTAAAAACCATACTGCCCTATATTATAGCTGTCTCCTTCTATAAATGAAAGCCAAAGCAAATGAGATTTGAGAAAAATTAATCTTATTCATTTCTCTTTATCCTTTCTTAAGATAAAAACGAAAAAAACGCTTATTCAAGGGAGAAGTTCTATTGATTCTGTCTGATATTTTTTAATTTCTCTTTTCCTTTTTATAGAAATCCAAGATCTCATTTCCTACTTCTAATAACCGTTCAGAGGTCAAATGGGTCCGTTGGATCAAATAGAACTGACGAGATTCAGCTAAAGGTTCAACGTGTATCCCTTTTGGTACTGCACGTTTGGATAATATGGATCGGCCGATTCCTTCTTTCAACATCGCCACAATGACCTCATTACTTTTTACAAGCATTTTCTTCCCTTGGATATTCTTTTCTTCAAAATAACGTTGCGTGTAATGGAACACGCCTGAAGAAGATTCCCTGACTAGCCATAGCTCACTCTTAGGATCACCTGCAACGACCAACGCATCTTCAAGTAAAGAAAAGCGTTGTACGCCGGTTGTTTCTAAAGGTTTTTCGATAAAACCAAAATCAGCTTCATGTTTTGCCACTTGCTCCAAACTTTCATGAGAATTCGCAAAAGCAATCGAAAACTTGATTTTTGGAAAACGCACGATCAACTCTTTCATCAATTGAGGCAATAAATACACAGCAAATGTATGGGAAGCGACGATCCGGCACACTTCTTCTTCATTTTTTTCATCCGCTAATTGTTGTTGTGTTGTTTCCCATTCTTCTAATAAAACCAATGTTCGTTCATAAAGTAAATCCGCTTGTTTTGTCGGCTTCATCTCTTGTCGTCCATTGCGTTGGAAAAGTTCCACCCCAAGATCCCGCTCCAATTGTTTGATTTGATTGGACACCGCAGGTTGAGACAAATAGAGTAATTCAGCGGTTCGCGAAAAATTTCTTGTTTCATAAACGACACGAAAGGTTGTTAATAACTTAAACATCTAACCACTTCCATTATCTTTTTTTATAGTAACTATAATAACTATTTGATTTAAATATATCAAAAAGACTTTATAATGAAAAGTGTAAGGAACAGGTTGTGGACCTTCAGTTACACACACCTCACAACCTTCCAGACAGCTTACTGCAACGATAAGGAGAAGCATCCATGCGATTTGTTTTTTCCCATTGAAAAACTTTACTATTCTTCGTAACAAGCAGTTTTCATCGTTGGCTACTTATCGTTGCAACGAGCCTGTCCTTCATTATCAATAAAAAGGAGAGTAATGTATGAAGCATTTCTTGAAGATTGTTCCGATCCCGATTTGTGGGTTGATCCTTGGATTGACTTCTTTAGGGAATCTTTTAAAAGACTATCATTTGACGCATTTAGGGAATTTTGTAGGCGCGATCGGTATGCTTTTGATGCTGTTGATCATCGGCAAACTGATCCTTTTATTTGAACACACGAAGCAACATCTATATGACCCAATCGTCGCTTCCGTCTCGCCGACCTTTACGATGTCTTTGATGGTCATCTGTACGTATTTTGTTTCTTTCAAATCAATTGCGCCAATCGTCAAATTGATCTGGTTAGCCGCAGTGATTTTCCAAATCATCTTGGTTCTGTACTTTAATTACCATCATGTAGTTAAAGCAGACTTGTCAATAGAAGCAATTTTTCCAAGCTGGTTTATCGTGTATGTTGGTTTTGGTGTCATCACAGTAACTGCCGGAAACTTTTCTCCGATCCTTGGAAAGATCTTCTTCTGGCTTTCGTTAGCTTGTTATGTAGTATTACTGCCAATCATCATCCATCGAATTTTCTTTGTCAAAAATATGGCACAGCCAACCTTACCATTGATTGCGATTCTTGCAGCACCTGGTTCTTTGTGCCTAACAGGGTACTTAAAAAACTTTGAAGACCCAAATTTGGCCTTAGTCATGACGTTGTTCCTTGTTTCGCAAGTACTTTACTTTATCGTTTTAGCCATGTTACCACGTCTGTTATTGCTTGATTTTTATCCAAGCTTTGCAGCCTTTACTTTCCCATTGGTGATCTCTGCTACAGCAATCTCTACTGTCACTGCTTATTTCCATCAATTAGGTTTTGCTACAGGGATCTTAGATGGATTGAAAGTCATCGAGTGTTTGATTGCCTGTGGCATGATCGCTTACGTCTTAGGACACTATGCCATCTACTTGATCAAAGAACATAGTCAACATAAACATCACCTTTCAAAGGGATTGATAGAATAGACTCCACCTTCTGTCTTTTTCACTTAGTAAAAAGGCAGAAGGTTTTTTTGTATTCACGAGGAAACAATTAAATGATACTATATTTTAGATAAACTTTTTCTTACACGAAAGGAAAGAATCAAATGAATGCTTTATTCACTTATATAAAAACGTTGAAAAAATTTGGTGGCCGAAAAATCTTACCCGGACTACTACTCGCCTTTTTCGTCGCAGTCATTAGTCGGCTACTAGCACCCTTCGTCCCACAACTCGGTGCAGGAACCATTGCGATTTTACTTGGCATCGTTTTAGGAAACACATTGTTTAAACAACCTGAACTTGCGGTGGGCACCAAATTTGCCGAAAGTAAACTATTAGAATGTTCCGTTTTCTTGCTTGGTGCAACTGTGACGATCCAAACGATTGCACAGATTGGTATCAAAGGTGTAACTTTCGTGTTACTCCAAATGACTGTCACGATTCTTGGTGCCTATTTCATCGGAAAAAAACTATTGTTCAGCGATACATTTTCCTTGATGATGGCAGGCGGGAACGCTATTTGCGGTTCTTCAGCCATTGCTTCGATTGCTCCAGTGATCCATGCAGATGAAGAAGAAAAGGGCCAAGTCATTACCTTGGTCAATCTTTTAGGAACAGTGATGATGTTGACACTTCCCTTTTTAGGTCTCCAACTATTTGGTGATCAACTGATCGAAAAAAGTGCGCTTATAGGTGGTACTTTACAATCCGTTGGACAAGTTGTTGCTGGAGCAAGTCTATTAGATGCTTCAGTCGTGCAATTTGCAATGCTGTTTAAAATCATGCGGATCATGATGCTTGTGGTCGTGGTATTCCTCTTTGAAAAATTTATGACAAAAAAACAGCCGGCCGTCTCGTCTACGTATACGCCAAAAAACCACAAACGAAAAATGCCACTTCCTTGGTACGTTTTAGGCTTCTTGATCGTGTGTTTAATCAACAGCTTCTTCACCATTCCCCATGTGATCGATCAAAGCGCAAGTTTTATTAGTGGTTGGTTTGAGGTCACTGCATTAGCCGCGATTGGCTTACGTTTGGATTTTGCAAAGTTCATGAAAGAAGGAAAGCGATTCTTGACGTATGGATTGACTGTGGGACTTCTACAAACGATCATGGCTTTATTCTTTATTTGGTTGATCAAACTATAAGTAAAATAAGCACCAACATCTCGGAAAGATCTTCTATTTCGAGGTGTTGGTGCTTATTTATCTGTACTGTCAGCTAGTAGTACAGCCTAATGAGCTAAAATATTTTCAAGCACTAATAGTTGCCGTTTGATCACTAACCCATTTTCAGCTTTCCCCATATACCCAGTCAATTGTCCATTTTGCCCAATCACTCGGTGACAAGGAATAACGATTGGCAGAGGATTCAAACGATTGGCTTGACCAATCGCACGAGCTGCCTTTGGTTGTCCGATTGCCTGTGCCACTTGTTTATATGTGCGACTTTGTCCATAAGGGATTCTTGTGAGCACTCGCCAAACCTTTTGTTGAAAGGCTGTTCCTCTTTGGAAAGATAAAGGTACATCGAAAACGTGTCTTTCACCTGAAAAATATTCTTCCAGCTGTTGTTTTGCCAAGGATAAAATCTCAGCATTTGCTTCTTCATTTTCAGAAATTCGTTCAAAAGAGACAGCTGTTAATCCTTTTTGATCGGCATCAAGCCATAAAGGACCGATCGGTGTTTCAATTTTCATTTTTGTCCGCCTTCCTCATCACTTATTTTATTTATCATCTATGATTCTTCGAAAAAAATCAACCTAAAAGTTTATTTAATGACATAGAGATGGTACACTGTATACGGCACTTATAATAAAGATAATTATCTTATATCGTTGTTATTTAAACATACTTTTATTTATACTAGTTATAGGAGAAAACATGCTTGAAAGGAACGAAAACATGAAAATATCAATTGTTATCCCTTGTTTTAATGAAGAAAAAACTGTCCCACTTTTTTTTGATGAAGTCGAAAAATTTCGTGGCGATTACGAGTTCGAGTATCTTTTTATCGATGATGGGTCAAGTGATGGTACATTGGCTGCCATCAAAAAATTAGCGAATGTACATGAATCCGTTCGTTTTGTCGCTTTTTCACGAAATTTCGGTAAAGAAGCCGCACTATATGCCGGTCTGCAAGCTTCTACAGGAGACTTAGTCACTGTCATGGACGTCGATTTACAAGATCCACCTGAATTATTACCAGTGATGATCGATAAAGTCATCAACTCCGATATTGATTGTATCGGTACACGCCGTTCTACTCGTGAAGGTGAACCAGCTATCCGTAGTTTCTTTGCGAAGAAATTTTACCAATTGATCAATAAAATCAGTGATACTGAAATGGTTGACGGTGCAAGAGATTATCGCATGATGACTCGCCAAATGGTGGATGCGGTCTTAGAATTAGCGGAATACAATCGCTTTTCAAAAGGACTATTCAGTTGGGTAGGGTTCAAAACAGAGTATCTCTCATTTGAAAATCGCGAACGCGTTGCCGGTGAGACGTCTTGGTCATTTTGGAAATTATTCAACTATTCAATCGATGGGATCGTCAATTTTTCTGACACGCCATTGAACATCGCCTCATTTGTTGGCGCATTATCATGTATCGGTTCAGGAATCGCCATCTTATTTATTATTTTACGTGCGTTATTATTTGGTGATCCAACATCCGGCTGGCCTTCACTCGTCTCAATCGTCCTATTCATCGGCGGAATCCAACTTCTTTCTCTTGGTATCATTGGGAAATATATTGGGAAAATCTTCCTAGAAACGAAAAAACGCCCAGTCTATATCGTCCGGGAAACTGAAAAACTAAAAGCCCACCAAATTGGTGAGCAAACAGACAAATAATCAATGAATAAAGCTATCCTTTAAAATTAGAGGGTAGCTTTTTCTTTTATGATAGCCAGTTAAAATAACTCTCATTATAAAAAATTATTTTAACTGATTGCGTTTTATCTATCCATTAATTGCGTATACTTATAGATGATAATGTTTCTATCTGTTAATTATATCTGATAGCATTTTTAAACTACATAAATACTAAAGGGGGCAATACCATGTATCATTACTTAGACATACTTAACTTCGGTATTCTAGGTCTTATGTTAATCTCACTTGTATCTTTGATATTAATCAGTAATCGAATAGAATTATTTAAACAATACATATATTCAAAAAAAATTTTCTCTGCAGCTTCTGATGAAACAGAAATATATATTCGTATGTTAAAAAAAAGTAATCAATACATTTTTTTGACTTCAATTTCATTTATCCTTTCAAATGTGCTAGTTTCAAAGAACATCTTGAATCTTTCTTACTTTTTTTTAATTTCAGGAATCTTCTTCTTGTTGTTGAGTTTAACTACATGTTTCTACTCTAAAGAGAGCATTAGCCAAGGATATCTGGTTATAGCTAAAAATAAATCATATTTGATATACTACTTTAAGAATCAAAAACAGCAAAACCTCATTTTATCTTGGCAAAATAAAATGATTTCTTCACTTTATCTCACTTTATTCTTTTATATGTTACTCTTGATTTCAACTTTACTGATGAAAACAATCTAGTTATATTTCTTTTATTGATGGTTCTAGCGTTTTTTTACGATAGATATCATTTTTTATAGCATATCAAACGTAAACTTAGAATAAAAATTATATTTGGTCCTTATACCATTTTTTACTTATAGTTCCTTTGTATTTTGACCCTAACCAATAAGTATAAGCGATTGAGGTTTATATCCATAAAAAACAGAGATAAAAAACAGTTATTTATGGGATTATTTTTTTCATAGGATACATAATAACTTGATGTTCTTTCACTTCCTCACTGAATAAAAACAATTTATCTGCTTCGATTCTGTACTTATGATCTTTGATCACATTCGCATAGTTCACACTTGCTGGATCTGGTTCTAAATAGAAGTTATCTTGATTAACTGAATATATTCCAGCATACTCTATCTGCCCAGACAGATTGATTCGCTGTACTTCACCTGATTCATTAAAGATCAAGATACCTCCACCCTCCAGTTTCCAGGAGTACATAATCAAGAGATCATGTAACTGGTCGTGGGAGATATCGCTTTTTATTTTTAATTTCTGATAGGCTTCATCGAGTTTTCCCGGACCAGGAAAGGCTTTTTTATATTCCTCGAATGTTAAATCGTCTGAATCAGTTATTTCCTGTAAAGAAGTACTTTCTATTGTTTCCTCCATGCTGTCTCTTGTTTGCGATTGTCCTGTACTTGATTCGTTACTACAACCAGTAATTAGTAATACAAACAACAAGATAGATACTATCCGTTTCTTCATTCTAGTTTATTCACTCTCCTATCTTTTCAAAAAATAAAAAGGACTACCACATGATTTGTTGAACATGCGCGAATAATTTGTATGGTCACCATTTCATAAAAGTACCAAGCTTGACTATCGCTACTCACATATCTTTCTTCCCGTAAAATATAGATGCATTTGAAATCCAATTGAAGCCTTCATTAGTGACTGTTCCTTGACCGGTTAAGTGGTCATTATCAAGAACAAATAAATCAATCAGTGGTTGCTCCGCTAAATTAGGTTTTTTTACACTAATTAAAGTTCCATCTCCGGAATACTGTTTTTCTATTGGAAATTTATATTCATCTAAATTATCTTTTTTTATTTCCTCTATGTTTCTGATTGTTACTTCTGAATCAAAGTCGATCGTATCCACGATCAAATAATTGGTCATGATGGAATCAGCGAAACCTTCAAACTTAAGAATAATTCCTGTTGCTTCATCGATCCATGCTTTAAAAGTTTGAGCGTTTACTTTTGTCCCAAATTCCTCTGGATACTCTCCTTCAAGCAAAACAACGTCCCTTCCCAGTAGCTTTTCTGTCCGAATGATTTCCCAATGATTATAGAGAGAAAAAAGTTGGGCACCATAAAGTTGTGAAAAGACAGCATCTGCTGACATAGATAGCGGTAAAACAGAATCTCGTTGATTCAAAACCGTTTCTCCTAAACCATTTTTTGTTAATCGGCTTTCAATTGATTTACCCTTATTGGCTCGATCAATATCAACATTATATTGACTTACAAAGTAATCGTTTTCTTTAAAATTCACATCAACTAAATTTCTATTCTTAGACTTATCATAGATGATTGCTTTTTGCTCACCCGTTGTTTCATTTTCAAATACCTCAACAAATTCTTCATCCAGAATTCCTTTAGAAAAGTCTAGTTTTGCTTGTACTTGATACTCCCTGTCAGATAAATTCCCATGTTTTTCTCGAAAGGATATACTTACCTTATCGTAAAAATCGACTGAATTAACTACCTTATTAGCAATTTCCCTTTCTCGCTCGCTCAATGGATTGATTTCTTGCGCAGAAACGGCATCACCTAATGTTACTATTCCAAACACCCCAACGAATAATAGAATTTTTTTCATTTTGATTTTCTCCTTAATCTAGACTTATGATGCATTGCCTAGCATGTTTATATTTTTTATTTCAAATGATAGCTTCATCAATAGAATAGAGTATCCAAATGTAATCTAACTTGTTATTGGGCATATTTATATAAATATAAATATGTGATGTTAGTTATTTAAAATTTATCTGTTTTCCGTTCATTTTTGCTCATTTATTTTACTTTTATGTAAACACACTGCCTAGTATCAGTATAAAAAATAATGGCTTTTGATACTGATATAGAAATTTCTTCGCTCATATTTCCTAAATCAAAAAAATGCCAATGGTTTTCGAAGTTTTTATCACTTTAACTTGCGAATCATGATACGGCACAGGAAAGGATTTTTAATGAAATGAAAAAGAGCTCACTTCTGTTTCTATCATTTATTCGGTTTTAAGGTGAAAGACAAAAGTTAATTTTTGCTTTTGTTTCAGATCAACCAATCATTCTAAGATTTCTCTTTACATCGTTTGACAAAGAACCCAACTTATTTATACAACTAACGTAAAAAAGACTATAAACAAAACTCTAGCTTTAAGAGTTTGTCTACAGTCTAAGACTCATGCTAGATCATATAAAGACAAATTAGTATGAACCAAATGAGTGTCACCAATCGTTGTTAGTTGGAAGAATTCCTCAATATTCTTTATTTTACGATTTCTAAACGATCAATACTCAGGGTATCAACCCCAATTTCGGACGAAATCATGATTTCCTGCTCTCCCTTTGATAATTTCATGCGGACTTGTAGCGGTTGATAATATTCGGAAGGATACACATCCACCAACTGACTTGCTTGTTTAGTTTCGATCTTGATTCGGATCGGTTCATTCATGATAAGAGGATCGTTCGTTTTGACATAGACAATCACTAGAGATTCAGTTGCTTTCTCGATCTGCGGGGTAAAAATGATTTTGTCAGTAATTGACTCAAATCCTTGTACGACTTTCTTAGAGAGTGCCGCATCATCCTCGACAATCGCTAAATCACCTTCAAGCAACGCACGACTGGCGGTTAATCTCATCCGGTTCGGCTCAGCTTTTGGCAACGATTGAACGCGCCATTCATCCAAGGGAGGTTCCAGCAGGATCTTATCTTCTTGATCCCAACCAAACTTTTGCAAGCGGATCGAACGTTTCCAACCGGAATGATCCCATCGAGCAGCGTGATAAATCAACCAGTCTTCAGAGCCATCTTTTGATTTAGCAAATCCATTATGCCCGGGTCCATAGACAGTGTTTGTCTGTTGGAAAATTGACTCTGGTTTCTTTTGCCAATTGGCTTTTTCTAGCGGATCATCAGCTACATCTAGGGTCATAAGACCTAGCGCGTAATCGTTGTCCCAGCTCCCACTCGCAGAGTATACCAAATTGACTGTTTTATCTTTGATGATTACTTGAGGAGCTTCATTGATCAATGGTGTTTGACGCATTTCCCATTCATATTCTGGTTTTGAGATAAGCCGTTTTTCACCAACTACTTCCGTAGGAGAAACCATCTCCGCTAAATAAAGATTTTGAGCAATATTTTCATATCCTTCCCAACCAGACCAAAGAAAATAGCGTTTATCACTTATCTCTAAGACGGTGCCATCAATCGCAAATTTATCATCCATCCCTTTGATCTCTTCCAGTTGCCACTCCCCCATGTATGGGTCTGTTTGATGATTAACTAACGCAAACATTCGGTGAGTTTCTGAAGGGCGATTCGCTGCAAAATACATCACCCAACGGTCATCTAAGTAATGGAACTCAGGTGCCCAGATGCTTTCAAATTCTTCTGGCATTTCCCAGATGATCTTTTTTTCACCGGTTGCCACGAGAGAGAGGTTTTCAGCACGCCATAGCGTTAAATTATTCCCAGTCGTTTTGGTATAATAAAAGTAAGACTCCGTTTGCAAGATCCAAGGATCCGCTCCATCATTATCGATAATAGAAGTAAAATCGGACACTTCTTCCCCCGTATCAGTTCCAGCTCCACAACCTGTTATCACAAACGCAGCAAACAGGACACTTACACTACTGAGCCAAGCCACTGATTTCCCCATTGGGCATCGCCCCTTTCCACAACAATCGGATTATTCCACCTGCGTTGGATGGAACTGATCATTGATTTCTTTAATAGCTGCTAAATCAACTTTCGGTTGTCGGTCATAAGTCAGTAACCCATTGATTTCTTGCTCGACATCTGTCAATTGGGTATAGCAATAACCCCAAAGCCCAACAGAATCATAAACAGCCGTCATTATCCGCTGATAATCCTTCAAGAAATCTTGTTTATTCTCCACTGAGGTATAACCCCAACCTGGTTGCCCAGAAACATCAAAGCCAATACCGCCAAACTCAGTTAATAAAATAGGCTGATCCTGATAAGAAAATCCTCCAGCGAAAATCGGCCATGGTGTTGATACTCGATTCACCAATTTTTCTCTCGTGCTGAGACTGTCTTTAAAGTACAGATATTTTTGCCGTTCGGATTCTTGGCCATGAGCATAATTATGGATCGCACAAATATCTGTCTCTGTCATCGCCCAACCATCATTTGAAATAACCAATCGTTGCTGGTCTAGTGAATGGATAAAGTGATACATTGCTTGAGAAAAATGCTGTTGTTGGCGATCAAAAGAGATTTTTGGTACGCCCCAGCTCTCGTTGATCGGTACCCAAGTGACGATCGAAGGATGGCTATAGTCACGACTAATGATTTCTGCCCACTCCTGCATCAAGCGCGTCACAGAAAGGTCGGTATAGATCGCCGGTGCTGCACACTCGCCCCAAACCAGAAATCCCAATTTATCTGCCCAGTATAAAAAGCGCGGATCTTCTGTTTTTTGGTGTTTACGACAACCGTTAAAACCCATTTCTTTTGCTAATAAGATATCTTGTTTAAATGCCTCATCCGTAGGGGCAGTCAACAAGCCATTAGGCCAATAGCCTTGATCGAGAACCAACTTCTGATAATAAGGTTTGTTATTTAAGTAGATCATGCCATTTTCTGTCTGTATTTTACGCATACCAAAATAACTTTTTAATTGATCGATCGCATTTCCTGCTTCTGTAAGAGTCAATTCCACATCGAATAATTGCGGATTTTCGGGCGTCCAAGACCAGCCCTCATGATGAAAATTGGTCCGAAAAATTTGTTGTTGAAAAATATCGACTGCAAAACTTAACTTAGAAGTCACAAACTCTGCAGCCCCACTGATGACTAAATCACCTTTAAAATAGATTTGATACTCTAACACTAATTGTGGCTTTAACTGGTTCAATTCAACATCGATCATCACGGCACCAGCATCAAAATCACTAGTAAATTTCACATGTTGCAAGTGGGTCGCAGCAACTACTTCTATCCAGACCGGCTGCCAGATTCCCGTTGAGTTTGTGTACCAGATCCCTGCTGATTCTTCTTCCCAAAATTGTTTCCCTCGTGGGATGCTTTCATCAAAATGTGGATCGAATGCTCGTACACTTAGTATCTGTTCTTCTCCCGCCACAAGAGCATCCGTAATGTCGATATCAAAAGAGGTGTGCCCTCCGCAATGATTTTTCACATGATGTCCATTGACAAATACATCTGCCTCATAGTCCACTGCACCAAAATGCAAAAGGACACGGCTTTCTTCAGGAACCTGTACATTGAAGGTCCGATAATACCAGACAATATCATGAACTTCTCGCTGATCAATGCCACTTAATGCACTTTGATAGACAAAAGGAACATTGATCTTGTAAGCATAATTTGCTTCATTTGTGTACCACTTTTCTTTCAAGCCAAGATTTTGGTCATCAAAGGCAAATTGCCATTCACCATTTAGGCTTAACCAATTCTCTCTCTCAAATTGCGGTCTCGGGTATTCTTCTCTAATCATATTTCCTCCAAAAAAACAAATTATTTTATACCGCTTTGCAACGACATCGACGCCATAAAGCTCTTTTGTGCTACCAAATACAATAAAAAGGTAGGAATCAAAGCCAAGATTGCGCCAGCAGTTCCAATTCCCGGATAGGTCATATATTGTCCTTGCAGCAATTGCAACCCTGGTGTGATCGGTAATTTATCAATATCGTTGATCACGATTGATGGCCACAAGAAGTCATTCCATGAGCCAGTAAAACTAAACAACGCAACCACAGTCAATACAGGTTTGATCAGCGGTAAAATGATATAATAAAAAATTTGAAACTCGTTTGCCCCATCGATCACAGCCGATTCATCCAATTCTTTGGGAATTCCTAAAATGAACTGTCGAACGAGGAAAATGTTATAAACACCCGCTGCTCCAGGTACGATGACTGCTAGAAATGTATTTGTCCATCCTAGAGTATCAACGATTTTGAAGTTCGGGATCAAATTGACCACCCCGGGAAACATCATGGTTCCTAACAATAAAGCAAAAATAAAATCTCTTCCCTTAAAAGTGAGTCGTGTATAGCCATAGGCCGCAAACGAGACGATCACCATCACTAATAGGGTATGTGAAGTTGAAATAATCATGGAATTCACAAACCAGCGGAACACAGGGGAAGAATCATTGCCGTGTAACAAGCTCAAAAAGTTAGCAAGCGTCCAATCTTGTGGAATCAAACTGAACCCAACCTTTTGAATCTCTGCCTCTGATTTAAATGAGGTGAAAATTGCCCATATCAAAGGAAAGATCCAAATGACGCACACGATCGCTAGCAAAATAAAGGCGATCCTTTTCCCTAGTTTGTTTTCTCGCATCCTCTTCCCTCCTATCTTTCCATTTTTTTGATGACCAGAAATTGCACAATCGAAACTGCCATGATCACAAAACCTAGTAGAATGGCCATCGCTGAAGAAACGCCCGCAACCGAGGTGCTACTACCAAAGGCATTTTCTTGGATATACATCATCAACACGCGAGTGGAATTATTGGGTCCGCCTCCCGTCAACATTAGTGGCTGACCATAGATATTAAACTGAGCGATGGTCGTCATGACCGTTGTAAAGATGAGTTGGTTGCGAATACTAGGCAAAGAAATACGGAAAAATTTAGTAACACTATTCGCACCATCTAATTCCGCTGCTTCTAACTGTTCTTTTGAGACGCCATTTAATGCAGCCACATAAATAATCAGATTCCCACCTAATGTCCACCAAATCGTCACGATCAAAATAGCGATCCAAGCCCATGGTTGATTGCCCACAAAATTGATATCGATGCCAAATACTTCTTTGATTGGTCCAAATGATTTACTCAAAAGAAATCCCCAAATGATCATGACCGCAGAGATTGCAAATAATGTGGGCAAATAAAGAATCGATTGAAAAAAACGCATCAATTTTGGTTTAGTAGACAACGCAACTGCTAACAATAAAGGGATCGCGATACATAGTGGGACTGAGATTGCCGCAAAAAACAGGGTATTTTTCATTCCATTAAAAAATTGCGTATGATATAACGAGTCTTGATCAAATAAAATCGTTTTAAAATTATCAAATCCGATAAAAATCGGCGTACTGAACAAATCCCATTCAGTAAAAGAAACATAAATCCCAATAACTGCAGGAACTAAAAAGAATAAAAGAAAAAGGAGCATATGCGGACCAATAAAAACGACTGGCCAGGCATTTAATCTTTTTTTCATCAATACACATCCTTCTCTGTATTTCTAGTCAACCCTTCAACAAGAAACGACTGTGACAGCAATTTAGCCTACCCATCAGAATTCCTAGCCCATAAAAAAACCGACTGAATTCTTTTTACGGTCATCCTTCCTTCTGCCACAGTCTCCAAGTGAGAATATTATTTCATCTTTTCTTCTACGACTTTTTGGATCTCACCAAAAGTTGTTTGGATATCTGCTTTTCCTGTGATCATATCCCATGAACGATTATCATATTCACTAAAGATATAAGACAAGCCATCAAGCGTATTGACAGAAATTGCCGCTTGTCCTTTTTCTGTTTTCAACAAGAATGATTGTGGCATCTCCACATATTCTTCATTGTCTAGCATTGCTAAGGAAGTTGGATTTGCACCTGATTTGACCCACTCTAGTTGGTTTGCTTGTAACCAAGTGAGAAAGTCGATCATACCACTTTTCTTTTCATCCGAACGTTCTTCGCTCGTTTTAAGCATCGCAAACTGATCGACGCCTGAACCTTGAACAATATGTCCAGCATCCCATTGCGGCGTAAATGTCTGACCCCAAGTGAAGTCACTTATTCCTTCCATATTGCTTAACATCCATGTTCCTTCTGGAAGAAAAATCAGCTGTTGGTTTGCAAAAAGTTTGTTTGCATCTTCGCCATCCGGGACCATATAGCCCGCATCATATAGCGTTTTAAACTCTTGGACGGCATTGTAAGAAATATCATTATCGATAGTGATGTTTCCTTGTGCATCCTGCCATTCTCCACCCATTTGCTGGTAAAGATTAGAATAATTCTGCATACCCCATGTATAGCCAAAACTATAAATACCATCTGCTTTTGCTTTTTCCCCAGCCTGTTTGATTTCTTCATATGTCACTACGCCATCATCTAATGCTTCTGGAACATATTTATCCACCAAATCTTGGTTGTAATACATCACCCACGAACCCATCGTTGCTGGAATCCCGTATTGACTATCCTCCACCACACCAGTGTCCCAAGCAGCTTCTACATAATTTCCACGTGTCAATTCAGTTCCTTCGATCATGTCATCCCAAGTCTCAAGCATCTCTTGGTTCTTATACGTGGGTAAAGCTTCCGATGCGATCAAAGCTAAATCTGGGACGCCTTTGCCAGATTTTCCAGCAGTCGTCAACTTCGAAGTAAAGGTGTCACCTTGCATACTAACTAACTTTACTTTAAAGTCTGGATTTGTTTTATTGTATTGATCAACCGTTTTTTGGATTTTTTCACCGTCCGGTCCCGTCGTCGAAGACCAAAGCAAAATTTCCGAATCATTACTTGAACTACTACTTCCACCACAAGCAGCTAACAACACAGTACATAATAAGCTTGTTCCAACTAAAACAATTAATTTTCTTACTTTCAATTTCCACACTCCTTTATTTAACTAAAAAGTAAAATGATACCTAATTATCAATAAACATAATTGTTAGACCATCGTCTATCAATGTTTACACCGTAAAGTTACTATAAAAATAAAGCGCTGTCAATATTATTTTAACAAGCTTATTACGGTAAATTCCATCATTTTACAATTTTGTAAATCCAAAAGCATGTGATATAATTAATCCATCTTTTCATTAAACTAATTAGTATAACGAGGTGATAGCTATGGAATTGGATTTAACGAAAGCATCTTTACCGATCTACGAAGCACTCGCAAATGAAACTCGCTTAGCGATTTTAAGAGAATTAGGAGATAGTAAGAAAAGCATCAGTGAAATTGGGCAAAAATTAGCGATCAGCAATGCTTTGATGACAAAGCACATCCGAAAACTTGAACAAGCACAGTTGATCAAAACAGAAAAAGGATCGGGGCAAGACTGGAAGAAAAAATACTTATCTCTAAAAACTGATTTCATCAATATCAATTTCCCGGCAAAAGTGTTTCCACAAATGAATTTAACCTCCCAATCAGTGAAAATAGGCCACTTTACCGATTTTGAAGCTAAGCCTTCCTGCGGTATGGCGACGAAAGATCGATTGATTGGCGCATTAGACGACCCTAAGTCTTTTCTTGACCAAGATCGTGTTGATGCGAGTATCATTTGGCTAAATAACGGTTTTCTAGAATACAAAATTCCAAATCCTTTGAAAACTGGTGAAAAAATCGAGTTACTGGAAATCAGCATGGAAATCGCTTCTGAGTTCCCAATTTCTAATAACTATTGGCCAAGTGATCTTTCATTTTACTTAAACAACCACTGCATTGGTAAATACACCATTCCAGGGAACTTTTCAGATGTTAGAGGTTCCTTGACTCCGAAATGGTGGATCGATGAATTTAGTCAATATGGATTACTTAAGCATTTACGCATCAATCGCTATGACACTTCCCTCGACGGAGAGAAATTAACAGATCACAACCTTAATGAAATCGACTTAGATCATAGTGACTTCTTCACCTTTAAAATCGCAGCGCCTGCTACTGCTGAAAACGCTGGTGGTTTGACTATCTTCGGCGATCGCTGGGGGAACTATCCTCAAGATTTATTGTTTAATTTTTACGTATCTGAATGACCTATTTTTTCTTTATCCAACAAAAAAAGGACTCAGCAAAGTGATCAGAACTGACCTAATAAGCCGAGATAAAATAAAAAAAACATCTACTTATTAAATGTATATTAACGATGAAACGTGTCTGGGACATTAGTCCGCTTGCACCACCTAAACCGAATAAACGGTTAATTAAAAGAATGGACTTCTTTCAGAAGAATGTAGATGATCTCTCCTAGCCAATTCTATTGCTTGAAACGACCAATGCTTGGCAAGCCCTTCATTTATGTTCTTTTAAGAATAGAAACAGGACTTCTTGTTTGGGTTCAAGAAGTCCTGAATTTTTTATAAATCTAGTTCCTCTGTTAAGCAACGACTTCCTTGTTCTAGTTTCTTTATTTCATCATGGATGCCAAAAAGTGCGCTCCTTTTTTTAGGAAACGCACTTTCTCCGTATTTTTTCAACTTCTTGAATCTATAGATATAAGCTATTCCCGTTAACTTCTTAACATAAGCCAGATACTCGTTTACCTTTAACTTTTTATCTAGTTTATTATACTAAGTTCCATTTATTTGTTAATATCCTATCTACCCCAAACTCTCCGTCAATCGCCGCAATCCTTCTTCCAATTTCTTACGTGGGCATCCCACGTTCAATCGCAAAAAATTGCAACTAGTTTTCCCATACACTTCACCTGACATGATTGCAACCTTGCCTCGTTCGATCATTCGTTGCTGAAGTTCTTCCATAGTGAATGGGAGTTGGGCGCAATCGAGCCACATCAAGTAGGTGGCTTCGCTTTTTGTTACGATGATTTCTGGATGATGTTGTTTGAGGTACGCAGTGACAAAAACAATATTATCATCAATGTACTGGTTGAGTTCAGTGACCCAGTTGCTTTCTTTTTCATACGCCGAAATCGTAGCAACTAATCCAAAAATACTCGTAGAACCGAGTCCATCAGCTTCTTTCATCTGTTGTAGAAACCGCTGGCGCAAGGTCGAATCTGGAATCAATCCGTAAGAAAAAATCAACCCAGGAAAATTAAATGTTTTACTTCCTGATGTGACGACTGCGACATTTTTTTGGATCAATTCTGTCAGTGGTCGATGCTGTTGTCCCTTTCTGAGAATATCCATATGGATCTCATCCGAAATGATGAACACTTCGTTTTTTTGGGCAAGCTCGATGATGTTCACTAATTCCTTTTTCGTCCACACTCTACCTGTTGGATTATGAGGACTACACAATAACAAAATTTTATTCTCAGGTTGCTCGAACTGTCGCTTCAAATCCTCAAAATCCAATTGATAGGCACCTTCTTGATAAATCAATTCATTCATTACCAATTTACGTCCATTTCCAGCAATCAGTTTATAAAAGGCATCATAAGCAGGCGTCTGGATAATCACACCTTCTCCGGGTTCGCTTAATAAACAAATCAGTTGCTTGATGCTATAGATGACGGAAGGGCTGTAAACTAACCAGTCTTCGTCGATTTGGTGTCCAAAACGTTCTTTGTACCAGTGGGTGACTGCTGATTTGAAATCTGTGTGATTCCAACGAGTATAGCCAAAAATTGGATGTCTTAACCTTTCTTGGAGCGCAGCTTCGACGCCTGTTGGTACTTTAAAATCTGTATCAGAAATCGTAAATGGCAAGAGATCATTTTTACCAAAGCGGTCTTCAATATAATCCCATTGCGTACAATATGTCCCTTTACGATCGATTTGTTCATTGAAAGACATCTTCTACACTCTCCCGATTTCAGAACGACAAGATGTCATCCAGTTGATTTCTAACAGTCGTCACTTTTGTTCCTATAATGACTTGTACATTCGTATCATCCAAATGGACCACGCCTAATGCACCTAATTTTTTCAGTCGGTCATCATCAACGATCGATCCGTCATTCACTACTAACCTTAGACGCGTGATACAATTATCTAAAGAAGTGATATTATCAGCACCGCCTAAAGCAGCCAAGATTCCTCGTGCATCAACTGTGCCTTTTCCTTTATATGTTACTTCTTCGTCTGTATATTCTGTCTCAGCAGTCTTTTCTTCACGTCCTGGGGTCTTTAAGTTTTTGCGTAAAATCACTGTTTTAAATGTAAAGTAATAGATACCAAACCAACAAGCCCCCACAAGTAAAACCAACCACCATTTAGTATAAGTCCCCTGCATGACCCCGAAAATAATAAAATCTAGGATTCCGCCATCGGTATTCCCGATCGTTACGCCCAACAAACTCATGACCATAAATCCGGCACCAGTCATCAACACGTGGAACCCCCATAAAAGAGGACTGACAAATAAGAAGAGAAATTCGATCGGTTCAGTGATTCCTGTTACAAAAGTCGCAATCACACCTGAAATCAATAATCCTTTTATTTTTGCACGATTCTCTGGTTTTGCGGTTTGATACATCGCTAAAGCCGCTGCGGGAAGACCAAACATAAATGTCGGCATTTTTCCTTGTGAAAGAAAAGCAGTGGCGCTAGGTGAAATCGCCAATCCTTGTTGCAATTCATTATAAAAAATATTTAGTGCGCCAAAGACTTCTTGCCCATTGATGACCTGACTTCCTCCAGCTTCTGTAAACCGGATCATCGATACTAAAATATGATGCAAGCCAAATGGCAATAAGAGCCGTTCTCCAGAACCGAATAAGAATGGGCCAAATGCACCAGAGCGTTGGATCAAATTTCCGATCCCAGTGATCAACATGGCAAAAAGCGGCCAAACCATCGGAATCAACACGCCAACAATTGCTAAAGTTACTGAAGTAATGATGGGTACAAAACGTGTCCCTGAAAAAAAGGCAAAACTATCTGGTAATTGGAATTGATAGAATCGCGTATGGAGCTGATAAACGATCAGCCCGACAATGATCCCTCCCAGAACACCCATGGATAATGTTTGGATACCAAAAACCATTTCTTGACCAGCTTCACGTAATTGTTCACTTGCTGCCAATTGATTCGTTTCTTGCAAATAAAAATTGATCGATAATTGCATCACTACATACCCAACAAACCCTGAAAAAGCAGCCACGCCTTTTTCTTTACGAGCTAAGCCTAAAGGTATCGCCATGGCAAACATCACAGGTAAATAGCTAAAAGCAAACCCTCCGATCGTCGACATAAAACGAAACATCACCTGTAACCAAGCAGCACCTAAAAATGGAAAAGCCGTAATTGCTGATTCAGCGGAGAAGGCACTCCCGATTCCTAAAAACAATCCCATGAAAGCTAACAGTGCGACTGGTAACATGAACGTTTTGCCTAACCCTTGGAAGATCTCCATCCAACTTGCTTTCTTCCCTTTTTGCATTCCTTTTCCCCCTTACTCTATTTCTTACCCTTAAAATGTAAGCGATAACAAAGGTAGTTGCAATACTTCCTATCCATGTAGAATGGGCATTCATAAATTAGAATCTCCATTCTGAGAAGTGACTTGTTTCGCATAATGGATCATCAAAATATCTAACAAGATATCCATTGAAACTCTTGGACTCAAATCAATATTCTGATGATAAATCGTCAACATTTCTGCAATAAATGCGACCGTCGACAATTCTTCTAATGAACTTGTCGGTTGACCAATAAAAGACAGCAGAGGAACATTTCGCTCCTTTAATCGTTTGGCATAATCGAGCATTCCTAATGTTTCCCCACTGTGACTGATAAAAATAGCGAGGTCATCTTTTTTTAGCTGTTTACTCACTGCCCGCAACTCATCCCAATCGGTCGAATGACCCACATTTTTTCCAAGAAAATGTAATTTACGATTGAGAGAAACCGCGACCGGTATACTTTGCCCTACAGCAAACAGTTCAATACGTTGTGCTTCTTTAATCATATTGACTGCGCGATCGATTTGTTTCGGCTCGATTTTTTCTAACGTCTCCGTAAACTGACGAAGGATTTCATTGATCAATGGTTTGAATTCATCCGATACATCAGTGGAATCACTCGTTTCTTCTAACGACCGATAACTTTTAAGGGCAAACTTAAATTCTTGAAATCCTTTGAAGCCGAGTTTTTTCGCCATTCGAGTGATGGTCGATTGGCTGGTAAATGTTTCACTCGCTAATTCTTCGGCTGTCATGGAGGAAACTTTTCTTGATTGATGCAAACAATAATCTAAGATATTTTTTTCCACTTGATTTAATTCAGAAAATTTATATTGGATTCTCTTATAGAATTGATTCATCTCTTTCTCCTATTCTGGCAATTTTTCGCCAATGAACGATATGGTTTGTTTTCTTATCTATTCTACCGGAGAACGCGATGGAAAACGAGTCTACAGATAAATTCAGACATACAAAAAAATCCACAAAAATCGGTAATATGATTTTCGTGGATTCTGTGTTGTTCTTTGAAACAATCCATTGATATGACTATTTATTTTAATAATTTTGCAGCTGCTTCATCTAAAATCACTGTGATATCGGGATGAGTCATCAAGATCGATGCAGGAATCTCCTCTGTTACTGGTCCTTCGATCACTTGTTTGATGATCTCTGCTTTATGCTCCCCGTTAACGATCAATACTAACTGTTTCGCTGCCATGACCGTCTTTGGTCCAAATGTCACAAAGTAATCCCCAGGTTCTTCTCCCAGATGTTCTTTTAACGATTCATACATCTGATCTCCTGGAATGACTGGAATACTATAAGTCTCCTTACTAAAATCCGTATATCCAGGCATGTTTCCACAAAAATGACCATCTTCCCCAAGCCCCATCAAGACTAGATCCAAGCCACCCGCTTGCGCAATTCGTTTATCCACATCTTGATAATTATCAATAGTCAGTTCATGGATATTCTCAGCAGCGACCCCTATAGGATCATAAAGGGCTTCTTTCAGTCCTGACATAGTCAGACCATACTGTTTGTCCTTTAATGCCACTTCATCAAAATTATAATAATGGATCATCGATGTATCCGTCTGTAGTTTACTAAGCGTCTCCACCAAAATCTCGTAGGCCATCTTAGGCGAATTTCCTGTCGTCAAAGACAAATTCACTCGTTTTTTCTTCAACATTTTTTCCAAGACGATCCCTGTCGTTACTTTACTAAGCGTTTCATAATCCTTCGCAATCACTAAATCCATTGCTGTCCACTTCCTTTCAATCAATCATTTAGTTAAAGTGTAACAGTGTGGCGGTGTTTTTGATAGCGTTTTCTGACGTGCCAAAAAAATTTTGAAATAAATCAATAAAAATACTAGTTACTCTTCAACCATCCTCAGTGACTCCAATGATTTATCTTCCTCATATATCACAAAAGAGTCTATCAGATAAATGACAGACTCTTTTGGTTAGCCGCACAGCAGCTCTTCTTAATGATTATCTAAATTTTAGCACTAAAAAAATGACTGTCAATAAATAGCCGTTCATTAATAATTCTATTCAAATTGCACAAAAAAAGCCAATATCTCATTATAAACCTTGTTATCGCCAGAATTATTTAGTATGACAATTTCAGTAAATAGACTCTTCTTTATGTTTTACTGCGCAAGTAAATCTATATAAAAAATAGGAACAAGCCTAGCAGAATGAATATCTATGTACGTCAGAAAATATTTTGGCACATCTTTCGGGAACTTGGACTCTTATTATTTGATACAATAAAAACTATAAAGGGGGAGATTGTATCTTACACCATATAGAAATTAATGTTAGCAACTTAAAGAAATCCAAAGATTTTTACGACTTACTTTTAACAAAACTAGGCTATCAAGTATTTCAAGAATGGGAAAATGGCTTCAGTTATATCTATGGGGATTGCTATATTGTATTTGTTCAAACTCGTGAAAAATATCAACATCATCAATTTACTAGAATGGCAACTGGATTGAATCATCTTGCCTTCTCTATTTCAAGCGAGTCTGAAGTAGATTCATTACGGAGTGAATTGTTGAAATCAGGTGTTACCGAATTGTATCCTGAGTTATATCCTCATGCCGGCGGAGCCAATCACTACGCCTTCTTTTTTGAAGATCCAGACCGTATTAAGCTAGAAATAGTAGCAAAAAACTAATGTTTCTAATGGTGGATCACTTCTATCATTTTTAACAGAAAACTTTATTTGATCAAAAATTTATAAAAAGTTAACCTCGGTTAGACCTATAAGACTTTTTGAATCTTAATCTAATATATTCAAGCCAGTTGTAAGGATCGAAGCTCTGACCTACGCTTGACGAATTTACTCTTTAAAATCAAATTGATGGTTTTCTTTGAGATTAAAACAGTAAATTAAAGATTGACTTATTTCATGTTTCTGCCCACATCTCTGCCCACAAACTCCAACAAAAGCAAAAAAACACCGTCAATATCTCGGTATAAACCTTGATATGACGGTGTTTATCTAGTATGCCAGCTATAGGGATCGAACCTACGACCTACGCGTTACGAGTGCGTTGCTCTACCAACTGAGCTAAGCTGGCGTTTCCAAGAAAAATTATAGTCGTTATGTTAAGAAATGTAAAGGGGTAATGTGGAAGATTTTTCTTCTTTCATGATTTTTTTCAAAAAATGTGCTATAATTATAGATGAAAGGCAGGTTTTATGAAAATGGCAACTTTTGGAAAATTTGAGACAAAGGTCGAACCGTCAGAATTTGGAGAAAAATTTACTACTGATACACATGTTACCTTTATGCTTCACGGAAAAACGCAAACCGGAACGATTTCCAAGCAATTGAAAAACTCTGCTGTTGTTGCAATTGATGAAACTAATGAGAATGCCGATTTGATGACCCAAAGTAAAGGCGTCGTCATTATCAATTACAAAGATATGAGTAAGATTTAGTTTTTTCAACCATCCATCAAGTGGATGGTTTTTATTTTGACTAAATGAAATAAAAAAAATCTGGGGAGACCCCAGATTTTTTTGTATAGCTCATTTTTCCTATTTAGTACCAAATAAACGGTCGCCGGCATCACCTAGACCAGGAACGATATAGCCTTTGTCGTTTAATTTTTCATCTAATGAAGCAGTATAGATATCAATATCTGGATGTGCTTCTTGTAAGGCTTTAACACCTTCCGGAGCTGCAACAAGGCAAACAAATTTAATGTTTGAAGCGCCACGTGCTTTCAGAGCATCGATCGCCATGATCGCTGAGCCACCTGTCGCTAACATTGGATCAACTACGAATAATTGACGTGCGTCGATATCTTCCGGTAATTTAACGAAATACTCGTGCGGTGCCAATGTTTCTTCATCTCTGTATAATCCGATGTGGCCGACTTTAGCTGCTGGGATCAATTCTAAGATTCCGTCAACCATTCCAATACCTGCGCGCAAGATTGGGATAATGGCTACTTTTTTACCAGACAATGTTTTTTGTGTTGTTTCTGTGATCGGTGTTTCGATGACAATGTCTTCAAGTGGCATATCACGTGATACTTCATATGCCATCAGCATAGCGATTTCATCAACAACCTCACGGAAAACTTTTGTACCACAATTTTTGTCGCGAATAATCGTTAATTTGTGTTGGATCAATGGATGGTCGATTACTTGAAATTTGCCCATTTTTTTGTCTCCTTTTTCTCTCGTTTCTTTTTAATTGTAAAACAAAATCACTGACTTGACTAGTCTAACCCGTCATTTTCCTAAAGAAAATCAAAGAAATAAAAAAACAAAGCGGTGTTCTTTTTAAAATCAGCAAAAAATAACAAAAACGCCTGAAAATCAGACGTTTTTTGTTATTTTTCTACTTTATTGATGGATAAAGATGACAAAAAACAACTAGTTTTTTAGCCATTCTGTGGAAAGAGCCATTGCTGCTCGTGTCGCATTGGTTTGGTCCATCACATTTACCATGACAAAATCATGGATGATCCCTTGGAAACGTACTTGCGTAACTTCCACACCAGCTTCACGAAGTTTTCTAGCATATGCTTCTCCTTCATCTCTTAACACGTCTGCTTCACCAGTTAAGATCATTGCAGGGGGTAAACCTGTCAATTCTTCTTCACTTGCACGCAAAGGGGAGGCAGTGATTTCTGCTCGTTTCTTTTCATCTGTCGTATACTGATCCCAGAACCATTGCATCCCTTCTTTTGTTAAGAAGTAATTCTCTGCAAATTGGTTATAAGAATCTGTATCGAAATTTGCATCAGTTACAGGATAATATAGTAATTGTTTTTTGATTGGTAATCCTTGACGTTGCTTTGTAAGGATCGTCATTACCGTTGCCATGTTCCCACCTACGGAATCCCCAGCGACTGTCAAGTTCTCAAGATCCAAGCCTTTCGACTCAGAAAGCTCCGCAAGTTTTTGCAAAATAGCGTAGTTTTGCTCGATGGCAGTAGGATATTTTGCTTCTGGCGAACGACTATACTCAGGAAAAATCACGATCGAATTTGTACGAACAGCCAATTCCCGAATCAATTTGTCATGTGTCTTGGCACTGCCAAATACCCAACCAGCACCATGTATATAAAATATGACAGGTAATTTTTCTACATTTCCTTCAGGACGGATAAAACGCACATTGATTTGTCCCCAATCATTGGTATCCATTTTCAAATCCTCGATATCCACAGGTAATTTTTCCACAGAAGAACTTTGAACTTCTTCTAGAAGATCACGCCCTTCTTCCGGAGGTAATTCATAGATACGCGGGTGCGGTGCATTAGCATCACTAAACTCAATTGCTTCTTTTTCTAATGAAATTCGATCAGTCATACGTATTCCTCCCTAAATTGAATGCAACAAATAAAATTACACCTCATATACTAGAGAGCAACCAGACAAAAGTCAAAAAATCAGATTGAAAGAGGTTGTGAAAGAAGCGGTATGACCTGAGCAGTAAGATGGAAAATCAGAAAATAGTTCTCCATATTTTTTGATTTTTCAGCTTAGTGTTGAAGGTCAGCTTCTTGAACACCGTTTGTCTAGGTCATGAGCAAGCCGTTCAACTCCAAGTATTAAGACAGAACTTGAGAAAATAGCTCCCCCATATTTTTCAAGTTTTGGCTTATTATTGAAAGAGTTGACTTTCGAACACCGTTTATTCAGGATGTGAAAGAAGCGCTCAGCACTAAGGCATAAGACAGAAAAAATAAAAAATGGCTATTTCATTTTTGATTTTTTTGGCTTATGACCGAAGTGTTGCTTCTTGAACACCGTTTATCTGGCTTGCGAATACCGTTTATCTAGGTTGTGAAAGAAGCGCTCTGACCTGAGCAGTAAGAAAGAAAATCAGAAAATAGCTTTTCATATTTTTTGAGTTTCCAGAGAGCCATCTAACACTTCGTAACAACCAGAAAAAAGGTGAGACAACCAAACAGCTACATGCCTGATTGTCTCACCTTTTTCTATTCTCTTGCCTCTTATTGATGACTCTTAGTTATAAACTGCTTATTTTTTATATAATGGAAATTGCTCTGTTAATTCACGGACGCCTGCACGCACTTCTTCTAACTGTGCTTCATCATCTTTTGCCTGTAAAGCTTTGACGATCAATTCAGCTACTTTTGCCGCATCTTCTTCGCGGAAGCCACGAGTTGTGATTGCTGGTGTTCCAATACGGATACCACTTGTTTTGAATGGGCTTAGTGTTTCAAAAGGAATCGAGTTTTTATTGACGGTGATATGAACACTGTCCAAAATCGCTTCTGCTTCTTTTCCGTTCAATTCTAAGTCACGTACATCGATCAAAATCAAATGGTTATCTGTGGCACCTGAAATCACTCGGGTACCAATCGATTGATTGAATACTTTTGCCATGGCTTTTGCATTGGCAATGACTTGTTCGCTATATTCCTTAAATTCAGGAGTCAATGCTTCTTTAAATGCAGCAGCTTTTCCGGCAATCACATGCTCCAAAGGGCCACCTTGGATGCCTGGAAAGACTGCGCTATTGATTTTTTTCGCCAACTCTTCATTGTTCGTTAAGATCATCCCGCCACGAGGTCCTCGTAATGTTTTGTGAGTAGTAGTTGTTGTGATATCGGCATAAGGGATTGGGCTTGGATGAACACCCGCTGCAACTAATCCAGCAATGTGTGCCATATCGACCATCAATTTTGCCCCAACTTCGTCCGCGATTTCTCTGAATTTTGCAAAATCGATCGTTCGACCATAGGCGCTTGCTCCTGCTACGATCAATTTTGGTTGATGTTTTCTCGCTAAGATGCGTACGACATTATAATCAATGACTTCTGTTGTCGGATCTACACCATAAGCAACGAAGTGATACGTTTTTCCACTAAAATTGACTGGAGAGCCATGTGTCAAATGTCCGCCAGCAGAAAGATCCATTCCTAAGATCGTATCCCCCGGTTCAACTAACGCGAGATAAGCAGCTGTATTGGCTTGTGATCCAGAGTGTGGTTGAACATTGACAAAATCGGCACCAAATAATTCTTTGGCACGATCGATCGCCAGATTTTCAACGATATCCACAAATTCACACCCACCATAATAACGGCGTCCTGGATACCCTTCTGCGTACTTATTCGTCAAAATACTTCCTTGTGCCGCCATCACAGCTTCAGAGACAAAGTTTTCAGAAGCGATCAGCTCCAGATTGTTTTCTTGTCTTTCCTCTTCTTTTGCGATTGCTGCCCATAAATCAGGGTCAAACGTTTTGTAGTCTACCACAAACAACAACTCCTTATTTATTTATGTGTCAACTTCTCTAAATTTCAAATGATTGTTCCGTTTATCTGTCTTTTTTTGATGTTGACCAAACATTACTAGCTAAGAATACGAACATTATTTCTTAAATAGCTATTTTAGTTTGTTTCCTAGATTGTATCACAGAATGATTTTGCAGCAATCACTTCTGGATCATTTTTTATAATAATTTTGTCCTGCGGCTTTTTTCAAGCGATTCATATACGCAATGCCCAGACCTTCTTCAGGTGCAACTTGTACTAAAATTAGATCAAGTGCTAATCGCTCATCATCTAAGCCACGTAACCCCGCAAACAACCCTTTCGTTGCTGCCTCTACTGAATCATCGTAATACATATACACAGCTGCGACATCCTTGCGTACCTGATCAGCAATTGTTGGTCCAGCTAAAATACCGGTACGTAGTTTTTGCTCTTTTGTCCAGATGATCGCCTCTAACCAATCCGTTTTTTCAACCATCAATACTCGAGTATCAGGTGAGTAATGTTTGTATTTCATCCCCGGAGATTTCGGTGTTTCAGATTCTTTGACCAAATGGCGGTCTGTCGCCACTGGACTTTCAATGACGGCTTCTAGTTGCTCTTTCGTGATCGCGCCTGGTCGTAAGATCATCGGTGGTGCAGATGGGTCACTCAAATCAAGTACCGTTGATTCTACACCGATCCTCGTCGCCCCATCGTCAATGATTCCTGTGATTTTTCCATTTAGATCATGAAAGACATGGTCTGCTGTTGTCGGACTCGGTTTACCTGAAGTGTTGGCACTTGGACCTACAAGTGGTACACCTGCTAATTGGATCAATTCTAACGTTTTTTTGTTATCTGGCATGCGAAAAGCAGCTGTGGATAAACCTCCGGTGACAATCCCCGGTAAGCTACCTTTTTTGATGTGAAAAATCAAAGTCAGTGGTCCTGGCCAGAAGTTTTTCACAATTTGTTCTGTTAATGGGTGAAAGTTGTCCACATACTCTTTTACTTGTTCGAAGGAAGCGACATGGACGATCAATGGGTTGTCTTGTGGTCGACCTTTCACTGTAAAGACCTGTTTGACAGCCTCCGGCAAAAGGGCATTAGCCCCTAATCCATAGACAGTTTCCGTTGGAAAAGCCACTAGATTTCCTACTGCTAATTCCTTCGCAGCTTCATTCAATTGTGTTTCATCATATTTAATTGTTTCCACAGTCTATCCACATCCTCTTTTTTCAAAATCCTTGGTTTATTCCGTTTCTTTCGGTAGTTATGCACAATTTGTTGATAACTAGTTTGTCAATAGTGGATAAGTGTGTTGATAACTCAAATATTCGTTTTCATCCTTATCAAATCAATGTTTTTTTATTATAAAAAAACAGAAAAAAATTTTTTCATCCACAAACTAATTGGTAACAAAAATCATCCGATCATTGCCTGCCATATCTTTTTTGATCAATACTTTTTTTGTAGGAAAGGCTTGCTCCATGATTGCTTTGACAGTTGCTCCTTGTTGGAAACCGATCTCTAAAAAAAGTTGTCCATCGCTAGCTAATAGTTGTGAAGCTTCCTTTGCGATTTTCTGATAGATCGCTAAACCATCTTCTTCAGCAAACAATGCCATCTTCGGTTCGTAGGTCTGTACGCTTTGATCCATCACCGACCATTCTGTTCGACTGATATAAGGGGGATTAGAAATAATGACATCAAAGGTTTGATCCATGACAGGTTCCAACGTATCGCCATGATAAAAGTTGATCGTCGTTTGTTCATGTTCTGCATTTTCCTTAGCAACAGCTAGTGCTTCTAAAGATAAATCAATTGCTGAGACCCGCCAATTTTTTCTAGCGGCTTTCAAGCTGATGGCGATTGCCCCTGTTCCTGTACCAATATCCACGACATTTAAGGTTTCTTCGCTTGTTTCTGCCAAACATAGCGCGACTAATTCTTCGGTTTCTGGCCGAGGAATCAAGGTTGCTTCCGTGACTTTCAAGCGGTGATCAAAAAATTCAGCATAACCTAATAAATAATGGGGCGGATAATGTTGTACTAGTCGTTGCATATCTGCATCGATCATGGCTTGATCCTCGGTTGTGATTGGTTCATTCATTCGCATGAGCCAATCCAGTTTCGTCCACTGCTTTCGTTCAAGAAAGACAAACTGGATATTATACCCTTCTACTCCTTGTTCTTCTAAAAAAGAAGAAGCCCGTGTGAGGACTTCTCGATAGGTTTTATCCATTTTGCATCTCTTCCAACTTAGATGTTTGGTCGTACACGATCAATGCGTCGACGATCTCATCTAGTTTTCCAGCTAGAATCTGGTCCAATTTTTGGATCGTCAAGCCAATACGGTGGTCGGTCACGCGATTTTGAGGGAAGTTATATGTGCGGATACGCTCTGAACGATCCCCAGTCCCTACCGCAGATTTACGGTTCGCATCATATTCGCTTTGTGCTTCTTGTTGGATCTTGTCATAGACACGCGCACGTAAGACTTTCATCGCTTTCTCACGGTTTTTCAATTGTGAACGTTCATCTTGCATTGCTACCACGATTCCAGTGGGTAAGTGAGTCAAACGTACCGCAGATGCTGTCTTATTGACATGCTGTCCGCCGGCTCCAGATGCATGGTAGATATCGACACGGATATCTTTGTCAGCCAGATCGATTTCCACTTCTTCTGCTTCAGGCATGACAACGACGGTTGCCGTTGATGTATGGATACGCCCTTGAGATTCTGTTGAAGGGACACGTTGAACTCGATGTGCGCCACTTTCATATTTTAATTTCGAGTAGACATTTTCACCTGAGATCATCATGATGACTTCTTTATAGCCACCGATCCCTGTCACACTTGCTTCCAAAACTTCTGTCTTCCAGCCTTGACCCTCTGCATATCGTTGATACATTGAGAAAAGATCCCCTGCAAATAGTGCAGCTTCGTCGCCACCAGCGGCTCCGCGAATTTCCATGATGATGTTTTTGTCATCGTTTGGATCTTTAGGAAGCAATAAAATCTTGATTTTTTCTTCTAGTTCTTCTTTTTCTTTTTTCAAATCAGCTAATTCTTCTTTTGCCATCTCTGCCATTTCGTCGTCTAACTTTTCGCCGAGTAATTCTTCTGTATCTTTGATTCCTTGAACGACTTCCTTGTAACGACGATAAACTTCGACCGTTTCACGTGTACTTGCTTCTTCTTTTGAAAGCTGCATGAAACGTTTCGTATCTGAAATCACTTCTGGGTCACTCAGTAGTTCCCCAAGCTCTTCGTAACGGTCTTCGATTGATTGTAATTGATCGTACATGCTTAATCTCCTTCTGTGATCATCAATGGATGAAAATAGTGTTTTCGACATACGGGATAATAGGCTTCATTGCCGCCAATTTGGACTTGATCTCCTTCGTACACCGGTGTTCCGTCTATATAATGTAAATTCATCATTGCTTTCTTATGGCAGAACCAACAGATCGTTTTCATTTCTTCGATTTTGTCTGCATAAAGCAATAAATATTTCGATCCTTCAAATAATTCATTTCTAAAATCATTTTTTAATCCGAATGCCATCACCGGAATATTGAGTTCATCAACGATTCTCGTGAATGCTAAGACATGTTCTTTTGTTAAGAACTGCGCTTCATCGATCAATACACAGTATGGTGGATGTTCCATCTGCTGGATGACTTCAAATACATCGGTCGTTTCAAAAATGGGAATTGCTTCACGTTTCAGCCCGATTCTGCTTGAAACTACGCCAACGCCATCTCTTGTATCGATTCCGCTGGTCATCAAAACAACCGGTTTGTTTTGTTCTTCATAATTATGTGCGACTTTTAAAATCTCGATTGTCTTGCCGCTGTTCATTGCGCCGTACTTAAAAAATAGTTGTGCCATGTCCTCATTCACCTTCCAGTTTGTTCCTATGGTATTATACTTGATTTTCAATCATTTTTACAGTGAGAATTTTCGAAGCGAGATTTCCTTAGTGAAAATGTTGCTATTTTTGTTGCAAAACAATAAACTACCCACGCTTCTTTTGGTATAATCGAATGAAAAATAAAGGAGGGCGCTTATGTCCGAAATATTCCACCAAATCGCGAACCATTATGACACCCCCGAGCGAATCCAATTAGCTACCACGATTCGTTCAGCTGTTGAAAAAGAATTGTCCGAACAGACTTATGACCAGAAATTGATCGATTACGGTGGAGGAACTGGTCTCGTCACGTTACCCCTTGCCTCACGTTTTAAAGAAGTGATCATCATGGATTCAGCCGCAGGAATGCTGGCGATGGCTGATAAAAAAATCAAAGAAGCAAAACAAACAAATGTACGAACGGTAGAAGTGGATGCCACAATGGCGTTGCCAGAAGAGAAAGCCGATATCATTCTACTATCTTTAGTCTTGTTGCATATTCCAGAAACGAAAGTCATTTTAAAACAACTTTCGCAAATGCTTCATCCAAGTGGAAAACTTTATATCGTTGACTTCGATAAGAACGAAAACATCCAGCATCCAAAAGTCCATAATGGTTTTGACCACGAGGAGCTAAGAGAACAATTGAAGCTTGCTGGATTTAAACCACTTTCAATTGAAACATTCCATCACGGAAAAAACTTGTTTATGAAACAAGATGCTTCTTTGTTTTTGGCTATAGCAAGCAAAGAATAAGCATTTTCTATTTCTATAAAAAAACCTTTCATGAATACGCAAAACCCGAAAATAAAATAATTATTCTCGGGTTTTTGCTAATTTTAATTGAATTTGAATTTGATTAGAACGCTCACTACACTTAGAGTCGCTAAAATATAATTGTTTCTGTGTTTAGTTCCTCCATTGATCAACTAGTTTGAACTATCTGTCGAAGTGTTTGTTGAAGCGTCAGTTGAAGCATCGGTCGAACTTTCGCTTGTGGATGGTTCCGTCATCAAGCCACTTAATACGTTTTTGAAATCTTCATCTTTGATTTTTACATTTGCTTTTTTCAATTCATTACGCACAGCTTCTTGTTGGAATGTTGGATCTGCTATTTTTGTCTCTGTTGCTATTTTTTCTAATTCATCTTTGTATTTCGACATATCATTGCCTTTTTCTTGTTGTTTGACCATTTTTACAAGATAATATTCCGTGGCATTCGTAGAGGAATTAGTCGCTGTGATAACATCAGATACTTCCTCATTTTTAAGCTTGAACGCTGCTTGTTTGACTTCTGCTGGCACACTTGTAGATTGCGAGTCAAAGGTGATTTCTCCACCCTTTTCTTTTGTCGCTTCATCGGTCGATTTTTCTTTGGCGATTTTAGCAAAGTCGCCCCCTTCATTGAGTGACTTTTTGATTTCCTTGGCTTCATCTTCGCTACTTACTTTGATCAATTGTGCCTCTACTTCTGGATGGAAGTTTTCCCAAGCTGTTTTAAGATCCTCGTCCGTCAATTCGACATTCGCTCGTAACCCTTCCTTATAAGCTAATCCTTTTTTGATTTCTTCTTTGTAGGATTCAGTCGTATAGCCCGCTAATTTCAATTGCGAATCGAAAGAATCACCGAGGGCTTCTTTGCTAGCGTTGTATTCTTTATCTACATCTTCAGCCGTAATTTTGTCGCCGTAATTTTCTTCAAAAATCTGGAAGATGATCAAATCTTGGACAGCGGTCTCCGCACCCTTGATTTTTTTCAGGTGGTCAACTAGTTCCTGCTCTGAGATCGTACCGCCTTTATACGTCACTGCAGCTTGATCTGACGGATTTGTTGAACATGCAGAAAACAAAACCAGTCCTGATGATACAGCTAATATTGAGATAAATTTTTTCATGCTGTCACTCCTATATATTTTAATAGTTATTTATATCTATGTGCTTTTCACTTTAGCGTTACTTTATGAACAAATTTTGAAAATAACGTAATTTTATAAAAAAATTATAATTGATCACCTGTTGATGTAGTTTATATAACAAAAAACCTCGAACATTCCAAACGAATGTTGAGGTTTTTTTAGGGTATATCTTTACTTTTTAGAGTTATATCATTACCACTTTACTTAGCATTGATTAAATGATATTGATCTTATTCAACGGCCAGTAACGGAAAACGACTTTGCCTTGGATCAAATCTTCATCGACTAAACCAAACATGCGGCTGTCTTTTGAGATCAAACGATTGTCGCCCAGTACCAAGTATTGTCCCTCAGGAACAGTGAATTCAAAATCACTGGTGAACGTTTCAGCATTTTCAGCTTGCGATTGGAAGGCTGAATTATAAGAATATTCCTCTTGTAGCTTGTCTTCTGAAAATTCTTTTTTGTACTCATCTAAGTAAGGTTCATCTTGCTTTTCCCCATTGATGTATAGTTGATCATCTTCCATTTTGACAGTATCCCCTGGCATCCCAATGATTCGTTTCACGATCATCCGTTCTTCGTCCCCAGGTTCTTTTGTTGTAATGATATCCCAGCGATCAAAATCTGAGATTTTAGATGAAATCAAACGTTGTCCATCATGTAACGAAGGGTCCATGGAATGACCACTGACTGTGACCGGTGTAAATACATAGACTCTTGCCAAAATGATGGCGGCTAAAACAACGATCAAGATTCCCCAATTTTTCAAAAAGTTTTTCACTTTATACCTCCTATTAACCAAACATTTTTATGTTATTTTTTATTTATTTGTTAGCTATTCTTTATTTTACATTTTTTATCGATTAAAAGAAAGAATAAGTGTTGGATCGTGTTGGGAATAATCAGTTTTTTTTAGAAATGTTTTTTGAACTTCATATATCTTTAATATTAGAGCTATATAAATACTCGATGGAGAAGATTTATCCTACACTTTTGATTTTTTTCTTCGTTGGCTTCGACTGTATGTCACTTCACCTTCTTGTTCTTTTGGTTGATTTTTCTTGATGATCAACTTCAAACGATAGGGTTCATGGTATCTAAGACCATCTTTGACAAAATCACCGCCTGCAAGGAATAAGCCTACGGGTTCAATGTGATCTTCTGGCGAGTCGACCTTGATGATTCCTACTTTTTCCATGCTGGAATAATTACGGCCGATACTTAATTGATAAGTTTTGTCGGAGATTTTTTTCACATAATAGTACGGATAAAGTGTATTTCGATCAATCAAGAACCCATCCATCCGACCAAGTTCATTGACTTTTATTTCACCTTTTTCAATTAAATAGCGCATATTCTCTGCTAGTTTCAATTGGTAGTCTTCATCGAATAGAACATTGGCTTTTTCTGTATTGACTTTGTCGATATTTCCGTTGTTCCCGCGAACCGTTTCTCCTTCAATATTGAATGCTTCATCAGGTAGATATTTCACGATCACTTGGGTCACATCGGCTTTTGAATTTTTATCAAAAAAGTAATAAAACACATTTAGAACGATGAAATATAAAAGAACTAAAAAGCCTAATCCGTATAAAAAGAACTGTAAATAGTTTTGGTTTTGCCATAACCCATAAACAATCCGTAAAAGGTAAACGGTCGGGATCACACTTAATATAGTATAGCCTCGGTTCAAATATTTAGGACTGATATCTAAATATCCTAAAAACTTGTGTATTCCATTGATGATATCTAATATGAACGTCATTCTTCATCACCTGCCTGTTGATTATACATCTGCGTTTCAGCGGATTGCTCTGTAGGTGTATTATTTTCATTTAGATTGCCTTCACTTGGCGTAGAAGTACTTGGCGTCGTGTTAGGCGTCGTACTGCTTGGTGTAGTGGTACTTGGCGTTGTAGTTGAACCGCTGTCGTCTCCTTGATTTTGAATAGTCGAATCGGTCGTATATCCTGCATTCCCTTCATCCACTGAACTTTCTGGTACTGAGTTTTGGTTGTATGTAGAATTGGTTGTGTCTTGTTCTACAGTCGTTGGTGTTGTTTCTGCCGTGTCATTCGTTTGTCCTGTTCCTTCATTGGTAGTAGTTGTCGTAGTCTCTGTCGAACGACTTGGTGCACGATAGCTAGAACTATTAACAATGCCTGTCGTGGTAGCAACAATCGTCGAAATCGTCAATACAGCGATTGGCTTTAATATAGGTGCTACTTTTCGCATATTCTCTCATCCTTTTCCTTGTTGCCGCTTGAAGTCTTGATCAGCATGGCAAAAGTTGATTTTTCTCACACGTATTCTTAGTTTTACCATAAATTTCTTATTTTTTTCTTATTTTTTCATGAAAGTTTTGTGTAGATTTACTCGAATGCTGCTATACCAGCAACTAGACAGTCTTTTACCTACTAATATGTTACATTCTATCACTAATTTCCTCCTAATTGTTTTAGCAAAGTCATCTTTATTATAAGACACTTTTCCAATAACTAAAATTCTGGTAAATTTTAGTTTTATTATTTCTTTGTGTATTTATTTTATTGTCGGTATACTGAAAGAAAGACCTAACAAGGAGGATCGAATTTGTGCAATTGAATCTTTTTTTTCGAAAATGGCGAAGACGTAGTGCAAGATATGCTTCTAGTCACTTTTCTTCTATTCAAATTATCGTATTTTATTATATTTTAATGACCATGATTTCTTTGGGCTTGTTTTACGTCCCATTTTTTCGAAATCCAGGTAGTCATGCTTCGTTTATCGACATGCTTTTTATGGCGATCAGTACGATCAGTGTCACTGGTCTTTCGACATTTGACATCCATGCGATTTTTAATAACAATGGCATTATTTTACTCGAAGTGTTGTTTCAAGTGGGTGGTTTAGGGATCATGATGATCTCAACGGCATTTATTATCTTTTCTAAACGACGGATCACATTACGTCAAAGACAATTGATCATGACAGATATGAACCAACCACGTTTATCTGGTATCGTTCGTTTGATTCGGATCACTTTTGTCATATTGCTTTGGTTCCAATTGCTATTTGGTGCCTTGTTCTCCGTTTATTTCTATATTCGCGGCTATTTCGATCATTGGCACGAAGCCGTTTTCCATGGATTTTATCAAGCTATTTCCGCGGTCACAAATTCGGGATTCGATATTACTGGTGAGTCGATCAAGCCATTTGAACATGACTATCCTTTTTTATTTATGATCATGTTCCTGATTTTCATTGGTGGGATCGGTTTTCCGGTATTGATGGAGTTTCGAGAATGGCGCTTGTATCGAAAAACGAAAGCCAAGATTCCTTTTCGGTTCTCTTTGTTTACAAAACTCGCCGTCCTCGCCTTTGTCATTTTATTTGTAAGCGGGACTGTCTTGATTTTTTTACTTGAAAAAAATCACCTGTTCAAAGACCTACATCCTAGTGTCCAGTGGATCAATTCAATGTTTTATTCCATGACAACTCGTAATGCGGGTTTACAGATCCATGATCTAGGAGATTTTCAAATCACCACCTTGATCGTCTTTTCCTTATTGATGTTCATTGGTTGTAGTCCGAGTTCTGTCGGTGGTGGTATCCGAACCACGACTGTGGCGATCATTGGTCTTTATCTTTACTCGTTTTTGAAAAGTGAAGATAACATTAATATTTTTGGTCGTCGAATCGATGAAGATGATGTCCGAAAATCAGTGGTCGTTTTTATGCTCTCCTTAGGGATGTGCTTCTTCTGTATTCTTTTTCTATCCGCCACGGAGAAACAACCGCTGATCTCAATCATCGTGGAAGTGACTTCTGCTTTTGGAACAACAGGGCTGTCACTAGGCATCACTGGTGATCTGTCAACCGTCGGAAAAATCACGATCGGTGCTTTGATGTTTATTGGACGTATCGGAATGTTATATACATTAATGTTATTTGTGCCAAAAGAAACACGAGATTTAGGTTATGAATATCCTACAGAGAAAATCATTATCGGGTAAACAAGTCCATCCTTACTTTAAAAAACCGATAAGTAAGAAGCCAGGAAGCGATAGTTATTCGTTTTCTCGCTTCTTTCTTTTTTGTTTTGCGAACAGTATAAACTTTTGTAAAATAAGACAAAGCAATTTAACCTTTTTTTCAACATATGGTATGATTAGTTGAATTTATTTGTAATTATGACGTTTTGGAGGTTACATAATGGGAATACGCAGTCAATTTGCGATTGCAGTTGGTAAAACCGCACAATGGGGACTAAAAACCTTTTTTAAAGGAGGATCAAGTTTACCAGGTAAACTTGCTTTATCGATCGATCCTCATATTTTAGATACATTAGCAAAAGACTATCAAGTCGTCGTCGTAACTGGAACAAATGGCAAAACATTGACGACCGCTTTGACCGTCAATATCTTACGACAACAATTTGATGAAGTCTTGACGAACCCTACTGGCGCCAACATGGTCCAAGGAATCGTTTCGACTTTTTTACAAGCAAAAGCCGGAAAAGGGCAAAAGAAATTTGCGGTGTTAGAAATCGATGAAGCCAGTCTAAGTAGAGTGACTGAATACATCAAACCTGAGCTATTTTTATTTACAAACATTTTCCGTGACCAAATGGACCGTTACGGTGAAATCTATACCACTTACAAAATGATCGTTGACGGTGCCGCAAAATCACCAGACGCTACGATCATCAGTAATGGCGATTCTCCGATCTTCAATTCAGTTGAGACGGTCAACCCTAGAAAATATTATGGATTTGATCACGAAGAAGACCATGAACAGATGGCGCATTACAATACAGATGGCGTGTTGTGTCCGAAATGTCATCACATCTTGCACTACAAAATGATCACTTATGCAAACTTAGGTAAATACTATTGTCCAAATTGTGACTTTAAACGTCCAGAACTGGATTATCGTTTGACAGAAATGAAACGAATGGACAACAAATCAGCTGATTTCGTCATTGATGGCAATGAATATGGCATCGAAGTTGGTGGCATGTACAATGTCTATAATGCTTTAGCAGCTACTGCGGTGGCTGAATATTATGGTGTCGTTCCTGAGAAAATCAGACAAGGTTTAGGATATGACGAAAAAGTATTTGGTCGTCAAGAAGTCATCGAGATCGATGGCAAGTCCTGTACCTTGGTCCTAGTCAAAAATCCTGTAGGGATCAACCAAGTCATCGACATGATGGGCCATGCGCCATATCCATTTTCATTAGTCGCCCTATTGAATGCGAACTACGCAGATGGGATCGATGTGAGTTGGATCTGGGACGGAGAATTTGAACGCTTTGCAGATATGGAGATCCCCGCTGTGATTGCTGGAGGCGATCGCCACACAGATATGGCACTACGTTTGAAAGTAGCGGGTATCGCTGAAGACAAATTGACACAATCAAAAGAATTGACTGATGTCATTGAGAAAATCAAGCAATTACCGACGGATCATGTCTATATTTTAGCGACCTATACAGCTGTCCTACAATTGCGAAAAGAATTAGCGAGTCAAGGCTTTATCAAAGGAGGCATGAATCGTGGCTAACTACGAATTACGCATTGCCCATCTCTATGGGAATCTGATGAATACTTATGGTGACAACGGCAATCTCTTGATGCTCCAATATATCGCAAAAAAAATGGGCATCACTTCTCATACAGAGATCGTCAGCATCCATGAACCCTTTGAGGCAGATAAATACGACTTAGTGTTCTTCGGAGGCGGTCAAGATTTTGAACAAATGATCATCTCAAAAGATATTCAAGAAAAGAAAGTAGCATTAACTGATTATATTGAAAATGATGGTGTCGTACTTGCAATTTGTGGCGGTTATCAACTACTTGGTCATTATTATATGGGCGCAAACGGTGAAAAAATCCAAGGAATCGGTGCGTTGGATCATTACACTTTAAGCCAAGAGAATAATCGCTTCATCGGCGACATCGTGATCCACAACGAAGAGTTCCACGAAACCTATTATGGATTTGAAAATCATAATGGTCGAACATTTCTTGGCGAAGGCGAACGCCCACTTGGAAAAATCGTCAAAGGCCAAGGGAATAATGGGGAAGATCAATCAGAAGGTGTCATTTACCGCAACGTTTACGGCTCCTATTTCCATGGTCCGATCTTAGCACGTAATGAACATTTAGCGGAGCGTCTCGTTCGCTTAGCATTAGAGAAACGTTATGGAAAAGAACTTGATCTACCAACAGTTGCAGCAGCTCCAATCAAGTAAACAGCGAAAAACCTCTAAAAATATCTAAGATATTTTTAGAGGTTTTTTTACAATCTACTTTTTTATTCCATTGATTGAATCAAGAATCAAGCCACTTGTTTCGCATAACGCATCACATTTTGCTTGATGTTACTGATCGTTGTCGGATCATGGATACCTGTGACTTCTTGGATCAACTGATCCATGTTCTCTCGCACTTTCATCTCCTGCAATTGACGACTTTGCTCATCTTCAGGATCGTAGTAGTTGAAAATGATGCCCATCGTGGCTGTTAAATGAGGACAAGTCAAATTGTATTCTTGCAACTCGCGAACCGGACGAGTAAAGCGTTCTTGATAGCCTAACTTACGTAAAGGCGTTCGAGCTACTCGAGTGATGGCATCTGAGATGTATTTATTTTGGAAACGTTGGATGATTTTCTCAATATAGGCTTCATGTTGTTTATTATCAAAGCCCCATTTTGCTTCCAGTAAACTTCCTGTTTCTTGTAGCACTGATTTTAGTTGAGCAACAACTAACGAATCTTGCATCGCCTCATCGATCGTTGCATATCCTAATAATGCACCGGTGTAAGCTACAGTCGCATGTCCTGTGTTCACACTAAATAATTTCCGTTCAATATATGGTTCCAAATCTTTGACGTATAGTACGCCATTTAACGAAATCTCTTTATTTTTTCTTTGCGTATCATCGATGACCCATTCTTTAAAAGGCTCGACTTGTACAAATAAAGGATCTTCATGTTTTTGCATCGGCACAATACGATCCACTGCGGCATTCGGAAAACCGATCGATTGATCTGCAAAACGAGTATCTGCCAGGTATTTATAGACTTCCATTTTTAGATGCTCAGAGCCACCGATCATATTCTCACAAGCGATGATGTCTAATGGTTGCTGGTTGCCCTCTTGTTCTCTTTGCTCGATCCCTTTTGCAATCAGTTCAGCAATGAACGGTAAAATATTGGGACCGATCGCTGTGGTCAAAAGATCTGCCTGTGCTATTTCTTTGATCACTTGTTCAGGCTGTTTTTGGTTGTTCAATCCGCGAACGCGTTCAACGATAAGTTGTTTTTTCGATTCGTCAGCTAGTTCGATCGTATAACGTCCTTTTTCATTTAATGAATCGATAATCTGTTCGTTGACATCAACAAACGTGATGTCAAACCCATTGTCAGCTAAAATTTCTCCAATAAATCCTCTGCCGATATTTCCGGCACCAAAGTGTACTGCTCTCATTCGTCTTCTCTCCTTAAGCAATTGCTAGATTGTGTGTGACTTCTTCTTTGCTCAGTGCATCTGCCAATTGAACAACATTGTCCATGTCGCTACAGTAAAGTGCGATTTGTTGCACTAATTGCAAATGTTCTTCTCCTACACCAGCGATACCAAACAAGACTGTCGCAATCTTCTCTTCTTGTTCAGTTCCGAAATTGACACCATCTGGTACTTGGATCACACAGATCCCTGATTTTTTTACGAATGCTTTGGCTTCATCTGTTCCATGAGGGATCGCGATAAAATTCCCCATATAGACGGACAACATCGCGTCACGTTCCACCATTGCGTCAATGTATGGTTCTTCGACACAACCTGCTTCCACCAATTTTCTTCCACAGTATCGGATGGCCTCTTCTTTTGTGGCAAAAGCTTTATTCAACTCGATCATATCAAATGCTAATTCAGACATTTTATTTCCTCCTTACGCTACTTTTTTCAAATAGTGAGCAATCGTTTCATATTTTTGTGGACTGACCATCGTCGCCACTGAAAAATGGAGTGAATGGGGTGCTACTGAACGTGCTACCTCAGACAATGATTCTCTGGAAACGATCAAGGTGTTCGGTTGCTCCGTCAACTCTTCAATATTGATTTTTTTCAAAGGGATCTCCAGTTGGTTTTTCTTTAAAATATCTTTCAATAAGGACATTCCCATTGTCGCTGATCCTGCACGATCGTCATGAACAAGTAAGATCTCTTTGACATCTTTTAATTCAGATAAATCCAAATCATCCGTTGAAGCAGAAGTGATTGGTTGGCTTAGTTGTGTCTCTTCCTTACTTCCTAATGCTTGGATGATTTCCTCATACTTTGGTGAATTCAAGAAGTTTTCTACTGCAACGAAATGAGCATGTGGCGCTTTTTGTTTTGCCCGTTCCTGTAACTCGACTTGGGTCACGATCAATACGTCCGCTTCATCAGACAATTGACTGATGGCTTGATTCGTCACGACTTGAGGTAAATTATGCTCTTGGACTTTTTTTCTTAACAAGGAAGCACCCATTGCACTTGAGCCCATCCCAGCATCACAGGCGAAAATGATTTTTTTGATTGCTGATAAGGCTGGTTGTCCTTGACTAGTTGTTCCAGTTCCTTTCGCTTGTTGTTTCGCTTGACGAGTCGCTTCTACTGATTTTTCAAAATCTTCACTTGTTTCTTTCGCATCAGCTTTTAGAATGACCGCAGAGATCCCGAAAGAAACGGCTGTTGCAGCCACGATCCCTAGAATAACTGGTAAGTAAGCACTCAATGGTGCCATTGCTAAAATGGCAATGATCGAACCCGGTGAAGCTGGGGCACGTAAGCCTGCATCCATCAATTGGAAAACGAAACTACCAGTCATCCCACCAAAAATCACTGATAAGAATAATAACGGTTTCATCATTACGTATGGGAAATAGATTTCATGGATTCCACCTAAGAAATGGATGATCATTGCACCCGGTGCAGATGATTTTGCCGCGCCTTTACCAAATAATGTGAAAGCTAACAATACACCTAGACCTGGTCCAGGATTTGCTTCCAATAAGAACAGGATCGATTGACCGGCTGTAGCCACTTGTTCTGTTCCTAAGGGAGTCAAAATACCGTGGTTGATCGCATTATTCAAAAACAAGATTTTCGCTGGTTCGATAAAGATACTCGTCAATGGAATCAAATTTGCATTTAAAATTGCTTCAACACCTGTTGCCATCGCTTGTGTCAGTGTGTCCACTACTGGACCAATTGCAGAAAATCCGATCAATGCTAACGCAAAACCGATCAATCCTGCGGAGAAATTATTGACCAACATTTCAAAACCTGATTTGATATGTTTTTGAAACACTTGGTCGAATTTCTTGATGGCAAAGCCACCTAACGGACCCATGATCATGGCACCTAGCATCATTGGAATATCTGTCCCAACGATCACACCCATCGTTGCAATTGCCCCGACAACTGAACCGCGATCACCTCCGATGACTTTCCCTCCGGTGTAACCGATCAATAAAGGAATCAAATACGTCAACATCGGGCCGACCATCGTAGCGAATGCTTCATTTGGTAAATAGCCATCTGGAATAAATAATGCAGTAAGAACGCCCCAAGCAATCAGCGCGCCGATATTTGGCATCACCATACTGGATAAGGTACTTCCTAACTTTTGTACTTTTGCTTTGAATGAAATTTTATTTTTTGGCATCGTCTCTTCCACTTCAATCGCTCCTTTTTCTCTTTCTTTAACCAAATTGTATCCGCTTACCAATTAGATAAATAGTCGTACTTTGTCACGATCATTTGTGCCAAAACATGGAGTGATCAAAATAAGCGTTTTGATGCAAGACTTCTGGTACTGATTAGAGACGCTGAAACAGTTATTTTCTTCATTTAAGGGAGCATTTTATCTGTAGATACCTACGAAAAGGCGCATCCTCGTGATCTTTTGGACTTTTTTTTGCAAAGTGAGTTTTTTATTCCGTTGATTCTCCTAATCGAGCCAGTCGCTCTTCCCAAAGCGCTAGATTTTCAGACGTATCGGCTGACGCCTCATAGAACGTAATGAAATCTAAGATAATCGTTCCTTGCTCTATGTAAGCCGCCATCACCGCTTTTAATTCTTCCGTTTGGATTTGTTCAAACGCTTCTTTCGCTTTGTTCATTTCTTTTTCTTTCAACCAATCAAGACTTTTTTCAAAATAAAACTGATCCAGTGCTAACGTGATCTCCGGATGTTTCAAGTGGCGATTCAACACAACGGCTTCTTGTACTTGTTCCAGCTCCAAATAAGCAATCGCTAACTTGACTTGGCGCTTTTCCGTCAATTGTTCCACGTGGGTCGCAATCACTTTTTTCCAATCTTTATAATAAAAAGCCAGATCAAAGGTGGCATTTCCTGTTGGCTTTTGCTCATTCAACTTCTCTATCCAAGAAAATTCCTTTTGTTCTACTAAGTGATTGATCAATTGCTGATACTGAGCAGGATATTCTTCCGCAGCTTCTTCATACGCACCTGTTTCTACTAATGATTGCCATGAACTTTTCTGATTTTCTTCGGTTGTCGCTTGCTCATTATTTGTTCTTTGTTCAACAAACAAACCGACACCTTGAATCACAACAAAAACGATTACTCCACTAAGAAGTAATCGCTTGATGATTTTTTTCCAATTGATTTGTAACAACTGATTTTTTTTCAGCGTGTTGCTTGAATGAGGGAACTGACTCTTCTCTTTTGTATTGGCTATTTCTTGCTCCCAGTGTTGACTTAAGATCTCTTCAATCTCCTCTGTCAAAGGAAATTGAAGCACTTTTTCTATCATCATTTCTCCCTTACGATCATAAATACGTATGCGACATTGTCCTTGTGTGTTTGCTAGCAAAACTCGTCGATTTTCAGTTTCTAAATCTTCCAAAGCCTGAAACAAATCCAACTGAGTCTCTTTTACTTGTAAGTGATGGATCTGATCGATGATTACAGTTTCTTTCGCCATACGTTGTCACTCCCCTCATTCATTTTTGTTGCGTCCCTCTGTAAGGTCCCTCATTGCTCAATCGTTGTGTCTTCATAAAAAGAAATCAACTGCTCGAGACCCTCCAATAAATGGCGATGACTATCAGTGTCATAGAGATAAGTCAGTTTGACGCCCACACGATGGCGAATCTCTTTTTTTACAACTCCACCTTCTTCATTCAATAAAGACGTTGTAAAATCAACCAAACAGAGGACTTCGACTGTTTCATCACTCGTTTGTTTAAAATAATGCTCGCTTTTAAGCCAGCGACTAAAGCCAAAACGTTGCGGACTATGCGTTTGTTTACCTAGTTCTGCTTTTGCTTTTTCTTTCATCTTGTTAGAAAGAGCATCAACATATGCGGTGTAATTGTCGCCGACTGTTTCAAACGTATAATAAGCTTGTAAAAATTCTCTGACTTGGGCTTCCGAAAGTTTTCCGGATTTCTGTTCAGACTCTTGTCTTTGTTCTTGTGAACAAGAGCTAACAGACCTGCCAACACTAAAAGTCACGCTACCAAACAGAAAGAAAGCTAGAATGAGACAAAGGAAGCGGGATTTTGTATTCATTTGTTTTCTCCCAACAATCGATAGAAATAAACAGGGGCTAGCTGGAAATCACCTGCATACCCTTCAAATGGAGTGATGACGATATCGCCTTCTTGACCATACCCTCGTGCAGTAGCAGGTGTGCAATGAAGGATCGTTTTACCACCATCGTCTAAAAATAGCCCTGTATGGCCATAACTACCTAAAGAGTGTCCTTTCTTCCCCCATACAAACAAGTCGCCGGCTCTGACATTTTCTCGACTGATCGGCATCAGGAAAGTCCCTTCCAACGAATACAATGTCTCAGTGCTACCTAATGGAACAGGCAAACCGACACTTCTCATCGCCCACAGAACAAAAGAAGAGCAATCATGGTAAGGAAAGGTGCCTCGTTCAAAGCCTTGTGAGTATTGAACGTTTTTACGATACAATGTTCTGGCTTGTGTCAACACCTCTTGACCCACTGTGTGATTCGATTGCCAGAGTAAGCTCATCTCTTTACTGCCACCTAGTTGCACAAATAATTCTTTGATCGCCGGTACCCAGTATTGATTTAAGCCAAGAGGATCATTACTTGCACCTACAGGACAATACACACTTCCGAGTTGCTCGACTGTCAGCAGTCTTTGGTTCACGATCAGTTGGTTCAGTGTTCGTGCGGTAGCCGCAATCCCCTCTTCAAGTGTACTGTAGGAAAGCAACTCGTTCTCTCGCATCAACCCACCGGGATTGTTCTTTTCTCGAATCCCTTCGCTCGTTCCCCAAGCAGTTTCGTGGATCATGATGGCTGCTAGAACAATGGGGGAGATATTATTCTTTTTAGCTTCTTGGATGATCGTCTCTGCATGATCACTAAATGCGTGACAATGCAGTAAAATCACTTCTCGAAATTTCTGTTCATTGAATGCAGTATCTGTTTCAATGGGATCAAGCTGTGTCTCATTGTTATCGACTACATTTGGAAAATAAAAAGCTGGATTGACGGTTTCCCCTTTTTTCTGGTAAGACAGATACAGTTCATCTTGTTTCACTCGCCCAATCTCTGTCCCCACCGATACCATCTGTCCTTCAGTAGCTGTTAGATCGACATCATGATAAGTAATGCTTTGGTTGTTCGTTATGATGGTTACGTTCTCTTGGTCTCTTGTAATTTCTCCAGCGATTGCAGCGACTATGCTTTCTTTCGGTTCTGTCTGGATGAGCAGTCCTTCAAGTAAGCTTTTTTCTTGATTTGTTACGTAATAACCAAAGCGTTGTTTTATGCGTAAAGAGTCTGTTTCTTTCAATGGATTGCTTAATTCAGTCAAACTTGCATAAAGACCAATTTCTGCTAACAGCTGTCTGCGTTCTTTCCACTCCGGCGTCCAAGTGATCACTTGCGACAATGATCGTGATGTTAATTTGATTTGACCTTCGTTACTGTCTACTCGCCACATCTGTTCATGCAATCCTTGGATCGTTTCTTTAAGAGCATTTGGTTTTTCTAATTGGTCATCATAAGCCATATCTAAATAAATCAGCACCTCTTCAATATCAGTCCTGATCACGACTTCATTTGCAGCTACTACTCGTTCATTCACTAAAATCGTGTTCTCTGTTGTCTTTAATTTTAGTGTCAATTCCGCATCCAATTCGGTCAAATATTTCCAGACCTTCGTCAATTCAAGCTCATTGATTTTGATCGTAGCAGACGAAACGAAGCCGATCATACTGAAAAAGAGAAAAAATATGAGAATGCTAACACCAACAAATAGGTAAAGGCTAACTTTACTACTGATCGAAGTTTTATTTTCAAGTACAGAAAAATCAACTATTTTTGTCTGATATTCAAGCATGACTCTGCGAGGATCTATCGTTTTTCTACGCAGAAAATATCTATTACTCCTTCGTTTACTTCGTGCTTTCGCGGTCTCTCCAATGCCTACATCGTTTTTTTTCATGGCGATACTTCCTGTCGTAATCTGTGACGTTCGACAGGATCAGTGGTGATCAATTCATAAAGTTTTGTTGTTGGATCAACAGTGTTGGAAAAAGGGACAATGGCATTTCCTGCCCGTATCAATCCTGCTCCTTTGATTGGATTGAGTAATTGTCTTTGTTGCTGATACGAAAGGTTGAACAAAGAAGACAGCTCATCTAGATCACTTTTCGCTTGTTTCAACATAATGATAAATTCCGTATTACTTAACATCCGACGTGCTTTATCTGACAATAATAAGGTTTCGACATTTTGAGTGATACCAGTGGCAATCGCACCCCATTTACGGATTCGGCTCCATAGTTCAAAAAAATAATTTTCACAGTAAGGATCATTTAACAGGAGTTGCATTTCATCAATATAGATCCAAGTAGTGATGCCTCTGTCTCGATTGCGAACGACCCGATTCCACACTTGTTCCAACACAACCATCATCCCAAAAGTTTTCAATTGGTTCCCTAGTTGTTTCGTATTGTATATCACAAAGCGTTTATTTAAAGAAACATTAGTTGGTTTAGAAAACATCGAAAGGGAACCATCAATGTATAACTCTAAATCTAACGCCAATGTCTGAGCCTCTTTTTCTGGTTGTTCTTTTAAAAGCGGAAACCAATCTTCCGCCAATGTCGGCGCTGATTTTTCTGAGCTTTTTTGAAAATTGAAATACGTCAATCGCGTGACACGATCAATAATCGATCGTTGTGCTGAATTTAAACCAGTTGGCCCACCGATCAAGGCTTCACAAGCGGTCAAGAGAAAGTCAGATTTCAATTTTACTGGATCTGCCTCTCCTCTCAAGTCTTCTGAAATATCTAGTAAGTTGATGAAGGTATTGGTATTAGGGGCGATATTGATGATCTGAGCATCAAAATCATTGCCGATGATCGTATCTTCATCTTCCGGATCGATCGAAATGACCTCATCTTCTGGATTTTTAAGTAACGTCGTGATTTCTTCATATTTTTTGGCTACGCCTTTACCTGAACCAGAGCTACCTAAAATCATCCCACTGGGCGTGTTTAGTTGCTTGCGATCGATTCTTACACTATTTTTGGTCATTTCATTTTGTCCATAATATTTGCCATCTATATGATCAAGATCTTGCGCTGAAAATGGCATAAAAATCGCTGTACTTTCTGTCGTCAACGTCCGTTGTTGTTCGATCCAATTTTTGCCTAAAGGTAAGACCGAATTGAATCCTTCATCTTGTAGATAGTCTAATGCATTGAAATGACAACGATTTTTACGCCCAACATGTTGGACTTGTTCCGCAATATCAGCAAGTTTTTCTTTTGTCTGGGAACGAAAATAAACGAGGAAAGTCACAAAATACAATTTTTGACCGGTTTTTACTAGATCGTCTAATAAAGCTTCGGCTTCCTTGATACTATTGGTCAATTCATACGGAATACTTGAATAAGGATCATAGCCTTTTTGTGTCGCTTTTCTTTCAGCAGTCGTTTTGTCCCCTTCCATATAAGCTTTTTTAATTTGAACCAACTGATTTGCTTTTTCAGAATCCACTGGTTCAATGTGGATCGATAAACACAACTCTTCGCCAATATCCATTAATTCTAAGATCAATTTATCTGAAAGTTTGGTGGGGTAATCTTTCAAATAAAGGACTTGGGCATAGTCTGAGCCAATTTCGATATAGTCTTTTGCTTTAAAGCTGAAACTGGATGGGGTAACAACTGCTTTTGTCGACAATCGACTATAAACTAAATCTGTATAATTGAACTGAAACCATTCATTAGGTTTGATCAATTCATGGAGCAGTTGCAACCGATCTTTGCCAGAAAGTGATCGACTACTTGATTCGATTTCCGAAAGGCTATGACTAAGTTGTTGCTCGATGCGCGCCAAGGAATGTTTGGCTTGGTCATAATCAGTGGCTTGCGTGCTGAAGGTCAATAAATTTTGTTTGCTAAAATTCGTTCCTCCTTCTGTCATGGTACGCCGAAGCATTTCATTCAATTCTCGACGGTAAATGTCCTGTCTCTCCCCTGTTTCTATATAGAACAATTGCTTTTCAAGTTCCTTTTGTTCGATTTGCTTTTTTCTCAAGGTAATCGTTAGATGCGTTCGTTCGTCACAACTATCTAACAAGGTACAATATCCCTGAAAAATGGCTTGTTGGTCTTCAATAGGTGCGATTTGGTAATTGACATCTGAAAACTGGATACTTTTAGAATATCGTCCAGAAGTGAGTTCACAAATTCCACTTTCATACATTTTTTCATAACGAATCTTCCTTTGTGCCTGTTTAGCTGGTGCTGATTTTCGTTCTTTTTTTCCTCTTTTTTTCTTTTGCTTGTGTAATAGTTTGGCTAAGGAAGACTTTTTAGTTCCCTTGTTCACTTCGATATTTCTCTGTTTTGCTGATTTTCCTCGCTGAAATCCCCTCATGATCTTCCTCCAAACGAGCATTTTGATATGGATAGTACTTTGTTGCGATAAGATGGCGCCAACGGATAAGGAGATATTTTTCTAAAGGTAACTGATTTTTTTTGATCCAACCCACCGATAAAATCGGACTAGTAAAAAACATCAATACAATTCCTAGATCATCAATTGAATATCCCCAAATGAAATGATTAAGTAGACCGATCGGCAAAGTCACGATTAAAGCCAATGAAATAACGATAACCTGTCTTAAAGAGAAGCCAAAAAAGATCTTCTCTTGATACTCTTTGATTTCTTTTCTGATCACGACTTCAATCGCCATTTTTCACACTCCTTTTCCCACTCATGCCGCAACGATGATCGCTTTCGATCATTTCATGGTGTAAAACAAACACATGGATAGTGCCAAGCAATTACCGACAATCGCACTGATCACTGCAATCATCCCCTGTTTCTCATCAAATGAAAAAACAGTACTCACTAATAATGGATAAATGTTCAAAACGATAAAAAGCAATACACCTTGTAAAGAAGCCGCACCAAAAAGTTTTAAAAAATTCTTTCCGACATGCCCGATTTCTGTATTCACTAAAGCGACAATCGGTAAAGGTGAAATACTTAAATAAAGATACATTTCCAAAAAGCGTAAAAAGATCAGCACTTGAGCAAGGACGCTAACAATGATCGATAGAATCAAGGGAACGAGCAAGATCATCAACAACACCATTTTTTCAAAAAAACCTAACTGATCGATCTGCTCCATCACGTTGAAGATATCCATTGTCTGATCCGTCACACCTCGAATCTCCAATTGATTGATTCCTTGACTAACAAAAATACCTACATCCATAATGGCACTGAGGAAAACCATCAAGTGGCGTAAAAGCAGTACGGTCAATCCGATTTTGATAAACAATGGCAAGAAAAAATCCAGTCCACCAAACTCTGACTGCTTGCCATATAGTCGATGTGCGAGTTGTTGAAATTCGATCAATAATAGAAATCCTAGTAGTGAATAAGCAATAGGTTTGACGACACTTTCCATGATCGTCACACTATAACGATAGATTTCCGGCAAATAATGTTCGAGGTTTTGCAAAAGACTGTTTTTATGATTCGTCGATAAACTTAATTGTTCAGCAATCGTTTGTAGTAGAAATTCGATCGCACCGTCCATCCTTTTTCGCTCCTCACATTGAAATATTCGTGATCCACGCACCAGCAGCTAAAATCACTGCACCGCCAACGATTTGAAAAATGGCATGTTGCATCCCTGGCCCATTATGCTCTTTGATTGCAACACCTAATTGGATGATGCCCCATACGGTCAGTAAGCTTCCTGCGGTGATGATCCCATTGGAAAATAAAGACATTGCTTGATTGAAATAATCCATTTGCATCTGCTACTCAAAATATAGACAAATATATCTATATCGAGATTTCTCTACTACTTCACGTAGTTAGAATTACTGTTTCATCGAATGCCGCCTCGTCACTTCCACACTACTACGGTTTGTCTCATTCTCCACAGTCGTTAATTCCCGACTAAGCCATCGGTACATATGCAAAGTTCCGATCTTATGCAATCACTTTGTATTCCTTCACATCTTTCAAATTCATGCTCGCGTTATAATCTCTATCTGCTACATATCCACACTTCTCACAGTGATAGGTACGCTCAGATAGCTTTAAATCCACTTTCTTATGCCCACATTCATGACATCGTTTCGAGCTAGGATAGAATCGATCGACTAGTCTTAACTCAATATGATAGACTTTACATTTATCTGCTAATTTTTTACGAAAAGCATAGAAAGATTGCTCTCCCACAGCTTTTGAAAGATGCCGGTTTTTCATCATCCCCTTGACATTCAAATCTTCGATTGTGATATAAGCTGGTTT
>NZ_PUAP01000023.1 GCF_002947535.1 Enterococcus mundtii
AAAGAGGAGTGGCGAACGGGTGAGTAACACGTGGGTAACCTGCCCATCAGAAGGGGATAACACTTGGAAACAGGTGCTAATACCGTATAACAATCGAAACCGCATGGTTTCAATTTGAAAGGCGCTTTACGGTGCCGCTGATGGATGGACCCGCGGTGCATTAGCTAGTTGGTGAGGTAACGGCTCACCAAGGCAACGATGCATAGCCGACCTGAGAGGGTGATCGGCCACATTGGGACTGAGACACGGCCCAAACTCCTACGGGAGGCAGCAGTAGGGAATCTTCGGCAATGGACGAAAGTCTGACCGAGCAACGCCGCGTGAGTGAAGAAGGTTTTCGGATCGTAAAACTCTGTTGTTAGAGAAGAACAAGGGTGAGAGTAACTGTTCACCCCTTGACGGTATCTAACCAGAAAGCCACGGCTAACTACGTGCCAGCAGCCGCGGTAATACGTAGGTGGCAAGCGTTGTCCGGATTTATTGGGCGTAAAGCGAGCGCAGGCGGTTTCTTAAGTCTGATGTGAAAGCCCCCGGCTCAACCGGGGAGGGTCATTGGAAACTGGGAGACTTGAGTGCAGAAGAGGAGAGTGGAATTCCATGTGTAGCGGTGAAATGCGTAGATATATGGAGGAACACCAGTGGCGAAGGCGGCTCTCTGGTCTGTAACTGACGCTGAGGCTCGAAAGCGTGGGGAGCAAACAGGATTAGATACCCTGGTAGTCCACGCCGTAAACGATGAGTGCTAAGTGTTGGAGGGTTTCCGCCCTTCAGTGCTGCAGCTAACGCATTAAGCACTCCGCCTGGGGAGTACGACCGCAAGGTTGAAACTCAAAGGAATTGACGGGGGCCCGCACAAGCGGTGGAGCATGTGGTTTAATTCGAAGCAACGCGAAGAACCTTACCAGGTCTTGACATCCTTTGACCACTCTAGAGATAGAGCTTCCCCTTCGGGGGCAAAGTGACAGGTGGTGCATGGTTGTCGTCAGCTCGTGTCGTGAGATGTTGGGTTAAGTCCCGCAACGAGCGCAACCCTTATTGTTAGTTGCCATCATTTAGTTGGGCACTCTAGCAAGACTGCCGGTGACAAACCGGAGGAAGGTGGGGATGACGTCAAATCATCATGCCCCTTATGACCTGGGCTACACACGTGCTACAATGGGAAGTACAACGAGTCGCAAAGTCGCGAGGCTAAGCTAATCTCTTAAAGCTTCTCTCAGTTCGGATTGTAGGCTGCAACTCGCCTACATGAAGCCGGAATCGCTAGTAATCGCGGATCAGCACGCCGCGGTGAATACGTTCCCGGGCCTTGTACACACCGCCCGTCACACCACGAGAGTTTGTAACACCCGAAGTCGGTGAGGTAACCTTTTTGGAGCCAGCCGCCTAAGGTGGGATAGATGATTGGGGTGAAGTCGTAACAAGGTAGCCGTATCGGAAGGTGCGGCTGGATCACCTCCTTTCTAAGGAATATTACGGAGACTACACACGTTTGTCGATACTTTGTTCAGTTTTGAGAGGTCTACTC
>NZ_PUAP01000024.1 GCF_002947535.1 Enterococcus mundtii
TCAAAGGTCTACGTGATAAATGAAACACAACTGCTTCGATTCATCGTTTGTGATTGCCGTAGCAACTTTTATATCTTAGCAAACTCTCGAATGATTGTCAACTATTTTTTAAAAGTTTTTCGAACTCGTTTTTCACAAGGTCGTTTCAGCAACTCACTTATCATAACTCATCGTTTGTTATTTGTCAACAATTATTTTCGTTTTTTTCTTTGCGAAATCAACGTTTATCAATTGTGATTCACAAGCGACTCGGTTATCTTATCATGTGTTGATCCACACGTCAAGAACTTTTTTATGATCATTCAGAAGTTAATCAACTTAACTTTTGAACAAATAATAATATACCAACTAAAATCTTATTGGTCAACGAATTTTTTTGTGTTTTTTCAAGTTTTTCAGTTACACGATTAATATACTCAAAAAACAATTTGAACGTTCGTTTTTCGATAGAAATAAAGATGTTGAGAACCTTTATCTACATAAATCATTCGTTATTGTAATTATGCTGAAACTTCTACAAATCAGGTCCATTTATAATGGTTCCGTTTTCTTTTTTTGTGACTGTCTTATCTCTTTCTATAACTTCATCTAAAAACAGTTCATCGACCCGCATGAAGTTAAAAATAGTTTCAATAAATTACGAAATATAGAACCAGATTCCAATCGAATTCAACATATTTTCACTCTAAAATAAACCGACAATAGCTAGAAATAAAAATCATTTCTGGCTATTGTCGGTTTGATTTGTTGAATAGGCTGTTTCTAGTTAAGTCTTAGTGTTAACGCATAGTTGGGAATAGTAATACGTCACGGATCGATTGAGCATCAGTCAATAGCATGACTAGACGGTCGATTCCGATACCTAGTCCGCCAGTTGGTGGCATACCATATTCTAGTGCTTCTAAGAAGTCTTCATCTAATCCATGAGCTTCGTCATTTCCAAGCTCGCGTTCTTTTTCTTGCGCTTCAAAACGTTCTCTTTGATCAATTGGATCGTTCAGCTCAGTAAAGGCATTCGCAAATTCTTTCCCTGTGATGAACAATTCAAAACGGTCAGTAAAACGTGGATCTTCTGGGTTTTTCTTCGCTAATGGAGAAACTTCAACTGGATGTCCATAGACAAATGTTGGTTGTACTAATGTTTCTTCCACGAATGCTTCAAAGAATTCATTGATGACGTGACCAACACCCATCGCTTCTGTCACTTCAACTTGATGTTCTTTTGCAATTGCTAGTGCTTCTTCTAAGGTCATTTCTTTCCAGAAATCAACACCAGTATGTTCTTTGATTGCGTCAACCATGTGTACACGTTTGAAATCACTTTCTAAGTCTACTGCTTGTCCTGCGTAAGTGATTTTAGCTGTTCCTAGTACTTTTTCAGCTGCATTACGGATGATACCTTCTGTCAAGTTCATCACATCTTGGAAATCAGTGTATGCAGTGTATGCTTCCAGCATCGTGAACTCAGGGTTGTGCGTTGTATCGATTCCTTCGTTACGGAATACACGGCCGATCTCATAAACTTTTTCCATACCACCAACGATCAGACGTTTCAAATGAAGTTCTAACGCGATACGTAGATATAGATCCATATCTAACGCATTGTGATGTGTGATGAAAGGACGTGCTGCTGCCCCACCGGCTTCATTGTGCAAGACAGGTGTTTCAACTTCGATATAGCCATTTCCATCTAAATAACGACGAATCTCACTGATGATTTGGCTGCGTTTCATGAAGCGGTCAAAACTTTCTCTATTACTTACTAAATCTAGGTAACGCTGTCTGTAACGTTGTTCGATGTTCGTCAATCCATGGTATTTATCTGGTAATGGACGAAGTGCTTTTGATAAGATGACGATTTCAGAGGCTTTGATCGATACCTCACCTGTATCAGTTTTCATGATTTCTCCAGTTACGCCAAAGAAATCTCCTAGGTCAGCATGTTTGAATACTTCATAAGCTTCTTCGCCTACTCGGTCTTTGCGGACGTAGATTTGGATCTGACCTTCTCTGTCTTGGAGATGGGCAAAACCAGCTTTACCTTTCCCACGGCGTGTCATCATACGGCCAGCAACACTAGCTGTCAATGCCATTTCCGCCAATTCTTCTTTTGTACGTGGATCAAATAATTCGTGCAATTCTTGGGAGTTATGTGTACGCTCAAATCGCTTACCAAATGGATCGATCCCATTTTCTCTCAATTGCTCCATTTTCTCACGACGAACAATCATTTGATCGTTTAAATCTTCTAATTGATTTTGTTGTTCCTCAGTCACAAAAGTTCCTCCATTCTCATCTTATTCTCTTCCTTATAATGCCAATGAAACGCAAAAAAAGCAAGCCGAACTTAGTGTTTCGGCTTGAATTTCGCAAAAAACTTAGAATAACTTCCTAAGATTGAAGCGATAATTTTTCGCTTTTTTCAACCAATTGGTCAAGCAGTTCATTGATTTCATGCTGTTTTTCAGTCTTATTGATTGCTAATTTGATCTTTGCTGCCCGGGAGACACCTTTTAGATAGTAGGAAGCGTGTGTCCGAAACTCACGACAGGCGATCGTTTCTCCTTTTAAATCAACTAAACGTTCTAGATGTAGTTTCGCAGTAGCGATTTTTTCGCGTGCAGTTGGTTCCGGAATAAGCTCTCCAGTTTCCAAATAATGTTGTGTGCGGTGAATCATCCAAGGATTCCCTAAAGCTGCTCGGCCAATCATGACACCATCGGCACCCACGTATTCCAACATGCGTTTTGCATCTTCTGGCGTTTTGACGTCTCCGTTACCCATAAAAGGGATCGTTAGATGTTTTTTGACTTCCTTCAACACTTCCCAATTGGCTTTGCCTTCATACATTTGCACACGAGTACGCCCGTGCATGGCTACTGCACCGGCACCGGCTGCTTGAGCGGCTAATGCATTTTCGACAGCAAAAACATGTTCTTCGTCCCAACCAATACGCATTTTCACAGTAACTGGTACATCAACTGCCGATGCGACTGCATGAACCATTTCATAGACTTTATCAGGGTCTAATAACCATTTTGCACCTGCTTCAGCTTTGATGATTTTATTGACTGGACATCCCATATTGATATCAATGATATCTGCAGTAGTATGCTTCTCAACAAACTGTGCAGCTTCTACTAATGTATCTTTGTTCCCACCAAATATTTGCAAGCTTAATGGATGTTCTGTTTCGTCGATATGCAACATCTCCAATGTTTTTTTGTTGCGGAAATGGATACCTTGGTCACTGATCATCTCACAAACGACCATGCCTGCACCAAACTCTTTGACGGTTACGCGAAATGCGGCGTTCGTGATCCCTGCCATCGGTGCCACAACAACGCGATTCGGAATTTCAACATTCCCGATTTTCCATGTGTGATCCACTTATACTCCTCCTAAGGCTTCTGCCTTCAATGCTGCTAGGTCATCTTCTGTGTAGGTATATTTACTATTACAAAACGAGCAAACTGCTTCTGCCCCATGGTCCTCATCAATCATTGCTTGGATTTCGGCTGCACCTAATGCGATGATTGCTTCTCCAAATTTTTCTTTCGAACAATCACACTTGAACTGTACAGGCATTTTTTCCAATACTTGCAATTCGTCTGTTCCTAATAATCCTTGCAAGATTTCTTCAGGTGTCAATCCTTCGTCTAAGAGGGTAGAGATACGCGGCGTTGTTTTTAACTGCTCTTCGATTTTCGTAATCGTTTCTTCATCTGCTCCTGGCATGATCTGGATCATAAAACCACCCGCTGTTTTGATGCTATCGTCCGTATTGACTAAGACACTTAGTCCTACAGCTGAGGGGATTTGTTCTGAAATTGCTAAATAGTACGTAAAATCTTCAGCTAGCTCACCAGATACAATCGGCGTCTGCCCTGAAAAAGGTTCTTTTAACCCTAGATCTTTTGTCACACTGAACATGCCTTGTGTTCCTACTGCCCCACGTACATCGATTTTTCCTTCTGCATTCAATGGTAAACTTAGGTGTGGATTTTTGATGTACCCTTTGACATCACCTTTACCATTCGAATCAACAACGATCCCACCCGCAGGACCATCTCCTTGGATGCGTACTGTCAATTTATCTTCACCTTTAACTGTCGCACCTAGAAGCAGACTACCAACTAATGCGCGACCTAATGCTGCGGATGATGTATGCCAAGTATCGTGACGTTGTTGTGCCTCTGCAACAGTATTGGTTGCACGAACAGCATATGCTCGAACAAATCCGTCATTGGCTAATGCCTTTACTAAATAATCTTCCATTTGTATGTACCTCATTTCCCGATTTTAAAACTCATAGTGAATCATACTAGTAACTTCCAAATTTTTCAACTTTTGAATTTGTAGATTCTACGTTTCTTTTTTAATTTCTAGACACAAAAAAAGAGCTGCGACTTCCGTCACAGCTTCTTTCTTTATCTATTTTGATCATCTGAATGATTTTGTTCATCCGTTGAAGTCGATTGATTTTCATCATTCAACTCTTTTTTAGCTTCATCAAACTCATGTTTTTCTTCTGCTTGTTTTTCCGCATCTTTTTCTTCTAGTGCACGTTTTGCTTCTTCAAACGTTTGTGCTTCTTTTTCACTAGGGAAGTCTGCCGATTCTGCTCCTTCAGGCATTACACCTTGTTCAAAGAGAGATTTGATTGCTTTGGCATCCAATGTTTCAAATTCAAGCAGTTTTTCTGCGATCAGTTTGTGTTGCGCACGGTGTGCTTCGATGATTTCATGTGCTTTTTGATGTGCTTCCATCAAGATCTTACGTACTTCTTGGTCGATTTCAAAAGCAACTTGTTCAGAGTATGCTTTTGTTTGACCATAGTCACGTCCTACGAATACTTGGTGGTTTCCTTCATATTGGACAGGACCTAAACGATCACTCATCCCATACTCTGTAACCATGCTTCTTGCTAGCGCAGTTGCTTGTTCAAAGTCATTTGATGCACCAGTAGATTGAACGTTGAAGATGATTTCTTCTGCGGTACGTCCACCTAGCAAACCAACGATTTGTTCAAACATATCTTCTTTTGTCATTAAGAATTGATCTTCTTTTGGTAAAGCGATCATATATCCACCGGCACGTCCACGTGGGATGATCGTTACTTTGTGAACGACACGGGCACGACTCAAGACAAGCCCAACGATCGTATGACCTGCTTCATGGTAAGCGACCATTTCGCGTTCACGTTTGCTGATGACACGGTCTTTCTTCGCTGGTCCAGCAATCACGCGGTCTTCTGCTTCATCGATATCAGAAGCATCGATTTTTTTCTTGTTTCGACGAGCAGCTACTAACGCTGCTTCGTTCAAGACATTTTCTAAATCCGCACCAGCAAAACCTGGTGTTTGTTGTGCCACGACTTTTAAATCAACATCGTCAGCAATTGGTTTATTTCTTGCGTGAACTCGTAAAATCGCTTCACGGCCTTTGACGTCTGGACGACCGACTAAAATTTGACGGTCAAAACGTCCTGGACGAAGTAAGGCTGGATCTAATACGTCTGAACGGTTTGTCGCTGCAATCACGATCACACCTTCGTTGCCATCAAATCCATCCATTTCAACAAGCAATTGGTTCAGTGTTTGTTCACGTTCATCGTGTCCACCACCCATACCAGCGCCACGTTGACGACCGACAGCATCGATTTCATCAATAAAGATGATTGCTGGAGCATTCTTTTTCGCGGTTTCAAATAAGTCACGAACTCGGCTTGCACCGACCCCAACAAACATTTCCACAAAGTCTGAACCTGAAATTGAGTAGAATGGTACGCCAGCTTCACCAGCAACTGCTTTGGCAAGCAACGTCTTACCTGTTCCTGGAGGTCCTTCTAAGAGAACTCCGGCTGGGATACGTGCGCCTAATTCAATGAAGCGTCTTGGATCTTTTAGAAACTCAACGACTTCGACAAGTTCTTGTTTTTCTTCTTCCGCACCCGCTACATCAGAGAAGCGAACACGATTGGCTTTTTTGTCGGCTTCTTTTGCTTTGGATTTCCCAAAGTTCATGACACGGCCTCCGCCGCCTCCGCCGCCACCTTGTTGTCCCATCATCATATAGAAGAAGAAGACGATGATCACGATTGGCAAGAAGCTTAATAGGAGTGATACCCATACGCCGCTACTTGATTCTTCTCTGATCGTAGTTGCTACGTTGTTGTCTTTTGCCAACTCTGTGACTTGGCTCAATGTTGTATCGTTTGGCAAAATGATCGTAGTGAAGTGCGTCGTTGATGTCTCAGTAGTACCTAGAATCGATAGACCGCCACTATTTGCAACTGTCTGTTGTTCTTTGTATTCCCCTGAGATCTTATATACACCATTTGCAGGTTGCACCTCAAAGTTTTTGATTTTGCCTTCTTGTAATTGTTCAGTGAATTTTGAGTACTCGATATCTGACGACCGTTGGCCATTGTTACCAAAAATAAAGTAGACGACCATTACCATCGCTAAGATTACGAGGACATAATACAAGGCATTTTTCATCATGCCATTGTTTTTTTTGTTCATAGTTGTCCTCCCTATGCGTTATTTTTACTTGATAAATCTTTTATCAATCCTGACCATTCTATTGTAACATAATTTATGAAAGATAGATGATTAATTTGATTGATAAACGCTCGGTTTTAGTACACCGATATATGGAAGATTTCGATAGGCTTCTGCATAATCCAATCCGTAACCTACCACAAACTCGTTCGGTACATTGAACCCAATGTAATCCGCTTCGATATCTACGACTCTTCCTTCAGGTTTATCAAGGAGTGTCACGATTTTGACTGAGTTTGCTTTACGGTATTTAAATAGATCGACTAAATAAGCAAGTGTTCTTCCGCTATCAATGATGTCTTCGACGATCAATAGATCACGGCCTTCCACATTCGTATCCAAGTCTTTCACGATTTTTACTTCACCTGATGAAACAGTTGCGTTACCATAACTTGAAACATCCATAAAATCCAATTCTAAGTATGCATCGATCGAACGGATGATATCCGCCATGAATGGGACAGCACCTTTCAATACGCCGACAACCAATGGATTTTTATCTTGATAATTTTCAGTTAACTCTTTTCCTAGTTCTTTACAACGAACTTGTATCTCTTCTTGCGTGATCAATACTCTCTCGATATCTTTTTCTAACATCAGGTTCTCCTTCCAATTGCTTCTTTTTGATATTTGTAAAGAAGTATGTAGTGTATTTTATCAGTTTCTACACCAATACTCAAATATGAATGGACAAAAGGGACTAGACTCCATAGATTTCTCCCTTTATCTATAATAACCCATGAATTTGTTCGTTGTGCAACAGGTATTTTTTTATCGATAAAATATCTTGATACTTTCTTGTTCAATGTCTCCGTCAATTGGATACGATCTCCCGGTTGTCGTCGATCGATCCAAAGCGTTTGACCTGCTGATAACCACAGATCATGAGTGAAGATCTCACCTGCTCCATCCAAATTCCAGTCTGGAAGCTGGTCTGGTGTGTAGATTCCTAACCATTCTGAATCTCCTAACTGAATGGATTGATTCGGTATGATTTTTAATGGAATATTTTGGTGATCAGTTGATGCTGCTTCTTTTTTTTCATAAAGATAAAGTATTTCATAGGAGCGTTCGATCACCCAGCGTTTGCCTAGATCAATCTGCCATTGTCCTGCGGGTTGTTCACATTGTTGTAACAACGTATCGATCTGTTTTTCTTTGATCGTCACTTTCGTAACTGGAAAAACGTGATCAAAGAACGTGTAAAAAAAGAAGTAACGTTCAAATGATTCCAAATTTTCGATCACCTTCCAAGGAATAGATAAGCGCTCTTCTCCATACGTGAGATGTTCTGTGATCATCTGTTGCGTACTTTTTCGGATAAATTGCTCTGCCCATTGGATTTGTTGTGAGAATTTTTGGAAATGAGCCATTGTCTGTGTATTTTCTTTTTTCAATTGCGGGACGACTAAATGACGAAGTCGATTACGTTGGACGACCAATTCCTGATTGGTATGATCCTCGAAAAAAGGTAAATCTTCTGCTTCCGCATACGCATACAATTGCTCTTTACTAAATGACAACAACGGTCGAATGAGTCGTCCACCAGCAAAAGGTTGCGTTTCCTTGATTCCCGCATACGTACCTAACTGGCCGCCACGAATGATTTTCATCAGAATCGTTTCCATTTGATCATCGCCATGATGCGCCGTCATCAATGTATCATACTGGTGCTGTCGTACGATTTGGTTGAATTTTTCATACCGAAAAGCTCGAGCAGCCGTTTCAATTCCTTGTTCCGCTGGATTCTCCCATACTTCTAAGTGGAAAGGAAGATTTTTTTTATCGCAAAAGTCAGAAAGATATGCTGCTTCATCCGCAGAAACGCTCCGTAAACGATGATCGATATGAACAACACCTAACCGAAAGCCAACTTGTTTTTGGGCGGTCATTAAGCAATCGAGTAAAACCATAGAATCTACGCCACCGGAAACAGCAACTACTATTTTCGCCTCTTCAGACAAATAGCCTCGGCGTAATCCTCTTTTTATAAATGCCTGTTTAAACTGGCTTGCTTCCTTATCCATTGGAGTCACATCCTTTTACAAAATAAAAAGAGCGGACAAAAGTCTGTGACAATTGCCTGCCCTTCAATTTCGCTTAGCTTAGCTACGGCGACCGCCACGGCCTCCGCGTTTTCCTTCTGTGTTGCGTTTTAAGGAAGTCAATCGATCATCGCTATCTTTTAAAAATGAGCTCATCAATGAATCGAAGTCTTCTTTTGTATTGGAAGGTTGGCTGCGAGAAAAAGATTTTTTCTGCGGTGCGCGTCCTCGATTATCTCGAGTTTCTTTTTGTGGATATCTCTTTTGACGATTTTCATCATTAGTTTCTACTGGTTGCTCTTGTGCTTTGCGGATAGATAAACCGATTTTTCCGTCATCATTGACTGTAATGACTTTGACTGTTACCTCATCACCAACGCTCAATACATCATGAATATCTTTGATATAACCGTTTGATACTTCACTGATATGAACTAACCCTGTTTTACCAGCTCCTAAATCAATAAATGCGCCAAAATTTGTGATTCCTGAAACTTTTCCTTGCAGTTTTGCTCCTACCTCGATTGACATAAAAAAAATGTTCCTCCTAATTATTTCCCTTTTTTTATATTACTGCTTATTGGGCAGTTGTTGAACTCGTTGTTTGTTCATCGTTGTCTGCTGAATTATCTGTCGTAGATTCAAGTACCGGGTAGACTTGCTCCCCTTCTTTTGAATAGAAAAATTTGCTTCTAGCAAGTTTTGCTACATAATCTTCATCTTTAAGCAATTTCACGTCTTCTGTGAGTTGGTCTACATCTTTGTTGATTTGTTGCAACTCTGTATCTGCTTCGACTTTTAATTCATTTAAATGATTCATTCGTTGCATATCATTAAAAATTTGGAAACCTATTACAGCGAAAATGACCAAAGCACCTAAAAAGATGGCTGCTAACCTGCGTCTACGAAAAATCAATTGGCGTTGTTGCTGTTGGAATTCGACATATTTTTTCTTTGCATACTCTGTGTCTAGTGCAGCGATTTTATTGCTTTTGTTTGCCACCTGTATTCGCTCCAATCTTTTTTGATTGTCATTCTTTATTATACCAACATCATGAATGCTTGTCTAATCAATTTCGCTTGTGTTTTGTACTCGTGTTTCTGACAAGACTTCATACATTTTTTGTGCATCTTCTTTTTTTGTTGACTCATGCAATTCTGCTACCTTGATTTCCATCGTCTTATTACCAAATTGGATGTCCAATTGGTCTCCGACTTTGACATCACTAGAGGATTTCGCAAGTTTACCATTGATTTTGATTCGTCCTTTATCCGCTACTTCCTTAGCGACAGATCGGCGCTTGATGATTCGCGAGATTTTTAAAAATTTATCTAGTCGCATCTCATGTCCTCACTTTTCTTTTTTTATTTTTTTCAAACGTAAGATTTTCTTACCAAATGGCAGTAACAGCCATTCACGGATCGTAAATAATTTTGTCCAGATCACTGCATATACAAATGTGACCACTCCTATAACAACACCACCTAAGCTTGCAAAAAGAGCGGTCGAGCGATGGCTCACTGGACCAAACAATAAGTTTAAGAAGCCATAATATAAAAACAACGCTAAGATCATACATCCTAAACATTGGATCAATTTCTTACCAAATTTTCGTTCCTGCCAAAAACTATTGATTGCTGGAGTTTCTGTATGGACAAAATACCATAAAGTCACTGATAGTCCAAGCAATGTCGATAAGCTAGCACCGACTGTTCCTAAGTAACTCGTCAGAAGCGGTGTTGCTAGAGCTTTAGCAAGTAAGCCCCAACCAGCACCCTTTAGTGAAGGGCGGAAAGAGTTCTTACTTTGAGCAATGCTTTGGTATGCTTGGATGATTGCAGTTAGTCCGATAGAAAAAACAAATAGAACTAGTGTCGTATTTCCAGCATAATCTTTAAACAATGCGTAATTGATATAAGGCAACAATACAGCTAATCCTACCGAAGCTGCCAAAGCCAATGCAGTCGTCAGACGCAAGTAAATTTTTGCTGTGGAATAAAATTGTCCTTTGACTGCACTTGTTAGATAGCGTGTCAGCGCGGGTAAGAACGTAGCGCTTAGAGCCGTAGCAATAACTAATCCTAATTGAACTAACGGTTGACCACGATCATATACTCCTTTAGCTATTTTAGATGCTTGCTCGGATAAACCATAGATTTGTAACGCATTCTTAACAAAAAAAGAATCAATCAATTGGAAGAAGATCAATAGACCACTATAAATGGAGACTAATCCCCCTTCAATCAAGAACCGGCGCACGAGTGATTTCGCTGGCCTTCTTAAAATCGGGAAGTGGCGGAAGCTCAATGCACCACCATGGATTTTTTGTTCATAATAATACAGTACACCATATGCACATACGCCACCAAATACTGCACCACTCATTGCCGCTGTTCCTGTTTGATAGACTGTCCAACCTAATCGTTTAAAGGCAATCGCACTAAAAACAATGATTGCTACACGAACAATTTGTTCAACGACTTGCGAAACCGCTGTGGGCTCCATTAAAAACCGACCTTGAAAATTCCCACGGTAATAAGATAGTCCCGGCATCAACAAAAACGTGAAGGAGACGATCCGAATCAGTGGCATCAGTTGTTGATCCCCCATCATGAGAGCGATCCAGTGACTAAATGAAAATACGAAGAGCCAGAGTAAAAAGCCTGACCAAAAAACAAGGGGATAAAGATTTTTCAATGCTTGTCTTTGTTCGAAAGGGTCTTTTTTTTCTGCTACATATTTAGAGATAAACTGAGGTAGTCCCGACAAAGCTAGTGTCATCGCAATACCATAAATAGGATAAACTTGTTGATAAACATAAAAACCTTCATCGCCTACTAAGTTTTGCAATGGAATCCGATAGAGTGCGCTGAGGACTTTTGCTATAAAGGAAGCAAGCGTCAACACAAAGGCGCCATGCATCACTTGACGCATTTCTTTATGATCCAAAGGTTCAGCCCCTTCCTATGCAGTCGCATATTTCTGTTCGCGCAATGCTTTGACAAATTGTTGGATTTCTTGCAACCAAACAGCAGTCGTTGTTTGCGGTGGTAAGGTCAAACGAATCATCATTTGTTCTTTTTCCACGCCAAGTCCTGCTTTTAGTTTCGTGGCAGTCAGCGCTTCAAATAATTGTTCAACCGTATAGCGTTTTGTCCCCACTTTGCTCAACTTGAACACGATCGTTTGTTGTTGCTTACGGATCATCTCTAGTAATGCACGATCGCCGTCCATTTTGATTTGTCCAATCGTTAATAAATGCGCGACTTCTTCAGGATATTCACCAAAACGATCCAGTAGATCTGCTTCTAATTCATCCAACATCTCTTGTGAATCCAATTCGCGAATCCGTTTGTAGATTTCGATTTTTTGTCGTTGATCTGACACATAACTTTCTGGTAGATAAGCATCGACACCTAGATCGATCTCCACAGAAGTTTTTTCTGTTTGTTGATTTTTCCCTTGTTTACGAGCCACTGCTTCACTCAACATTTGAGAGTACATATCGAAACCTACAGCATCGATAAAGCCATGTTGTTGTGCCCCTAGCAAGTTACCAGCACCGCGGATCGATAAATCTCGCATCGCGATTTTAAATCCTGAACCCAATTCCGTAAAGTCTTTGATTGCTTGAAGACGCTTTTCGCTGACTTCATTAAGGATTTTTTGCTGTTCGTACATAAAATAAGCATAAGCGACACGATTGCTTCGTCCGACACGTCCTCGTAATTGGTAAAGCGTAGAGAGTCCCATATAATCGGCATTTTCTACGAAGAGTGTGTTTGCATTTGGAATATCCACACCGGTTTCGATGATCGTCGTCGTCACTAAGACATCGTATTGTCCTTCGATAAAGTCGAATAATGTGTTTTCCAGTTGGACTTCCGTCATCTGTCCATGCGCATAGGCGATCCTCGCTTCAGGAACTAATGCTTGGATTTCTTCTACTTTACGCTCAATCGTTTCTACCCGATTATATAAGTAGAAAACTTGTCCCCCACGTCCCATTTCTCGCTGGATCGCTTCTCGGATCGCACCTGGATTTTTTTCCATCACATACGTTTGGATCGGATAGCGATTCGCCGGTGGTGTTTCGATCACCGATAGATCCCGTACGCCTAGCATCGACATATGCAGCGTTCGCGGAATAGGTGTCGCTGTCAAAGTCAGCACATCCACTTGCGCACGCAATTGTTTCAAACGTTCTTTGTGTTTTACCCCAAAGCGTTGTTCTTCGTCCACGATCAATAGTCCTAAATCACTAAATTCAATATCTTTTGACAATACACGATGAGTACCCACAACAATATCTAGTTGTCCTGTGCGTAATTCTTCGATCGTTTCTTTTTGTTGTTTCTTTGTTCGGAAACGACTCAGTAAACCAACATTCACTGGGAATCCCTCAAAACGTTCCAACATCGTTTCATAATGTTGTTGCGCCAAGATCGTTGTCGGCACAAGAAATGCCACTTGTTTACTTTCTTTGACTGCTTTAAAAGCGGCACGTAGCGCAACTTCTGTTTTCCCATAGCCGACGTCCCCTACAAGTAAACGATCCATTGGTTTTTCTTTTTCCATATCTCGTTTGATTTCCGCCGCACTTCGAAGTTGGTCATCTGTTTCCGAATATGGAAAAGCATTTTCAAATTCTTTTTGATAAGAATCATCCGGACCAAATGCGTATCCTTTTTCTGCTTCTCTGACCGCATACAATTGGATCAAGTCATCCGCAATATCTTCGATTTTTGAGGAGATCTTACGTTTCGTTTTCGTCCATTCACTACCACCGAGTTTATTGATTCGTGGTGTTTTGGATTCCGAAGCTACATATTTTTGGATCAAATTCAACTGCGTGACAGGAATAAATAGCTTATCATCGTTTTGATAAATGATCGTCATATAATCTTGGTGGACACCATCGACTTCTAAGGTTTCCATGCCGATATATTTCCCGATCCCATGATTCGCATGGACGACGTAGTCTCCAGCTTTTAATTCGTTGTAGCTTTTTAGTCGTTCTGCATTCGTTACCGTTTGACGGCGTGTCTGTTTTTTCGTTGTTTTTTGAAAAATCTCTTTTTCAGTGATCGTTACGATTTTTTCTTGCGGCAACTCAAAACCTGTCATCAACGCGCCTTCAACTAATTGGACTTGTCCTTTGATCAATTGGTCTGCTTCTGTTTCTACTACTAAAATGTCTTCATCACGCAACATTTGCTCCGCCTTACGGATACGTTCTTTCGTTGGAATGAAGATGACGACCGTTTGCTCTTGTTTGCGCCAACGATCCATTTCCGTTTTCAGTAGCGGCATCTGTCCAAAGAACTGTTGCATCGTGCGATACTGGAACTGGTAAAGTGCTTGGAACCTTAGATTCCCCATTCCTTTTTGGAATAAAGAAAAGAAAGTGGTCGCAAATTTTTCTTTTTGGATGATGGCATGTACATCTGCTGCAAATTTTTGTTCAGAGAACACACGCAACTCACTGATTTTTTGTGTTTGCCATTCCGCTGCTTCTCTTTCCATTTCTCGATTTGTTTCCATGATTCGTTGGTAATCGTCCACGATCAGCAAGCTGTCTTGCGGAAAATAATCCAAAATCGATAAGTGTTCGGGATACAAAAGATCCGCATAGAACTTCGCTTCGTCTGTTGGGACATTTCGTTGCCACTCTGAGATCAGCTGACCAAAATAGTCCTGCAAAAATTGTCGTTCAGTCGGTTCTGAAGTCGTTGCTAATTTTTTTTCTAACAAGTTCTCTATTTTATTGATGCCATCAAGCAGATTCTCTTGAGAATAAACTTGCTCACTTGTTGGTGGCAACCACACTTCTTCAATCTTTTCGATTGAACGTTGCGTATCGGCTTCGAAGTATCTCATGGAATCAATTTCAACATCAAATAATTCCACGCGAACAGGGTATTCAAATGTCAAAGGATAGATATCGACAATACTCCCTCGCATACTAAATTCTCCAGGTTTTGCGACCATCTCTGTCCGCTCATACCCCATCAAAACGAGTTGTTGTGGTAATGAGTCTACGGCGATCTCGTCGCCAATTTGCCAATGTAATTGGGCGTTGTTCCATGTTTCTTTATCAGGAAGTCGTTTGTGCAAGGCTGCCACCGGAAGAAGATAGATTCCTGGTTCATCTCGTTGTAAGCGATTCAATGTTGCTACACGTTCAGCTCGAGCTTCAGGAGAAGAAAAAGCCATTTCTGCGGAAAGCACTTCGTCTACCGGAAATAGGTGGATACTTTCAGCCGGCAGAACATGTTGCAGATCCTCTGCCAATTGGTTGACGTAATATAAATTTGGCATCAGGATAATCAGGTTTTTATTCAGTTTTTTAAACGCATGTGCAAACAACAGTGTCTTAGCAGATCCAGCTAAACCTGTGATCAGCTGTCTAGACATCCGTTGTTCAAGATTCATGGACCATTCAGCCACTTGAGCATCTTTGCCAATCAATTGGATCATATCCATCGTTTCATTCTCCTTTCTTAATTAAATTTATTCATTGTATCTATGAAGGTATGACCTTCCAATAGAAATTCAACAGCGGCGACAGATTGATCGATGCTTTGCTCGATCAAGGGTTGCGTCTCTTTACTAAAAGGACTAAGAACATGTTGGACGACTGTTTTTTTACCTTCTGGTCGACCAATACCTACCTTTATTCGATCAAAGATCGTACTATTCAAATGAGAGATGATACTCTTGATCCCATTATGTCCGCCCGCACTTCCTTTTTGTCGTAAACGAATCTTACCGATTGCTAAATCTAGATCATCATAAACAACGACCAACTCTTCTGGATAAATCCCAAAGTAAGTCATCAACGGACCAACCGCTCGACCTGATTCATTCATAAATGTTTGCGGTTTGACTAATAAAATTTTCTCACCTTCGTGGAAAAATTCAGCTACTTCTGCTTCAAATGTGTTTTTCTTAAAGGTCGCTTGGTGTTTTTCAGCCAAACGATCCACCACCATAAATCCAACGTTATGCTTTGTATGTTCATATTTCGTTCCTGGGTTTCCAAGCCCTACGATCATTTTCATTTCTGCGCTCATCCAATCTTATAAACAGCACAAAAGGCTGGACTGCTCATTGGCGGTCCAGTCTTTGACTCGATTTTTTATTATTTTAGCTCCTATTAGTATAACACACAATCCTTTGTTACAGCTAAAAAGAGAAACTTAATAAATGAAAAAATGATTAAAATTATAATTCAAAACTAATGAAATCATTGGTTTTGCTAAATAGTGAAATAACGCACATGTAAGCTTTTACATATGGTACAACCTTGTTATCTGTTATATTTTGTAACCAAATAGCGTGACAGCAGGCTTTATCCATGTTAGCATAGGCATGGGAAAAACAAATCAATGGAAGGATTGATACAAATGACTGCAAACGCAGAAAAAAAAGATCATCAAAAAGTAATACTTGTTGGAGACGGTGCTGTAGGTTCTAGCTATGCCTTCGCTTTAGTTACACAAAATATCGCTCAAGAAGTTGGTATCATCGATATCAATACAGCAAAAACTGAAGGAGATGCGATCGACTTATCACACGCTCTAGCATTTACTTCACCTAAAAAAATCTATTCAGCATCTTATGCAGATGCACATGATGCAGACTTAGTTGTTATCACAGCTGGCGCACCACAAAAACCAGGTGAAACACGTTTAGATTTAGTAAATAAAAACTTGAAAATCAACCGCGAAGTTGTTACACAAATCGTTGACTCAGGTTTCAATGGTATCTTCTTAGTCGCTGCTAACCCAGTTGATATTTTAACTTACTCTACTTGGAAATTCTCAGGTTTCCCTAAAGAACGCGTAATCGGTTCAGGAACTTCACTTGACTCTGCTCGTTTCCGTCAAGCACTTGCTGAATTAGTTGACGTTGATGCACGTAACGTCCATGCGTATATTTTAGGTGAACATGGTGACTCTGAGTTCCCAGTATGGTCACATGCCAATGTTGCTGGTTTACAAATCTATGAATGGGTCAAAAATAATCCAGACGTTGATGAAGAAGCAATGGTTAACTTATTCTTCGGTGTACGTGATGCTGCTTATACGATCATCGAGAAAAAAGGTGCAACATTCTACGGTATCGCTGTAGCTTTAGCACGTATCACTCGCGCGATCTTAGACGATGAAAATGCAGTTCTTCCATTATCTGTTTATATGAATGGTGAATATGGACTAAACGATATCTATATCGGTGCACCTGCTGTCATCAACCGTCAAGGTATCCAAAAAGTCATTGAAATTCCATTAAGCGACAGCGAACAAGATCGTATGGCCGCTTCAGCAAAACAATTAAAAGATATCTTAGATGAAGCTTTTGCTAAATTGGATGCTGAATAATTAATTACTTGAGACGCTATCGTTCTCACTAAAAAAAAATACACGTTGTTCCAGAAGTAATGTCTTCGAAAACAACCTCATCTTCACAGGAAATCCTGAAAATCGACCTTCCATTTTCTAGGATTTCCTGTTTTTTTATACACTTCTATACTATAAGAAACATATCTAACTACCGTTATTTTTCTATACAGTATGTTAATTTTTATATAAAGAGGGACATCATTTCGTCTTTTACTGTAAATTATGCTATGATAGAGTCGTTACACCCTATAACTATTATTATTAAGGAGTTGCAGATATGACAAGATCTTCTCATCGAAAAAAATCAATGCGTATTGGTTTGCTTTCTGTTCTCGGTGTGATTCTAGTATTAATCGGCTTTTACACCTATCGTAGTACATATTACACGAATCGTTTTCTTCCTAAAACGGAAGTCAATTCGATCAATGTAAGTAACCTGACCATCGACCAAGCAAATGACAAGTTAAAAGAAGCGTATTCCAATAAGACGATTTCAATCAAAGAAAACGGAACGGTTTGGAAAGAGATTGCAAAGTCCGATCTTGGTTATAAAAAGGATTTTTCAACTGATCTAGCTTCGATCTTAAAAAATCAGAATGCTTGGACTTGGGGAATGAACTATGTAGCTGCGGCCGAAAAACAAGAAATCGATCCATTAAGTGCGGAACAGGAACAACTGGATCAAACGATCGAAACATTGTCTACGGAATTGACTGAATTGAATAAAGACCGTACGCCTACTGCCGATGCAACGATTGAAAAATCTGGTGACTCATTTAAAATCAAGCCCGAAGTGAAAGGGAACACGGTCGATGTCGAAGCCGTTACGAAGGAATTGACGACTGTTGTAAATGATGGAAAAGATACGATTGATCTTACTGAGTTCCAAAAAGAACCAGCCGTCACATCTACAGATAAGAAGTTGACTGAGCAGTTAACGACCATGAATAATATCGCTAAAGTAAAAGGAACTTACAGTATCAATGGCGAAACAATTACGATCCCTTCTTCACTCATCGTTGAATGGCTCACCTATGAAGATGGAAAACCAGCGCTTGATTCAGAAAAAGTTCGTCAATATGTTAGTGAACTTGGTGAAAAATACAATACAAGTACAAATGATACTAAATTCAAAAGTACCAAACGTGGCGAAGTAACTGTTCCTGCTGGCACGTTCAGTTGGACGATCCAAACAGATAGCGAAGTAACAGCTTTAACAGAAGCGATTTTAGCAGGACAAGATTTCACACGTTCACCAATTGTTCAAGGTAGTACAACTGCCGACCACCCATTGATCGAGGATACGTATATCGAAGTCGATTTAGAGAATCAACACATGTGGTTCTACAAAGATGGGAAAGTGGCGCTTGAAACAGATATCGTTTCAGGAAAACCTTCTACCCCTACTCCTCCTGGTGTCTTTTATGTCTGGAATAAAGAAGAAAATGCTGTATTAAGAGGAACGAACGATGATGGTACACCATATGAAAGTCCAGTGAACTATTGGATGCCCGTCGATTGGACAGGTATCGGTATCCACGATTCGGATTGGCAACCAGAATATGGCGGCGACTTATGGCGAACTCGCGGTTCTCATGGTTGTGTCAATACGCCACCAGGTGTCATGAAAGAATTATTCAGAATGGTTGAAAAAGGTACGCCTGTTTTGATTTTTTGATCATAATCAATAGCGAAGAGCACAGTTGCAAGATACGCAACTGTGCTCTCTTTTTTACTTTCTTTTTTTTATAAAAGTAAATAAAATACATAAAACAACCGCAGTCAATGCCCCCATCGAATCAAGCATGACATCTTGGAACATTGGTGAACGATCGCCTGTCAGCATCTGATGGAACTCATCTAGTCCGGCATATCCTGTCGCAGATAACCAAGCAAGGATTCCCGTTAACCACCAAATCTTCATTTTTGGGAATACCCCAAGATACAGACTACCACCTAGTAGAAAATACGTACCAAAATGGGCACCTTTTCTTAAAAAGAATTCAATGAATTTGCTGTATCCAGAATGATCGATGCTGATAACACTACCTCCGTAAGTAAACTCGATACCAGATAATACTTCTTTAAACGGTTGATTTGGGAACCACGCATCAATTCTTGAAAGTTGTGATTGTTGTCCATAGGTTTGCGAGGAGCTATAAAATAAAATAGCTATGATTACTAATGCAAACACTAAATAAAAATTTCCATTTTTTCTTTGTTTTCTTAAAAACTCCATAAGTCACCTCTTCTTTCTATGATAGCTTTTTTTTCATAAAACGACAATAATTTCTCCAAGACTTATTCCTTCTTTAAATGCTATACTAGAGATAGTACCATAAATATGAGAGGGGTTTTTTGATGACTTATTCGCTTAACTGGGATCTAGATTCTATCTTTCCTGGAGGAAGTGCTTCAACTGAATTAAATGAACGTTTGGCTCAATTAGAACGACAAATAGAAACATATTACGAACAAATCAATCAATGGTCATTTTCATCCGAAGATATCGATTCTCTTGTGACGATTTTGGCACTTCAAGAAAAAGTAACCAATGGCTTCAGCCAATGTAATAGTTATATTACTGCTTTATTATCTGCTAATGTCAAAGATTCCGATGCAAAGATCTTATCAGGAAAACTATACGCATCATTACCACGTTGGCAAGCAGCCGATACGATCTTATCGAAAAAATTTGCAGAAATATCTGACAATGAATGGGAAAACTTGATTGCACAGGAACAATTAGCTCCGATCGCTTTTCGTATGAATGAGATTCGTCGTGATGGCGCACGCTTGTTATCAGAAAACGAAGAACACATTATCAACACCTTATCCTTAGATGGATTGAATGCGTGGAGTAGCCACTATGATACGATTGTCGCCAGCGTAACTGTACCATTTGAACAAGAGGGAGAAATCATTGAATTATCTGCTGGTCAAGCATTCAATAAAATGATGGGAGATCCTGATCCAGAAGTACGCAAACAATTGTTTACAGCTTGGGAAACTGCTTGGCAAGAAAAAGCACCTTTATTTACAGACACATTGAATCATTTAGATGGGTTCCGTCTATCCACCTATAAATTACACGGCACAACAGATTTCTTACAAAAGCCATTAGAATATAATCGCTTGAAAAAAGAAACATTAGATGTGATGTGGGAGACGATCCAAAAAAATAAACAACCTCTTGTTGATTACTTAACAAGAAAAGCCAATCTTTTTGGTAAAGAAAAAATGGAATGGCAAGACCAAGATGCACCGATCATTCTAGGTGATATGAAAGAAAAAACCTTTACCTTTGATGAAGCAGCAGCATTTATCATTGAGAATTTCAATAAATTCAGTCCTAAAATGGCTGAATTTGCTCAAGACGCTTTTAACAAAAGTTGGATTGAAGCAGAGGATCGCCCTGGTAAACGACCTGGTGGTTACTGTACCGAATTGCCTGAAACACAAGAATCTAGAATCTTCATGACTTATAGCAATTCAGTCAACGAGGTCGCTACTTTAGCTCATGAGTTAGGTCATGCTTTCCATAGTAGTACGATGTGGGATCTTCCTGCGTTGAATCGTGAATATGCAATGAATGTTGCGGAAACAGCAAGTACCTTTGCAGAATTGATCGTAGCTGATGCAACACTTAAAGCGGCATCAACAAAAGAAGAAAAAATCAATTTATTGGATACGAAACTACAAAATGCACTGGCTATGTTCATGAATATCCATTCTCGTTTTATCTTCGAAAATCAATTCTATACTGCTCGTCAAAAAGGACTAGTAGCAGAACAAGAGATCACTGATATGATGATCGAAGCGCAAAAAGAAGGATATGCAAATGCGTTATCTACTTATCATCCTTATTTCTGGGCAGCAAAACTACATTTCTTTATTGATGATGTACCGTTTTATAATTTCCCTTATACCTTTGGTTACTTGTTCAGTTTAGGTATTTACGCCTATGCTAACGAGCAAGGTTCAAGTTTTGAACAAGAGTATATCGATTTACTACGCGATACTGCTTCAATGACAACAGAAGAATTGGCTCAAAAACACTTAGGTGTAGACTTAACGAAACCAGATTTTTGGCAAGCAGGTATCAACATGGTCTTAGAAGATATCCAAAACTTCATGGAGTTAACGGAAGAATTTATTTGATCATGCTTTCTAAGTAGGAAATTTTAAAGGATCGAACAGACAGTTATCAAAACTGTTTGTTCGATCCTTTTTAGATTTCGTAAAAAAAGAACTAACTCATAAGAGTTAGTTCTTCATAAATTACATACTTACAGCAAAGTCAGGTGCATACCATTGAACTGAGCCAATTTTAACACTTTCGCCCGGTTGTGGTGCATGGATGTATTGTCCGCCACCTAAAGAAATTGCTACGTGGTAAGTGCTACCAGCTGATCCCCAGAATAGTAAGTCTCCAGCTTTTGCTTGAGAAACTGAGATTCTTGCTCCAGCTGATTCTTGAGGAACAGTCCAACCACCGATGTCACGGCCAGTTACTTGTAGGTAAACATAGCGTGTAAATCCAGAACAGTCAAATCCACTTGGATCTTTTCCACCCCATACATAAGGAGTCCCAATGTATTTCATCGCTTCAGCTACAATCGCTGCTCCATTAGTAGATGGAGTCGTTGGCGCTGGAATTGATGGTGCCGGCGTTGCTGGTTCAGGTGTTGGAGCTGGTGTTGATGGCTCCGGTGTTGATGGTGTTGAAGGCTCCGGCGTTGATGGTGTTGTTGTTTCTGGAACAGATGGTGTAGTAGTAGATTCTTCTGTTGAAGATTCTGGTACACTACTTTCAGTTGTTGAATCTTCTGTTGATGTAGATGATTCAGGAACTGAAGATTGTTCTGTTGAAGATTCAGCACTTGATGATGATTCTGAAGTAGCTGATTCAGAAACCTCTGTTGATTCTTGTACTGATGAAGAAGAAGCTTGTTCTTGCTCTTGTGCTGCGGCAACTGCTGCTGCTTGTTCACGTGCTTCTCTTTCAGCTTGTTCTTGTGCTGCTTGTTGACGTGCTTGCTCTGCTAAACGAGCTTGTTCACGAATACGTGCTTGCTCTGCTTCAGCTTCTGCTTTTTGGCGGTTCAAGTCTTCTTTTTTATCTTCTGCTGTTGCTTGTTCAGCCGCTAAAGTAGTTTTTAGAACATTTAAATCAGCTTGTTTTGATAGTAAGTCGCCTTTTTGTGATTCTAAAGCCGCTTGGTTTTCTGCTAACTCTTTTAGCTTCGCTTCATTTTCAGCTTTTTTATCTTCAACTGCCTGTTTGTCTTCTTTTTGTTGTTTCACTAAGTCTTGGTTCGCACGGACAATTGATGACATTGCTTGAACGCGTCCGATAGCATCTGAGAATGACTCAGCATTCAATACTGCATCGATGTAGTTAGAGCTTTTACTGCTAACTTGTGTTTCACGTGCTTGCTCTTGAATTGTTGCTTCACGTTTTTCGATGCGTTCTTGTAGATCTGCAATCTCTTGTGTCAATTGAGAAGACTCTTGACGTAATGTTGCTTGATTAGCTAATAAAGTTTCAGCTTTTGTATTGATGTCAGCGACTTGACCTTCTAATGCCTCGATTTGAGATTGGGCACTTGCTTGTTGGTTTTGTAATTCCGCAATTTTTTGATCTTGTTGTTGTATTTGAGAATCAAAATCTTCCGCCGCGGCTGCGATCGGTGATGCTACGGCAGTCAAGGCCATTGAACTTACCATTACTGCTGATATTAAACTCTTTTTCACTCTTCATTCCTCCGACTGGCTTAATTTAATAAATATCTAAAAATATTTAAGTCTTTCTTAACGATAACAAAATTGTACCATAGCTGTATGTCAATGAGATAATAGTTATGTTACAAAAACATTTCAAAACAACTGATTATAATGACAGAAATGTAAGATGGTATGGTTATTTTCATAATACATTTTTCAATAATTAAATAATGCCCGTTTTAAATTAAATAAAAAAAGACTGAGACATTCATCCTTTCGCACCGCCTAAAACCGAATAAACGGCGGGAACAGAAGTAACCTTTTCGGAAAACAAGGCGCCATCCACA
>NZ_PUAP01000025.1 GCF_002947535.1 Enterococcus mundtii
GAGTTTTTTAATAAGTTCAATTGCTTATTTTTCTTGATTGGACTTCTATCGCTAGAAGAAAGATCAAAACCCAACCGTAAGGTTGATAAGGTTAAGTGAATAAGGGCGCACGGTGGATGCCTTGGCACTAGGAGCCGATGAAGGACGGGACTAACACCGATATGCTTTGGGGAGCTGTACGTAAGCTATGATCCAGAGATTTCCGAATGGGGGAACCCAGCATCTTTTATAGGATGTTACGTATACGTGAATACATAGCGTATACGAGGTAGACGCAGAGAACTGAAACATCTAAGTACCTGCAGGAAGAGAAAGAAAATTCGATTCCCTGAGTAGCGGCGAGCGAAACGGGAAAAGCCCAAACCAATGAGCTTGCTCATTGGGGTTGTAGGACTCCGATATGGTAGTTCTTTCAGATAGTCGAATGACTTGGAAAAGTCAGTCAAAGAGGGTGAAAGCCCCGTAGATGAAATTTGGAAGGCACCTAGGAGGATCCTGAGTACGGCGGAACACGAGGAATTCCGTCGGAATCCGGGAGGACCATCTCCCAAGGCTAAATACTCCCTAGTGACCGATAGTGAACCAGTACCGTGAGGGAAAGGTGAAAAGCACCCCGGAAGGGGAGTGAAATAGAACCTGAAACCGTGTGCCTACAACAAGTCAAAGCCCGTTAATGGGTGATGGCGTGCCTTTTGTAGAATGAACCGGCGAGTTACGATTGCATGCGAGGTTAAGTTGAAGAGACGGAGCCGCAGCGAAAGCGAGTCTGAATAGGGCGTTTGAGTATGTAGTCGTAGACCCGAAACCATGTGATCTACCCATGTCCAGGTTGAAGGTGCGGTAAAACGCACTGGAGGACCGAACCCACGTACGTTGAAAAGTGCGGGGATGAGGTGTGGGTAGCGGAGAAATTCCAAACGAACTTGGAGATAGCTGGTTCTCTCCGAAATAGCTTTAGGGCTAGCCTCGGAATTGAGAATGATGGAGGTAGAGCACTGTTTGGACTAGGGGCCCATCTCGGGTTACCGAATTCAGATAAACTCCGAATGCCATTCATTCATATCCGGGAGTCAGACTGTGAGTGATAAGATCCATAGTCGAAAGGGAAACAGCCCAGACCACCAGCTAAGGTCCCAAAATATATGTTAAGTGGAAAAGGATGTGGGGTTGCACAGACAACTAGGATGTTGGCTTAGAAGCAGCCACCATTTAAAGAGTGCGTAATAGCTCACTAGTCGAGTGACCCTGCGCCGAAAATGTACCGGGGCTAAACATATTACCGAAGCTGTGGAGTACACCTTTAGGTGTATTGGTAGGAGAGCGTTCTAAGGGCGTTGAAGGTAGATCGTGAGGACTGCTGGAGCGCTTAGAAGTGAGAATGCCGGTATGAGTAGCGAAAGACAGGTGAGAATCCTGTCCACCGAATGACTAAGGTTTCCTGGGGAAGGCTCGTCCGCCCAGGGTTAGTCGGGACCTAAGCCGAGGCCGACAGGCGTAGGCGATGGACAACAGGTTGATATTCCTGTACTCGTTGTTTTTGTTTGAGCAATGGAGGGACGCAGGAGGCTAAGGAATGCAGACGATTGGAAATGTCTGTCCAAGCAGTAAGTCTTGATAGGAGTCAAATGCTTCTAACTTTAAGGACAAGCTGTGATGGGGAGGGAAATAATAGTACCGAAGTTCCTGATGTCACACTGCCGAGAAAAGCTTCTAGTGAGAAAACAACGACCCGTACCGCAAACCGACACAGGTAGTCGAGGAGAGAATCCTAAGGTGAGCGAGAGAACTCTCGTTAAGGAACTCGGCAAAATGACCCCGTAACTTCGGGAGAAGGGGTGCTGATCGTCAGATCAGCCGCAGTGAATAGGCCCAAGCGACTGTTTATCAAAAACACAGGTCTCTGCAAAATCGTAAGATGAAGTATAGGGGCTGACGCCTGCCCGGTGCTGGAAGGTTAAGAGGAGTGCTTAGCGTAAGCGAAGGTACGAATTGAAGCCCCAGTAAACGGCGGCCGTAACTATAACGGTCCTAAGGTAGCGAAATTCCTTGTCGGGTAAGTTCCGACCCGCACGAAAGGCGTAACGATTTGGGCACTGTCTCAACGAGAGACTCGGTGAAATTTTAGTACCTGTGAAGATGCAGGTTACCCGCGACAGGACGGAAAGACCCCATGGAGCTTTACTGTAGTTTGATATTGAGTGTCTGTACCGCATGTACAGGATAGGTAGGAGCCGTAGAAGTCGGAACGCTAGTTTCGATGGAGGCGCTGGTGGGATACTACCCCTGCGTTATGGCCACTCTAACCCGCACCACTAATCGTGGTGGGAGACAGTGTCAGATGGGCAGTTTGACTGGGGCGGTCGCCTCCTAAAGAGTAACGGAGGCGCCCAAAGGTTCCCTCAGAATGGTTGGAAATCATTCGAAGAGTGTAAAGGCAGAAGGGAGCTTGACTGCGAGACCTACAAGTCGAGCAGGGACGAAAGTCGGGCTTAGTGATCCGGTGGTTCCGCATGGAAGGGCCATCGCTCAACGGATAAAAGCTACCCTGGGGATAACAGGCTTATCTCCCCCAAGAGTCCACATCGACGGGGAGGTTTGGCACCTCGATGTCGGCTCGTCGCATCCTGGGGCTGTAGTCGGTCCCAAGGGTTGGGCTGTTCGCCCATTAAAGCGGCACGCGAGCTGGGTTCAGAACGTCGTGAGACAGTTCGGTCCCTATCCGTCGCGGGCGTTGGAAATTTGAGAGGAGCTGTCCTTAGTACGAGAGGACCGGGATGGACTTACCGCTGGTGTACCAGTTGTTCTGCCAAGGGCATTGCTGGGTAGCTATGTAGGGAAGGGATAAACGCTGAAAGCATCTAAGTGTGAAGCCCACCTCAAGATGAGATTTCCCATTTCTTTAAGAAAGTAAGATCCCTGAGAGATGATCAGGTAGATAGGTCAGGAGTGGAAGTACAGTGATGTATGGAGCGGACTGATACTAATCGATCGAGGACTTAACCAAAATAAAATGAAAAAACTCGGAGAGTTTCTTACTGA
>NZ_PUAP01000026.1 GCF_002947535.1 Enterococcus mundtii
ATTATTGCGTAATTTAAACAAAGACTAATGTTCTGACGAGTTGACTCGTTCGTATCAATGGTCAATCAGAGGTCGAGACAGAAGTGTTTAACCTCTAGAAATAAGGCACCACCCACGAAAATTGTTCTTCAAATTTTTGTGGGTGGCGCCTTATTTTTAGAAGAGGTTACTTCTGTTCTCCCCGTTTATTCGGTTTAAGGTGGTACGAGAGGGCTAATCCCCCACTCTCATCTAAAAACCAAAGAGTCGGTGTGCTAAAGTAACATCTGACCACAACACAGGATAGGAAAGACGCCATGAGTTGTCCTGTACCCACTGAATAAGCGGCAAATTTTTGGATTTTATCTCCTATTTCTCGGAGTTACTCACTAACAACCAATCCTCTCAGTGCAGAACGTTTCTTTCACACCGACTGTTCGCCTACGCTCTTTTCAATTTATTAAATTGATCGTACTCTACTTCAATATCTGTTATAGATAAGCGATTTGTTCGTAACAAATACTGATAATCATAGTAACTGGGTAAATATTTTAGTTCCAACAAGTTTTTTACAAACGAATTCGCTGCGATTTCGCTTGTCCTGCGAATATGAGCTTTTCGAGAGTAGCCAAAGATTCTTGCACTTTCGATCGGTGGAAATTGATCATAGATATGGTTACTTCCTTTTTCTTCTAAATAATGAAAGTACTCATGTGTCAAAATAATCTGTTTCATCTCTTTCAGGCTCAATTTGTTTACTTCTGCTAACTGAGCAATTGATTTTTCATATAAATAAACCAGATGATTCCCCTTCCGATCTGATTCGAACTGAGCGCGCATTTGTACTTTATAAAAAACTCCATCATGTTTTTCTTCTATAATCTTGATATTATTTTCTGAATATAAGTCAAAAATATCTTTCGATTTTATTTTTAAAGCAAAATCTTTACCGATAGCCAAAGACTTTTCAAGGTAGCTCAAGATATCTATTACCGGTATCTTATGAAAAAACATATCTTGTTTTAATTCCAAATACGCTAAAAATTCGTCTGTAAAATAATCCATTGTTACTCCTTCTTATTTATAAGCTACTGCAATGATTTCTTCTTTTTTATCTAAATTCTCTGTCTCAACATCCATGATCGACGTTAATTGTTCTAGAGTTTGCATACCAGTCAAGTCTAACATTTTTTCTCTAAAGAACAAGAAGACCTTAGGAATGGTTGCATTAGCATCCGAATAAATCGTATGTTCATCAATAAACGAAAGAAATTCTTCATTCGATTGGTTCTTAGAAAATTTGAAATAATGCGCATTGCTATGCTTGAAACGCACAACACCTTCACGATCAACGACACATACATTTGTACGTTTGCTCTTGAAAAAGAATTTCTTTTTAATGACTGTTGCATCCAGTAAATTCCAGCGTCCAACTTGTGCAGTAAGCATGATACTATTTGTGTCTAGTCCTAACGCTTCAGAAGTAATTGTTTTTAACTGGTCTTCAGTGACATCTGACGCCCCTAAGCTCTTTTGGCGTAGTTCTGTAGCGCCAGTCGCTACCGCACGAACGATATTACGTTGTGTATCAATTTCAATATTTACTTCAACAGTTTCTTCATTAGCACCAGATTGAACGATTTTTTCAATCACTTCCGCACGAATTTTTTTAATATCATTTTCACTTGGATTTGTGATGGAACGTTCGATTTGTTCGCGAACCATGGCTAATGCTACACCAATCGTTGAAATATAAGGCGCATTTTTTGCTAACTTCCACTTATAGTCAAAATGCTCCGCTAAGGCAGGTACCACGATTGCACCTGATCCACCACCGCCAACGAGTGTGATAAAGTTACGATCCATTTCGTATTCATCGATCAGATCATCGATAACTGGTTCTAATTTTTCCATCGCTAGCTTCATCACTACTTTGGCAGCTTCTTCAGCAGAGGTTCCTAAATACGAGCCTAACGCATCCCAAGCTTTTTTATTTGCTTCCGCATTTCCTTGCGCGTAATCATCTTCCGGTACATAACCTAGCAAATTGGCTGCTCCAGCTAAAGTATAAGAATAAGTATTTGTTCCTGTACCTTGAACAACTACGTATTCATTCGGATCTCCTTCTCTTGGAGAAACAAATTCGATCGACGGATCAGCTAAATTTTCTACGTCAGTAAAGCATTCATACTCTAAGCCAGCAATATGGGCACTCCGTGGACCTACATCAACGATTTTTTTGTCTTTCACACGGATCATGCTTCCCCCAGCAACTCCCAAAGTACGAACATCTAATGAGCGAAGGTATGTTTTATGTCCTCCAACATGGGCATATTTGATCATTACTTTCCCATTTTTTATGACAGAGATATCGACACTCGTTCCTCCAACTTCAAAAAAGATCCCATCACTAACTTTTTCATACATCAAAGCACCCGCAACTCCAGCGGCTAATCCTGATAGCATCGTTAAAATCGGACGTTGCCGGACTTCATTGATACTCATTACACCACCATCGCAACGCATGATCATTAACCCAGATTGGATTTTAGTATCTAATACTGCAGATTCAGTCATGTTAGCTGTTTGCATCATTTTTGGGATTAACGAAGCATTTACTACTGCAGTTCTTGTACGCATTTTCAGTCCATAGAGCTGAGAAATCTCATGTCCACCCGTAGCATACAATTTTTCTTCTTGAGCTTTTTGGATCACACGCATTTCATTCTCAGGATCATCCACAGAGTAGGCTTCACTAGCTACGATGACTTGGCAATCTTTACTGACTAACTCGTGGATATTCTTTTCAATCTCTTGCTCGGTTAATTTAGAGGAATCAACAAAGACATGTTCAGAATGCAAATACTTGTTTGGAGCTAATTCAATATGTTCGATGGCAGTCTCTTTTCTCGCAGTACGCGCATCCATACCGGTACCCATACCTACGATCCCAACTTTTGCTACATCCCCCTCAAGCAACGCATTCGTTGCTTGAGTCGTACCGTGGGCAATAAAAATGACATCTTCTGGTGCGATATTATTTTCAGCCAAAAGTTTTTGGATTATTTTTACGATCCCTCTGGCTACTCCTTCTTCATGTGTAGTTGGGATTTTTAATTTTGCAATCACTTCATATGTCTCATTATCGATTGCTACTGCATCCGTAAAAGTGCCACCTACATCAATTCCGATTCTTACTTTTTTCCCCATTTTCTCTACCTTCAATCTTTAATTAATATAGGAAGAACGAGGCGACAACTAAACCAACGAAAGTTGAAATTGCTACCCAGCCAATTGTTTTCTTCATTACTTCATTGACATCTGTTTTAATGAAATCTGAAACCCAGACATTGTGTGAATTCGTTGGATCACAAACAGATTGTACATTACTGTCCAAACGCAATGCGACCATCGCAGCAATCGGATTCATACCCCCAGCAACTAGCAGTGAAATGATCCCACTTCCTAACCCCCAAACATTTAGTGGACCACGATAAATTGCTAATGGTGAAAGAAGTCCAAAAATCAAAATAAACATCAATTGATTTTTAGGGATCATGATAGAGATCGCTGGTTGTAAAATAGTCGATACTTCAGAAGACATCACAGCATTCAGCAACATGCCAATACCGATCATCAAACCTGCAGCTCCTGCTACTTCTTGGATTCCTTCAACAAATGCGCTACTCACTACATGAATTGGATTTTTAGGTGTACTCAAAATCAAGGTTGCGATAATCCCCACAATAATCGCTGCAACTAATGGAACTTGGAAAGCAAAAACTAACACAACAGGAATGATTGGTGAAATCAAAGCAATGCTACGAATCTGACCATTCTTACCTTGCTTAGCAGGCATCGCCCATGCTTTACGGCGTTTCCCACTGAATTGAACATAATAAACGACCATGATCACAGCAATAATGATCAACGGTAGACCAACCATCCATGAATAAGAAGTAACTTCACTTAATTTCAAACCTAGTACATCAATATAGACAGCTAGCGTTGAAACAGAGAACGTTACACCAATACCATTTGCTAAAAGTAAAATGATCCCACTAACCATTGGTGATAGACCAGCCGAGATCATGATCGGTACAATAATCGTCCCAACTAAAATCACCATGCCTAGCCCATTACTTGCCGCAAAAATGATGGAACAAACTGCTAGAAAGGATAACGCAATCGGTAACGCCTTATCTCCAGCCATCTCTGCTGCTTTTTTAATGATCGTTTCAGTAACACCAACTTTAGATAGCACTTTTCCGAATAGCGATCCAAAAATCAATCCTGAAATTGCGGTAGACATCCGCATAGAACCGGCTTCCAAAACATCTTTAACAATTGTGAATTGCTCAGGATCTTTGGAGATGATAGTAATTCCTGCAATCAAAGAGATTGCAATTGCCATGATTGGTAATGCCAGAATGGTTGGTACCTTTCTCGTCATCATCAACCCAACTAAAACGAAGAATACTAAGAGTATCCCTACTAATTGTACTGTTGCCATTGTTTTCCTCCTAAATTTCGATGAAGCTTTTTTGCTCGATCAGTTTATTTTGTAGTTCTTTAATGTTGATTTCTCCAACTGTTTGTTCTTCTTTTGCTGCTATATAAGCTGCTGTTCCGGCAGCTTGTCCTAAGGCAGTCATCGTCGGTGTTGTCCGTATTGCTGCTTGGGCTTCAAAGGAAGCAGATACACACCTTCCAGTGACGATCAAATTATTGATCTCATTCGTGATCATGATTTCATAAGGAATGCGATAATAACTATCAAACACCGACTTATCGAATTTCTCATGAGCAACTTCTTCTGTTTGATTCGCATGTACGGAAACAGTTCCTTCACCTTTTGGGTTGTGGATATCGATTGGATAACCAGAATGGGCGATTGTTGATGCAAAAGGTTTATTCTCTAATACATCTTGATTTGTTAAAGTATATTTCCCTTTGATCTGTCTTGTTCCTCGTACACCAACACTTGGTCCGCTGTACGCAATTTTAGCATTTTCAAAACCTGGTACTGACTCTACTAAAAAATGATATAGTTCTTCACATTGCTTACGGCCAATCATTTCCGCCTTGGTCAGACCTTCAGCAGATACCCCACTCTCATTAATGATTCGTGAAGTATTCATAATGAATTCTCCTGGTACATTTGTTTCAAAGAAGAGGATATCTTCCCTTGGAATATTGATCCTACCTTCTTCCTTCGCTTGTTTAAATTCAGCATCAAAACCAACAAAAGATAAAATCTCGGTATTTTTCATGACGTTTAAGTCTCTATTTAATCGCGGAAATTTTTCTGGATCATCTAACACTGCAGCACGGAGTTTTTGTGTGTCAACGCCGTACACTTTTAGATTCATTGTCATCGGTTGCATGGCATTATCCGTTTCTCGTCCTAATTGGAATGGCACCTCAGACATTACCGCTAAATCTCCATCACCTGTTGCATCAATGAATACTTTACTTGAGATTTTGCTGATGCCATCTTTATTGACAACAGAGACATTTTTGATCTCGCCAGCTTCTTTCTCCAAGCCAATCAAATAAGTATGGAATAAAATAGAGGCACCTGACTCGCTGACCATCTCATCTAAAATGATTTTCAATCCTTCAGCTGAGAATGGCGTTACATAAGAGATATAATTCGTTGAATCTAGAACGTGTCCTGGAGAATAACCTCTCTCTACTAACCGTTCAACCATTTCTTGTCCTAATCCTAAAATTACTTGCTTATCTCCGGCAAAATAAGTCATCATGGGCCCAACACCGTTGGCTGTTAACGTTCCGCCAAAATAACCGTTTTGATCAATGATCAAAGTTTTTGCACCATTTCTGGCAGCAGCAATTGCTGCAAATGCTCCAGACATGCCTCCACCAACTACAACCACATCATAATTTTCTTTTAAACTAGATGAATCCAAAAAAACAACCCCTTTCTGTTTGCGCTTACAAAAATAATAATACACTATTTCCAAAAAGTGTCAATACTTATGGAAATTTTTTTCACTCAAATAAATGTGTAATATATTATTGGGATTATCTGATAATAACTCTTTTAAATTAGTATTTTATATCTTAAACGAATGAATAAAATCAGCAATTTAAAATAGTTGTAAAAATGGTTTTTTAACTTATTTTCATAAAAAGTCAATATAATAGAAAACTGCTAAGATACTTAACAAAGCTAATTTTATTCAGTAGTGTATGTTTATGTTTACTTGCTGTATTGTTTCGTCTTTGGTTGCTAAAAAATTGAGACGATTTTATAAAGCTTCTGGATAAACACAAAAAAACTACGGACACTTTCGCGTCCGTAGTTTCGTTTGCTAAGATTAAGACTGCAATAGTTCTTTTACGATAGCATTCACTTGATTTCCATCTGCTTTTCCTTTGACTTTAGGCATGATGACTCCCATGACTTTACCAAATTCTTTTGCAGATGAAGCACCTGTTTGCGTGATCGCATCTTGAACAAGTTGTCGAATTTCTTCTTCAGAAAGTTGTTCTGGCATATACTTTTCGACTATCACAATTTCACTTTTCACTTTTTCAGCTAAATCGTCACGTCCAGCTTCCTCGAATTCATGCAAAGAATCACGGCGTTGTTTCATTTCGCGAGACAACACTGTTAGTTCTTCTTCTTCTGTCAAGTCGTGACCTTCTTTAATTTGCTCGTTTTGTATAGATGACTTGATCATACGAATCACCTGTAAAGATTCTTTATCTTTAGCTTTCATCGCTGTCTTCATGTCATCGTTCAATCTACTTAGTAGTGACACACTACCAACTCCAATTCATCAAAGAACTAGAATTTTTTGCGTTTTCTAGCTGCTTCAGATTTTTTCTTACGCTTTACACTTGGTTTTTCGTAGAATTCACGTTTACGAGATTCTTGTAAAGTACCCGCTTTTGACACGGAACGTTTGAAGCGACGAAGAGCATCGTCAAGTGATTCGTTTTTGCGAACGACTGTTTTTGACATATTAATTCCCTCCCTCCGAGCTTAAAAAGTAACCGTAATTGTTATTGAAATGTTAATCTCAAGAAACAAGACTGTTCTATAAACATTATAGCTAAAGCAGTTTTGACCGTCAAGAGAATCTTATGATTTTTTTAAATAATCACCTGTTATTTTATTGAAAATTATTATTGACAGCTCTCACAGCGACCAAATATCTCAAAGCGATGTCCTTCAATGGTACACCCACTAAGTTGTTCTTCAAAATAATTCATTGGACACATATGGATTTCTTTTGTCGTCCCACAAACGGTACAAATAAAGTGGTGATGGTGCCCAATCTCGCCTTGACAACAATGAAAACGGAATTTCATTTCTCCATTTAGATCCGTTTCTTCCAAAAGATCTAATTCTGAAAAGTCATGTAAATTACGATAGATCGTATCATAGCTGACTCCTTTGAATTCCTGACTCATATAGTCAAAGACTTCTTTCGCAGAGACGTAACGATTACGTTTTATTAAATATGCCAGTAAGGCTTCACGCTTTTTGGTGTATTTGAACCCGTTATTTTTCAATGTTTCTAAAGATTGTTCGATCAATGTTTGTTTATTCATCATTATCCCCCAAATCAAAATGATTACGAAGTATGTACACTCGAGTATGGTATAATAAACCTAAAAAAAAAGCAAGTGAGGTTTTTTATTTATGACTGCCGAATCAAATGAAGTCGTCACCTTTTTTGTCATTTCAGACTCCGCAGGTGAAACAGCAACAAAACTAGCTCAAGCGACAATGGCGCAATATCCTTCAATTGAATTTAGCTTATTTCGACGAACCTTTGTAACAGATCCAGAGACGTTGCAGCGCGCACTAAATGATGCATTGTCAGAACAAGCATTAGTGCTCCATACCTTGATCAATCAAGAACTGGTCGATTTAACGAATGATTTTTGTCAAAAAAACAAGTTATACAGCTTTGATGTATTGACCCCGCCGATTGCAGAAATCGAGCGCTTGACTGGCATCAAACCGACACGTCAACCGGGCGCACTTCACTTATTGAATGAAAATTATTTCAAACGGATCAAAGCAATGGAGTTTGCAGTGAAATATGACGATGGAAAAGATCCTCGAGGTTTTTTGGAAGCCGATGTCGTTTTACTTGGTGTTTCTCGAACTTCTAAAACACCTTTAAGTTTGTTTCTAGCCAATAAAAATTTAAAAGTAGCGAATCTTCCACTGATACCACAAGCACACATCCCTAAACAGTTATGGGAAATCGACCCGAAAAAAATTGTTGGATTAACAAATAACCCAGATATTTTAAATAACATTCGTAAAGAACGCATGCGTTCATATGGTCTGAATCCAGATACTGCCTACTCAGATATCGAAAAAATTCGTGCAGAATTGGAATTTGCCAATGAACTTTATGAGAAATTAGGCTGTGTGGTCATCAATGTTGCTTCTCTTTCCATTGAAGAAACAGCTTCATTGATCTTGAATGAGCTAGAGCTGGAAGACCATAGCTATTATGGTACGGAAACTTCGGAAGAAAAATAGTTCTCTTTTCAAACGATAAAAACAGGATCTGATCGGCGCATCCTCGCCTTTCACATCCTGTTTTTAGTTACATTCGTTAATTCTTTTGATGTTCAACATGCTTGATCGTTTGTTCTAAAATATCCAATACATGGAAGTCATCCAAACTGTAAAGGATCGTTTTCCCTTCACGTCGTGATTTCACCACGTGGTTTTCACGTAACAGACGTAATTGATGGGACACAGCCGATTGTTCCATTTGAACAGATTGACTGATCGACGTCACATTTTTTTCACCATCTTTTAAATAAAGTAAAATATTCAAACGTGTCGGATCACTTAATACCTTGAATAATTGACTCACTTTTTCTACTTTAATGTTTTGATTCCCCGACAAACGATACACCTCCAAAAAAAGACTGACTACTAAAGTGTACCACTTTTTTCGTCAGTCTCAACTTTTTATTCTTCTGTCATTGATTTGATACTAGCTTCAAGCGCAGTGATTTTTTCTTGTGCTGCTTCATTCGAATCACCTTTGACACCAATATAAAATTTGATTTTTGGTTCCGTTCCAGAAGGACGGATCGCGATCCAACCGTCTTCTTCCAGTGTGTATTTCAATACATCTGAAGGTGGAGTCGTTAGTTTTTCTACATTTCCTTGGGCATCTGTTTTTGTTAGTGCCTTGAAATCTTCTGTTTGTAAAACTTTTTCGCCGGCAAATTCAGTTGGTGCATCTTTTCTGAATTTCTCCATCAGTGCAGCAATTTTCGCTGAACCTTCTTGACCACTCATTGTGACTGAAATTGTTTTTTCTGCATAATAGCCATACGTTTCAAAAATCGATTGCAAGCCGTCATAAAGGGTCTTATCTTGTTTTTTATAAAATGCAGCAACTTCTGCTAATAATAATAGTGCTTGGATCGCATCTTTATCGCGAACGAATGGTTTAACTAAATAACCGTAGCTTTCTTCAAAACCAAACATGAATGTATTCGCCTTTGTTTCTTCAAATTGTTGAATCTTTTCAGCAATAAATTTGAAGCCAGTCAAGACGTTCATCATTTCTACACCATAATGTCTAGCGATTGCTGTTGGTAGTTCACTTGAAACGATTGATTTCAAGACTGCCGCATTTTCTGGCAGTGTTCCTTTTTCTTGGTGCGCTTCCAGGATATATTGGACAAGCAAAGCGCCAATTTGATTTCCTGTCAATACTTTGTATGAACCGTCTGGCAAGCGTACAGCTGCACCTAGACGATCGGCATCTGGATCCGTAGCGATCAATAGATCTGCGCCTTCTTTTTCGCCTAAACGGATTGCATATTCAAAAGCAGAGTGCTCTTCTGGATTTGGTGATTTGACTGTGGTGAAGTCTGGGTCAGCGACTGCTTGCTCAGGAACCAAGACAAATTGTTCAAATCCAGCTTGAGTCAACGCACGCTCGCCTAACATTTTGCCTGTTCCGTGTAACGGCGTGAAGACTAGCTTCAATTCTTTCCCTAATGTTTCTACTAATTCATGATTGATCGTCACTGCTTTGATTTCTTCCAAGTACGCTTGGTCGATTTCTTCGCCGATGATCGTGATCAAATCACTATTTTTCGCATGTTCTTCTGCTAAAACTTCTACTTTTAATGGATTGCTTATGTTTCGTACATATTTTGTCAATGCATCTGCATCAGCAGGCGGCATTTGTCCACCATCTTCGCCATAAACTTTATAGCCATTATATGCCGCTGGATTATGAGAAGCTGTAACCATGATCCCAGCGAATGCGTTAAGATGACGAACCGCAAATGAAAGCTCTGGAGTTGGACGTAAGCTTTCAAATACAAAAGACGGAATACCATGTTGCGCTAAAGTTTTCGCCGCTTCCATCGCAAATTCCGGGGATTGATGACGGGAATCATAAGCAATTGCCACACCACGTTTTTTAGTTTCTGCTCCTTGTTCATCCATAAATTGCGCAAGCCCTTCTGTTGCTTGACGTACAGTATAGATGTTCATTCGATTGATTCCAGGTCCTAAGATCCCGCGCATTCCTGCTGTACCAAATTCCAAAGGTGCGTAGAACGCATCTTCTAATTTTTCAGGATTTTCACTTAATTCTTTTAATTGTTTTTTTAAATTTTCTTCTAATGATTCTTCAGTTGCCCATTGCTCGTAAACTTGTTTCCAAGACATGAAGCCGACACCTCTTTCTAAAAATATGTTCCTTTCTAAGTATAGCATTCTCTTTTTAGATAGCAAAGCATAAGAAAAAGGACGATGACATTCATCATCGTCCTTCTCGCTTTCTACATCATTAGTTATCCTTGAGCGTTTGATGTTTCTTCTAAAGCTTCCAAGTATTTATACACTTGTTGTCCAGCAATCCCGCCATCGCCTACTGCTGTAGTGATTTGGCGCAGATCTTTTTCTCGTACATCGCCAATGGCAAATACGCCAGGCATGTTCGTACGCATATCTTGATCTGTTGGTATCCAGCCAGCATCATTCGTGAGTCCGGCTTTGCGGAAAGGTTCAGTCAATGGATCTAGTCCAACGTAGATGAACACACCATCAGCTGCTAATTCGATTTCTTCCCCTGTTTTTGCGTTGTGCCCTTTGACACCAGTGACGACCATATCGTTCCCGACGATCTCATCAGTGATCGTATCCCAAACAAACGAGATTTTTTCATTTGCAAATGCACGATCTTGGATGATCTTTTGCGCTCTCAATTCATCACGACGATGAACGACAACGACTTCTGAAGCGAATTGAGTCAAATACACGGCTTCTTCTACCGCAGAATCGCCACCACCGATCACGACTAAGCGTTTGTTACGGAAAAATGCACCGTCACAAACTGCACAGTAAGAAACACCACGGCCAGCATATTCTTCTTCGCCTGGCACCCCTAGTTTACGATGGATACAGCCAGTCGCAATGATGACTGTTTTCGCTTCGTAGCTTTTATCTTCACAGATCACTTCTTTATAGTTGCCATGATCTTTGATATCTTGGACGATACCATAGACATTTTCAGTTCCAAATCGTGAAACACCTTCATACATTTTATACGCAAGGTCTGGACCCATGATCGAATCAAATCCAGGATAATTTTCTACTTCTGCGGTATTGTTCATTTGCCCGCCAGGTGCCCCTTGTTCGATCATCGCTACTGATAAGTTTGATCTTGAAGCATATAAAGCAGCGGTCATGCCAGCAGGCCCTGCGCCAATTACGATTACATCATACATATGTAGATTCCTCCGTTTTAAAATCAAGTAAGCCTACTTTACAGCCAATCACACAAAAAGTCTATTGTTCTGCCTACGAGTTTCGAATAGATATATTATACTCGAAATCGATAGACAAAAACAATAGACATTCTTATTCTATCCTATTCATTTTCTAGGTTTTCACCATTCGAAGCAATCACTTGTTTGTACCAATCAAATGATTTTTTCTTCGTTCGTTTCAATGTACCATTGCCTTCATTGTCACGATCAACATAGATAAAACCATAGCGTTTCTTCATTTCACCTGTCCCAGCAGAAACTAGATCGATACATCCCCAAGTCGTATAACCTAAAAGATCAACACCATCTAATTCAACTGCATCTTTCATCGCTTGGATGTGGGAAGCAAGATATGAAATGCGATAGTCATCTTCCACATAGCCATTCTCATTCGGAGTATCTACCGCGCCCAAACCATTTTCAACAATAAACAATGGCTTTTGATACCGATCATAAATATCATTCAATGTCACCCGTAAACCTAATGGGTCAATTTGCCAACCCCATTCACTTGCTTCTAGATAAGGGTTTTTCGTTGATTCAAAGATATTTCCTGCTGTTTGTTCTAATAATTTTGGATCGGTTGTTGAAACACGAGAAGAATAATAAGAGAATGAAATAAAATCAACGGTATGTTGTTTCAATAATTCTAAGTCTCCTGGTTCCATGTTGATCTCGATCCCTTGGCGTTCCATTTCTTTTAGCGCATATGCTGGGTATTCTCCTCTTGACTGTACATCGATAAAGAAATAATTTTCACGGTCTGCTTGGCGTGAAGCCCAGACATCTTCTGGTTTACATGAATAAGGATAGTAAGCTCCCGCAGCTAACATACAGCCGACTTTATTCTCAGGGTCCACTTCATGGGCGATTTTCGTGGCAATCGCACTCGCTAGTAACTCATGGTGGGCTGCTTGATATTTGACTTGCTCTACATTGTCGCCTTCTTCAAAATACAAGCCAGCGCCCATGAACGGTGCATGTAAAATCATGTTGATTTCATTAAAGGTCAACCAGTATTTTACTAATCCTTTGTAGCGGTTAAAAATCACGTGACAAAGGTTTTCATAAAATCCGACTAATTCACGAGAACGCCATGCCCCATATTCTTTGACTAGATGCATCGGGCAGTCAAAATGAGTGATCGTTACTAAGGGTTCGATCCCATACTTTTGACATTCTTTAAAGACATCTTCATAGAATTTCAACCCTTCTTCGTTTGGCTCTTTCTCATCACCTAATGGAAAAATACGGCTCCAGGCAATCGATAGACGGTAGGTTTTAAAGCCCATTTCTGCAAATAAGGCAATATCTTCTTTATAGTGATGGTACATATCGATCGCTTCTTTTGCTGGATAAAAATGTTCGTCATCAAACTCAAACATTTTTTGTTGACCGGTAATCACTGGAAAACGATCTGGACCAATCGGCACGACATCTACGTTGGCTAAGCCGCGCCCTCCTTCGTCGTATCCACCTTCACATTGATTGGCAGCTGTTGCGCCACCCCATAAAAAGTCTTTTCTAAATCCCATCGTTGTTATACTCCTTCCACTACACGTTTTTCTGACAATTCTCTTGCTAATTCATCTTGCACTTCGATGCCTTCTGCTGTTAAGCGATCGATGGCTTCTTTAAATTGTGGTAAATACTCTTGATGAGCAATAAATAATTCATCCATCATACGTTTTGCTGTTTTACCAGAACGAACTAATGGGTTGATCGTAAATGCTTGTAACGCCGTCCCGTAATCACCTGTGACAGCTGCTTCGATCGTCAACAACTCCATATTTTTCATCACTTGTAACCAGCCACGTTCTGCTGTAGGTAATGAACCAAAAGCAACACTTCTTGCTCCTTGCGCGCCTACATACGCTGTTACTTCAACGACACAGTCTGCTGGTAGATCAGGCACTGCCCCATTGTTTTTCGTTGAGACAACGATTTGAGTTTCTTTATTGCCATAGATCGAAGCAATCGTTTCACACGCAGCATCCGAATAATAGGCACCGCCTCGTTGTTGTAATTGTTCTGGTTTATGATCGAGTTGCGGATCTTTGTATAGCTCAAACAATTCCGCTTCTGTTTGTTTGACTTGTTGTGCTCGCGTTCCGATCGTGTGGTATTCTTCCAACGCATGCTCCAACATTTCTTCTTCACGATAGTAATAGCGGTGATAGCCACAAGGAATCATTTTCATCTGATCGAGTTGTTCTCTAAAGAATGGCACATCGAATATGTTTTTTGGCAACCCGTTATCTTCCGCATAAAGTTGTTCGATCAAATCTTCTGTACGATCATTTCCTTTTGCATCCGCTACTTTGTGCCAATGGAAATGGTTCAGCCCAGCAAATTTATAAATCAACTCTTCTTTCTTTTCACTGATCATGACTGGCTCTGTCATCATTGCCATTACTGGTACATTGCACAATCCAATCACTTTGTCCCATTTCCCATAACGAACGACTGCTTCAGTCACCATACCGCTTGGATTCGCGAAATTGATCAACCAAGCGTTCGGACAGAGGCGTTTCATGTCTTCAACTACTGCTAAAATGACTGGGATCGTACGAAATGCTTTGAACATTCCCCCAGCTCCATTGGTTTCTTGGCCTAACATGCCGTAGTACGCTGGAATGCGTTCGTCTTTAACACGAGCATCCAATTGACCGACCCGAAATTGTGTAGTGACAAAGTCCGCATCTTTCAATGCTTCTTCGCGATCTAAGGTGGCATAGATTTTCACGTCATATGGAGAAGCATCCCACATCCGTTGGGCCATTTCACTGACGATCGCTAGTTTTTCACGCCCAGCTTCGATATCGACTAACCAGATTTCACGAATCGGCAATTCATCGTAACGTTTGATGAATCCTTCCATTAGTTCCGGTGTGTAACTACTTCCGCCACCAATTGTCGCGATCTTGATTCCTTGATTCATACACTCACTCCTTCGTCTTTTTTACAACTCTATTATCATTTTTGTAAATAAAAGTCACAATACTTTTTGATCAATTTGAATAACCATTTACAAAATGATCGATATTCTTGCATTTTTTTGTAAATTTATTGCGCATAACAAAAAGAAAAATAATGAGAAAGTCCAAATAAAACCTAATTTTTTAATCAAAATAAACGAGTAAAGGTATTACTTCTCTTTTTTTTGTTTCATTGACACACTAAATAATACCGTTTACAATTATTTTACATATTTTTAACTAAAAACGTAAAAAAGAGGAGCGAATTATGCTACTAAAGGAAAAGCTTAAACAAATCAACTTTTCACCTTCAGAAAGCGAAGTCATCCGTTTTCTCCAAGCCAATGAAACAACTCTGGCCGATCGAACGATTCAACAAATTGCTGAAACTTGCTATGTCCATCCTTCTACTTTGATTCGGATCGCCAAAAAAATGGGTTTTCACGGATGGGTGGATTTTAGAGATGCGTTCATTGCTGAAACAGAATATCTACAAGGAAACTTTCAAGAAGTGGACGCCAATCTCCCTTTTTCCGAAAATGAAGGCATCATGACGATCGCTAATCGGATTGCGGCACTTGAACGTATGACGATCCAAGATACGTTATCCTTGTTGATGCACGACGATCTCCAACAAGCAAAGCAACTTCTGCTGCGATCCAATAAAATCGTATTATTTTCGAGTGATACCAACACATTGATTGCTCAATCATTCAAATTGAAAATGAATCGGATCAAACAAGAAGTGACCATCGTGCCCACATCTGGCGAGTCCTATTACGATGCCTACAATTGTCAGCCTGAAAACTGTGCGATCTTGATCTCTTATACGGGAGAAAATCAGATGATGCTTCGGACTGCTGAAATTTTAAAAGAAAAAAATGTTCCGATTTTATCGTTGACGAGCATCGGTGAGTCCAGTTTGTCCACAGCGAGCGATGTGGTATTGCGCCTGACAACACGTGAACGATTGTACTCAAAAATCAGTAGTTTCACGATCAATACGTCGATCTCCTATTTGTTGGATGTGTTATATAGTTGTGTCTTTGCTGAACATTATCGTGAGAACCTCGATTATTTGATCGAAGTCGGGCAAAAAGTCGATACACGGCAGATCAGTTCATCCATTATGAAAGAAGAACTATTTACCGATTCAATCGAAGATGGCGATTAGTCTACTTTTATAGCGGGAACGATCAGAAAGATTCGTTCAGAACAAAGTTGCTCCTTGAAATTCATTCTCTAATTAAATAGCTGAACTTCTAAGAAAATAAGCCGTAACATCCAAAATATGAGAGGAAACCCTCGGATGTTACGACTTTTTTTGGAATCAGGTACTTAGAAACATTCTCCTGTGGAAAAATACTTTTTAACACTAAGCTAACTTTCTAAAACCTTGATCTAAAAGGCTTTGAACTCATCAAGTCAACGCTGTGATCAACTCATCCCCATTCGTCACGATCTTCGATTGATTCTCGACGATATCGAGGTAATCTGCTGAATTGGTAATAATGACAGGGGTTTCTACACTATAGCCTTCACTTTCGATCGCATTGATATCAAATCGCAATAAGACGTCTCCTTGTTTCACTTTATCCCCTTGTTTCACAAAAGACTCAAAATGTTTCCCTTCCAATTGTACAGTGTCTAACCCAACATGAATCAACAGTTCTAATCCACTTTCAGAAACTAAACCAATCGCATGTTTTGAAGGAAATAACGTCATCACTGTCCCATCGAATGGTGCAACGACTTCCCCTTTTTCTGGATAGATCAAGATTCCTCGTCCTAACGCGCCTTTAGCAAATGCTTGGTCTTTTGCTTCGCTTAAAGATGCAATACCACCTTGGATCGGTGTTTTGACGATTTCTTTGATTTTACTTTCTTTTTTCTCAGGTACTACTTCTTCGGTATCTTTCCAGAACAAGAAAGTCAAAGTAAAACCAATCGTTGCTGCAATTGCAATACCGATAAAGGCATTGTACATGCCACTTGCATCGCTACCACTAATGAAATTGACAACACCAAAGATTCCCAAGCCACCCATTGTATAACCTGTCGTACCACTCATCATCAAATAGATACCAGAGAGCGAGCCACCAATCATTGAATAAATGAACGGGGTCTTTTTAGGTAAAGTGATCCCATAGATGGCTGGTTCTGTTACGCCAAAGATTCCTGAGATAAAGGCAGGCATACATAATGCTTTCATTTTCTTGTCTTTAAACTTGAAGTACATTGCTAACACAACAGCAGTTTGTGCAAAACTTGCCCCAAAAACACCTACCAGCATTTGACTTGAGCCATTTTGTGCTAGTTGCATGATCGCCAAAGGAATGATACTCCAATGTAGACCGAAAATAACTAATACTTGCCAGAAGAAACCTAGGACCCCACCATATAATGCTGGTGAAAAATCCATCAATGCTTGGAAACCTGCACTCAACCACTCTGTTAACAAGCTAACGATTGGACCAATCACCAAAAAGCCGATCGGTAGAGCAATCAATAAAACCATAAAAGGAACAACAAATGTTTGGACAACGGTTGGTACGATCTTCTTCGCAAATTTTTGGACTTGTGCCGCAAAAGCAATAATGAAGATGACTGGAACAACACTTGATGTATAGGAAGCTCCTACCCAGGGAATACCCAAGAAACTTTCATACGCGGGCAATCCTAAAAGGCTAAGCGGCGCAGCTGCACCTTGATTTGCTGCTTCAAAGCCACTTTGTAATGCCGGTCCTTGCACGGTCGGATAGACAAGGGCTGCACCGATCACGATGCCGACCATTGGATTCAATTTGAATTTTTTAGCTGCTGTATACCCTAAAATAACTGGCATGAAATAAAAGATCGAATCACCGATCCCATTTAACATGATATAAGTTCCAGAAGTCTGTTCATAGAATCCTAAAAAGATAAATAACGCATTCAATCCTTTGACCATCCCGGCAGCGGCTAGAGCACCTAAGAAAGGTTGGAAACAACCACTCAAAATATCGATCAAACGATTAAAAATATTGCCTTTCGCAGGAGCTAATTCAGCATCCTCTGAGATTCCTGCTACACTCAAGACATCTGCATATACGTCTGGGACATGATTACCGATGACTACTTGGTATTGCCCACCGCTTTTCATGACGGTCACGACACCATCCATATTCTTCAGTGTCTCATCAGCTGCTTTACTTTCGTCTTTTAACCGAAACCGCAAACGAGTCACACAGTGCGTCAAACTACTGATATTTTCTTTTCCGCCAACATATTTCACGATTTCTTTTGCTAAATCTTGGTATTTTCCCATGTTCTTTTCCTCCAATTGTTTGATTGAAGGTTTAGCCAACTCAATGTCACTATCCTTTGGTACCCATTCGTTGAACCCACGGCCCTCCTTTTAATGATTTTTTAAATGATTATTATCTGCCAAACGAGCCAGATGGATCGTTAAGTAGACAATTTCATCGTCTGACATATGATAATTAAATGTTTCCTGTAAGAATAAAGCGATTTTGTCCACGCAGCCAGAGGCCGTTTGGTACTTTCGCTGGATCATCTGGATCAATTCTTCTTCAACCTCACCCTCATAGGTGATAGACGTATTCATCACACGGCTAAGAAAAAAACGAAGATGCGTAACAAATCGGAAAAAATAAATCGATTCTTCATCGAAGGGTGTTTGATAATAATAGCGAACGATATTCAAGATATCCTGAATGGTTTTCGTAAACTGATACATATTATTCATACTATCTTGTTCTGATTGTGCATTGACTAAATGAAGGGCAATAAATCCAGCTTCATTTTCGGATAAATCGAATCCATATTTATGATGGACTCTTTCAATCGTTTTTTTGCCTATTTGGTATTCTCTCGGAAATAATTGCTTGATATCATATAATAAAACATTCGGTAACCCCACGCCGGTTTTATAACGTTTGATCGCATTGTACAAATGATCGGTCAAGGAAATATAAATGGATTCATTCAATGTCACATCCAATTTTTCTTTCGTATACTCGATGATCTCGTAGGAGAGTTCGAGGTATTCCATCGGGATATCCTCCGCTAATTTTTGAAAATGTTTAGACAGTCGATCATCCGTCAAGTGAAATTCCTTATCTACACCCGCTTCTAAAATGGCATCACCGATCTTTTTTTTGAACGCCAATCCTTTTCCCATAACGATCATTTCTCGATTTAATTTGTCCCTTGTGACAACGACATTATTATTTAGAATTTTTTCAATCCGCATAATATCCCCTTTCTATGATTGTCACTCCTAAAAAAACAAAAAAACCCAAAAAGTCAGCCATGGAATCGATTCATGGTGACTGATTAGGTTTAGCTTGCGTGATGCAATCACTATCCAACAGTATGTTCTTTTCTTCATATTAGCGAAACAATTTTAAAATATCAACGCTTTCTTTTGTGTTATTTCTATATTTACCAAAAAAATTCTTACAAGCTGCAGGGAAACTACCACTTCACTAGAACAACAATTAAATTGACAGTCAAACAGTTGATCGACTTCTTTAATTTTGAATAAAGTCGCTATCAATCAAGTCATTTAAAAATAAGCCTTGATACCCAAAGTTGGAACGATTTTGGGTACAAGGCTTATTTCTCTAACCTGAACGATTCTATCACAGGCTAGTATAAATAGTGTTTAAAAAGTAATCCTCTATTATTCACTTTGTAGTCTGTACATATCTGCATATAGTCCTTCTTCGGCTAACAGTGTTTCATGATTGCCACGCTCTACGATATGTCCTTTGTCCAGTACGAGGATCAACTCTGCATCGCGGATCGTCGAAAGTCGATGGGCGATGGCAATCGTTGTCCGACCTTGACGCATCTTCGCAAGTCCTTCTTGGATCAAGACTTCTGTTTCTGTATCGATATTCGCCGTTGCTTCGTCCAGAACTAAGATTTTAGGGTCAGTAACAATCGTTCTGGCAAACGTGATCAATTGGCGTTGCCCACTTGAATAGCTTGCCCCTCTTTCAATTACTTTTGAATGATACCCTTTCGGCAATTCTTCGATGAATTGATTCGCTTGGACAAACTCGGCGGCTTCACGTATTTGCTCGTCTGTGATCTCTGGATTCATCATCCGGATGTTTCCAGCGATATCCCCATAAAATAAGAACGCATCCTGTAATACTAAGCCCATTTTATTGCGTAATTCAGCAATCGGATATTCACGAATGTCATGGTCATCGATCAAGATCTGTCCTTCATAAAACTCATAAAAACGCATCAATACATTGATGATCGAACTTTTCCCACTTCCTGTATGCCCGACTAATGCCACCGTTTCTCCTGGATTAGCAACAAATGAAATATTGTTCAACACGTTGTTTTTTCCATCATAGGAAAAGCTAACATTGCGAAACTCGATTTTCCCAGCAGTGATCGTCCGATCCGCTGCTTCCTTTTGCTGTGGTGCATATTCTTCCGTATCCATGATTTTCAAGATACGGCTCCCTGCAACTGTTCCATCAGTAAAGACACTTAAGAAGTCCATCATTTGTGACATCGGATTAAAGAATCCTTGAACATAGGTGGTAAATGCAAAGATCAAGCCGACTTCAACTGGTGAATGTAAGGCATCGAGTCCGAATAACGTCAAAGTCAAGGCAATCGCTAAAGCATATAAAAAACTGATGATTGGACTCAAAAGAATCGAATTTGTCTTGATCATAGCATAACGAGTTGCTAGATACTCTTCATTGACTTCCTCAAATTCTTTTGCCAAGCGCGATTCTTGACGAAATTGTTGGATGATCCGCATCCCAGAAATCGATTCATTTAGTTTTGTGTTCAATTGACTCAAGCGTTCACGCATATTTCGATAGATCCTTGAACTGAATTTTTGATAATACCAAATCACTACTCCTAAAATCGGTAAAAAGATCAGACACCATAACGCGATTTTTTGATTGATTTGAAACATCGCAATAAATGAAGAGATCACGGCAAAAATCCCTGTTAAAACCATCAGAAAGACATACCAAAATTCAAACAGTGTTTCTGTGTCATTGGTCACACGAGAAACCGTCGATCCAGCTGGCGTTTGATCAAAGTACCGCATTCCTAATGTATGCAGTTTTTCAAACAGCTTTACACGGATATGTTGGTAGGTCTTCAATGACGCCATCGAATATAAATACCATTGGAAAAACCAAATGATACTTTTGACAATGACCCCAAAAAGATAAAGCCCTGCAAAGAAAAGAATGACTTGTGTGGTTGCTGACTGCTTCGCTAAATGTTCATCCATGAATGTTTGGATGATTCTTGGCAATAGCACATTGATGACTGATAAGACTAAAGCAAATAAAATCGCAATGATGAATGTCGAGCGAAAGGGTTTAGCAAAATGCATCAACCGTTTAATGATCGAAGCTTGTTCTTTATAGGTCATAGATTTTGACCATTCCGACTGATATTGATCTTCCATTATTCGCCACCGCCTTCAATTTTTGCTTCTAATTGTTGTTTCTGCCACATTTGTTCGTACCAACCACCAAGAGCTAACAACTCGTGATGCGTGCCACGTTCAACGATCCGACCATGATCGATGACGATGATTTCATTGGCGTGCATGACACTACTTAAACGATGGGCAGCAATGATCGTTGTTTTGTTTTTCCGTTCTGCTTTAAGGTTACGTAAGATTGCTTCTTCTGTTTTTGCGTCGACAGCGGACAATGCGTCGTCTAAAATCAATAATTCAGGACTTTGGATCAATGCACGAGCAATCGACAACCGTTGCTTCTGTCCACCAGACAAGGAGACGCCACGCTCTCCGACCATCGTCTGGTATCCTTCCGGCAATCCTTTGATCTCTTTGTTGATATACGCCAATTCCGCTGCTTCTTCCACTTCTTCTGGTGATTTCTGTGAATTGGAAAAGCGGATATTGTCTAGGATCGTCATCGAAAACAAGAAATGATCTTGCGGCACGTAACCGATCGAGCGCAATAAGGCATCCAATGAGTATTCCTTGATCGTTCGTCCGCCAAACTTGATTTCTCCTTGGTAATGGTCATACTCACGCATCAATAATTTGATGATCGTGGTCTTACCGGCACCTGTTTTACCAACGATGCCTAACGTATCACCTTCATTGATCGCAAATTTGATGTGTTCTAATGCTGGCTGTTCATCGTCTGGATAGGTGAATTGTGTGATTGCCACATTCAACTCACCTTTTGCTGGTGTCATTTCTGCTCCTACTTTTTCGACGATATGTGTTTTCTCATGCAATAGTTCATTGACACGATCATACGAAGCGTTCCCTCTTTCTAGTACATTGAACAGACGTCCAATCGCAAACATTGGCCAGACAAGCATGCCGATATAACTGATAAAGGAAACCATCTGCCCAATTGAGATCGTACCATCTAAGACATAACGGCCACCTAAAATAATTGTCGCTACATAGGATAAGCCAATGATCAATGTGATGAAGGGATCAAAAAGGGCATCTAAAAAGTTTACTCGCTTATTTTTCTCGATCGCGTCATCAATCTTTTCTTGGAAATCTTCCAAGTCTTGTTTTTCTTGACCAAATGTTTTGATGACTTTGATGCCTGTGATACTTTCTTGCGTTTTATCGTTGATACTTGAAAAGGCTTCTTGTGAATCACGAAACGCATCGTGTAATTTTGAACCTAAGATCCTTGAAGTGACCGCTAATAATGGCAATGGGATCAATGCAATCAATGTCAAGCGCCAATCAATGAATAAAACCATCGCAATGATCGTCGTGCCTCCAGTGATCACTGAATCTGCAAATGTTAAAATTCCTGCACCAGCCACATTTTGGATGGCGTTCAAATCATTCGTTGCATGCGCCATCAAATCACCCGTCCGGTATTTTTGATAGAACAAGCTATCCATTCGCGTAAAATGAGCAAATAGACGCTGACGTAATTCTTTTTCGAGCCTAGCTGCACTGCCCCAAATGTTCATTCGCCAAATATAGCGAAAAAGATATTGCAAAAAAGCTGCAATGATCAATACACCTATCCACAATGCAATGATTTGCATCGAGATGTTTTGATCGGCGATTTCATCGATAATGATCCCGATGACTTTAGGTGGGATCAACTGCACTAATGCCACCGCGAATAAAGAAAATACGCCAATCAAATAGTGCTTTTTCTCTTGTTTAAAAAACCAACCCAATTTTCTGAAAATCGACATATATTTCCTCCTTCTAACTCCTAAAAAATTCCATTTATTTCCGAGGTTGAATTGCATCCTCAGATATCGTTGATCACAATCGAAAAAATATGATCGTCATACAATTTGTAAAAATAATCGTTGATCGGCATGAATGAATGCGCTTTTCTCAAATTGAGAAAAAGAAAAAAGCGAGCTGAAATCAATCAGCCCGCTTTTTGATGTTGTCGAATAAGAACCTACTTCTTCCCTTGGTTCTTCATCTGTTGCATCATCTGACGAATTTTCTTTTCAGATGGTTTTTGCCCCATAGACATCATCATTGATCTTAACATTTCCTCATTAACGGGAGGATTTTTTTCTAAGTAATCTTTCATATATTTACGCGCAAGAAAGAATCCACCGACTGCGCCGATTAACAATGCAATAACTGCAATAAGTACAACGATTCCGTTTGATACCATGTAAATCTCTCCTTTCCTTTTCCTAATTGCTCTCAATGATTCATTTTACTAAAACTTACAAAAAAAAGAAAGGCGTTTTCTTAAGAATATGTAAAAAAAGTCATTTTTATTTCATGATTATACAAAAGAGCCTATTTAGAAAGTAAGCCACATTTAATTTTTAGGTAAGCCGAATTTTTTTCTTTTATTTTTTCGTCTCTGGGTGTAGAATGAATTCGAAAAAGAAATAGAAGGGTGGTTTTCATTTGAATAATCACGAGAATAAACATAAATGGATTGAACACACGAATGGGTTATCCCTTTCAGAAGTAAACGGTACGGTCAAAGTACCAAAAGGAAAAAGTTTTTTCCGCACCTTACTTGCCTATTCCGGACCTGGTGCACTCGTAGCAGTCGGCTATATGGACCCAGGTAATTGGTCAACATCGATCACCGGTGGCCAAAATTTCCAATACTTATTGATGTCAGTTATTCTGATGTCCAGCTTAATTGCTATGTTACTACAATATATGGCTGCCAAACTTGGGATCGTCAGCCAAATGGATCTGGCACAGGCGATTCGTGCTCGTACGAGTAAAACGCTAGGGGTCATTCTTTGGATCTTGACCGAATTAGCGATCATGGCGACAGATATCGCTGAAGTCATTGGTGCAGCGATCGCTCTATATTTATTATTTGATATTCCTTTAGCAATTGCTGTCTTTATTACTGTCTTAGATGTATTTGTTTTACTTCTTTTGACAAAGATCGGTTTTCGTAAAATCGAAGCGTTAGTCGTCTGTTTGATTTTCGTTATCCTATTTGTCTTTGTCTACCAAGTGGCGCTTTCAAATCCTGACTGGAGCAGTCTATTCAAAGGCTTTATCCCTAATAGCCAAACATTTGCTGAAGAACCAAAAATCGGCGGAGAAACACCATTGACTGGAGCTTTAGGGATCATTGGTGCAACTGTGATGCCCCATAATCTCTATTTGCACTCTGCCGTTTCCCAAACCCGCGAGATCGATCGAAAAGATCCAGAAGATATTGCAAGAGCGGTTCGTTTCTCGACGTGGGATTCCAATATCCAATTAACGATGGCTTTCGTTGTCAATGCACTTCTTTTGATCATGGGGGTTGCCGTCTTTAAAACTGGTGCAGTTCAAGATCCCTCTTTCTTTGGTTTGTATGAAGCACTTTCCGATCCTTCTGCTATGAGCAATGGCGTCTTGATCGCCGTAGCAAAATCAGGTATTCTTTCGACCTTGTTTGCAGTAGCACTGCTTGCTTCTGGTCAAAATTCAACGATTACCGGTACATTGACTGGACAAGTCATTATGGAAGGCTTTATCCATATGCGTATGCCGATCTGGTTACGCCGTTTAGTGACTCGACTATTGTCCGTCATTCCAGTACTACTTTGTGTCTTGTTCACTAGCTCCAAAGGCACGATCGAAGAACATACAGCGCTGAACAATCTAATGAATGAGTCCCAAGTATTCTTAGCTTTTGCCTTGCCTTTTTCAATGATTCCTTTATTGATGATGACCAACAGTCAAGCTGAAATGGGCGCCCGTTTCAAAAATTCACTGATCGTCAAAATACTTGGTTGGTTTTCTGTCATCAGTTTGACGTATTTAAACTTGCGCGGACTTCCAGGACAAATCGAAGCTTTCTTCGGCGATCAAGCTTCCAGCTCGACGATTGCCTTCGCCGATCAGATTGCCTACATCATCATTATCGCTGTACTAGCCTTACTCGCTTGGACGATCGTTGATCTTTATAAGGGAAATAAACGCTATGAACAACGATTACAAGAGTTGTCGTGATCAAAGTTTTTTAAACTAAATAAAAAAAGCTTAGATGAACAAAAATATTTTTACATATTTTTGTGACCTAGGCTTTTTTTATCTAATAACCTTTACAGATTAATCAGGCTTCTGCTAATAATTCCGGGAATACTTCTGGATCGAAGGTTTCAGCTTTGAACATCGCGATTTCTTTCCCATAAGGGGCATAAGCTAATTTTTTATCTTTCCCAACATATGGTGTCTCAAGAATCTTTGAAACATCTTTGAACATTGGTTCATGGACGATTTTATTCAACGCATCAAAACCGATCGTACCAAAGCCGATATTGGCGTGGCGGTCTTTATGTGAACCTTGTGGATTTTTTGAATCATTGATGTGTAGTACTTTCAAGCGATTTAAACCAATCACTTTATCAAACGTTTCAATGACACCATAAAAATCATTCGCTACATCATAACCGGCATCGTTCGTGTGGCAGGTATCAAAGGTCACTGATAATTTTTCATTCAACGTCACGCCATCAATGATCTGTGCCAACTCTTCAAACGTTCGACCGATCTCCGTGCCTTTTCCTGCCATGGTCTCCAAGGCGATTTGTGCGGTCTGCTCTTTCGTCAAGACTTCATTTAGCCCTTCAATGATCCTTGCGATCCCTGCCTCTGCTCCAGCACCGACATGTGCGCCTGGGTGCAATGTGATCTGAGTTGCTCCTAATGCTTCCGCTCGAACTATCTCTTCTCTTAAAAACTGAACAGCAAAAGGAAACATCTCTGGTTTCGTTGTATTTCCTAAATTAATGATATACGGTGCATGGACTACTATATTCTTCAGTCCATGTTCTTCCATATATTGTTTTCCAGCTTCAATATTCATTTCTTCAATTGGTTTTCTACGTGTATTTTGTGGTGCGCCCGTATAGATCATAAAAGTAGAAGCACCATAGCTGGCTGCTTCTTCTGCTGCACCTAGTAACATTTTTTTACCGCTCATGCTGACATGTGAACCTAATAACATCGTACTCCTCCTATAAAGCCCTCTCGGCTAGTCGCTCAGTGAATGGATTTGTTCACTCTCCTTTTATCTTAACTGAAACGGATTTGAAAGAAAAGTTTGAGATCTGTCTAATGATCCGAGCAGATGCAAAATAACTAGAGGTTTTTTTAATATTTTCTCAAAACTAACGGTCAAAAAAGATACAAAAAAAGCCATGTCTGTTTTTTTGTTCTATTATTTGCTATAATTAGCGAAATAAAACCATTAGTTGAGGTGAAACCTTTGCCACGTAATAATACACGAAGAAAACAAGCACGACGAACAAAAGAAAAATGGTTTGTTCCTAAGGTCATTTTTCGCGTTTTTCAATCATTAACCGTTTTTATCATGGTTCTTATCATTCTATTCGCTGCTTTAGGTGTGGGAGTCGGTGCCGGCTATTTTGCATATCTGGTTGAAGATACAAAGCTACCTTCCAAATCTGAGTTACAATCTGAGTTAGGCAATATAACCGAAACATCCAAACTTGTTTATGCTGATAATACAGAGATCTCGACGATCCAAACTGATTTGATGCGGACAACTGTCCCTTCAGATCAAATGTCACCTTATTTAAAATCTGCGATCATTAGCACAGAGGATGAATATTTTGAAGAGCATAAAGGCTATGTTCCTAAAGCGGTGATCCGGGCACTTTTCTCTGAAGCAACTGGAATCGGTTCATCTGGTGGATCAACGTTGACACAGCAATTAGTCAAGCAACAGATTTTGACCGATGAAACAACCTTTAAGCGTAAAGCAAATGAGATTTTATTGGCTGCTCAAGTCGAGAAACATTTTACCAAAGACGAAATCATCTCCACTTATTTGAATGTTTCACCTTTCGGAAGAAACAATAAAGGCCAAAATATTGCCGGTGTCCAAGAAGCTGCACAAGGGATCTTCGGCGTCAATGCGAGTGATTTATCCTTACCACAAGCTGCATTTATCGCAGGTTTGCCACAAAGTCCGATCACTTATAGCCCTTATACCAATACAGGTGCATTGAAAGAAGACCTTACTGCCGGCTTAGAAAGAAAAGACATCGTGCTATTTAGCATGTATCGTGAACACCAAATCACAAAAGAACAATATGAAGAAGCAAAAGCCTATGACTTAACGAAAGATTTCTTAGGTCAACAAGTAGCAGAACAGACTGACCGTGACTTCTTATATTACACGGTCATGAATGCCGCGACCGATATCATTGCTAGACAACTGGGAGAAAAAGACAAAGCGGATCTATCCGATACAGACGTCTACAATGCCTACTATCAACGAGCAGAACAAACGATCCAAAATCAAGGCTACACGATCCATTCAACGATCGACAAAGGCATCTATGATGCGATGCAAGCAGGTGTTGCCAATTATGGCTACTTACTTGATGACGGAAGAGGTTCACCAGTTGAGACCGGTAACGTTCTGATGGACAATAAAACAGGTCGTGTTTATGGATTTGTTGGTGGTCGTAATTATGCGCTGAACCAAAATAATCATGCCTTTGATACCCAAAGACAAGCGGGTTCATCGATCAAGCCGATGTTGGTCTATGGTCCTGCGATCGATATGGGCTTAGTTGGTTCAGAATCACGTGTTTCTGACTATGCAACTACTTGGCAAGAAGGCGCAAATGCCGGTGAAGACATCGTCAATGCGACGAATAAAGGCTCAAATACTTTCCAAACGATTCGTGAATCATTGGAATGGTCGAACAATATCCCTGCTTACCATTTATATCAAGATGTTTTGAACAATGGCGGATCAAAACAATACGCCTATGAGACATATCTAGCAAAAATGAACTATCCCGCGAATGCCAACTGGGGCGTTGAATCGGCACCACTGGGAACAGTCGATGTCACTACTCTTCAACAAACCAATGGTTTCCAGGCATTAGCAAATAATGGCGAATTCCAGCAAGCATATATCATTGATGCAATCACTGACAATGATGGAAATGTCATTTATCAACATGAATACAAACCAGTACGCGTCTTTTCTGAAGCCGCAGCTTCGATCGTCAATGATATGATGCGTAGCGTTATCAATGAAAAAATCACTACCCCATTCAAAGATGATATCACTAGTCTCAATGGCAGCTTAGGCCAAGCTGACTGGATCGGTAAAACTGGTTCAACGAATGATTACCGAGATTCATGGTTAGTTGTCTCCACACCGTCTGTCACGATCAGTAGTTGGGCAGGACACGATGATAATACCGGAATGGATGCCCAAGCAAGATTCCGTTCATCCAAATATCTAGCGAACTTGATCAATCAAGTGTATCAAGTAAACCCAACGATATTTGGTACCGATCAGAAATTCACACTCGCTTCTGATGTGAAGAAAGAAGACGTCTCTGCCTTTACAGGACAATTACCTGGAAAAGTAACCGTTGACCGAAGATCGATCAATACACCTAGCAAAACTGTCGAGTCACTTTGGGCAAAAAATGGTCCTGAGAAAAGCACCTTCAAATTTGGTGTAGGTGGAACGGATGAAAATTATAAAGATTACTGGAACACTGTCGGAACATTCGAACGTGAAAATCCACAGAACAAAGAGGATGATAAAGACGACGATTAACAAAACAATCTGAGTCCACTACTCTTTCTCATAATAAAATGAGCCTGATCTTGATAAATGATATCAAGGTCAGGCTCATTTTTTATACGTTTTTACTTATCTTTGGTGAAGCTTTGATCCTCCTATTCCCACAAAAAAGGAGCTGAAACGACTATTCTTTGTCATTTCAGCTCCTTTTAGCTATCGTTTTATTCGATCAATCGACTTATTTCGTTGAACCTTTTTCTTCAATTCCATAAGGTAAGATGATTGTTTTTTCTTCTACTTCTTCTTTGTTCATCATTTTTGTCAATAGACGCATAGATACCGCACCTAAGTCATATAATGGTTGCGTAATACTTGTTAAGCGTGGGCGAGCAACTTCAGTCAATAAAGAGTTATTACTTGTGATGATCTCAAATTCTTCTGGTACTTTCACACCACGGTCGATCAAGCCATCTAAAATACCGATTGCTAGTTCATCATCCGTTACATAAACAGCAGTTGCTCCACTATTGTGGATACGTTCTACTAATGATAAACCATCTCTGAAATTATAGCTTGATTCAAAGATCAATCCTTCACTATAAGTCAGTCCGTTTTCTTTCAACGCTTCTTTGTAGCCTTTCAAACGGTTTTGTCCATTGATCGGGTCAATCAATGCACCACTTACAAAGGCAATTTTTTTATTGCCGTTTTTAGCTAATTTAGTCACTGCATCTTTTGTCGCTGAAGTATAGTCGATGTTGACACTTCCAACTTGCTCGTCTGGATCGATCGAACCAGCTAAAACAACCGGAGTTTTTGAACGTGAGAATTCGCCACGGATCTCATCTGTGATATGATGCCCCATGAAAATCACGCCGTCGACTTGTTTGGCTAAAAGATTGTTCAGTACGTTGACTTCTTTTTGGTCATTTCCGTCTGAGTTTGCCAAAATGATATTATATTTGTACATCGTTGCCACATCATCGATCCCACGTGCTAATGAAGCAAAGAACATATTGCTGACATCTGGGATGATGACCCCAACTGTCGTTGTTTTTTTACTTGCAAGACCACGAGCTACAGCATTTGGGCGATAATCTAAGCGGTCAATGACTTCCAATACTTTTTTTCTTGTAGCAGGTTTTACATTTGGATTCCCATTGACAACACGTGAAACAGTAGCCATCGAAACATTTGCCTCTCTCGCTACGTCATAAATAGTGATAGTTTGTTTTTCCATCGTTGTTCTCCTATTCTGTTTTTATATCTTTTCTGAAAATACGATTTACATTTCTAAAACAGGATATCAAAGATTGACAGAAATTGCAACCGTTTTACTAGCGTTTTCATGAAAAAAAACACCTTTTTCACTTTTAGTCAATTGGTCTTTTTTTACAAGAGTGGTACAATGAATTATCGAAACATGCCATAAATGCGAAAGAAGGATGTCCAAATGAATCTTGAAAAAATCAATGAATTACGCCAATGGATGGCTCAAAAAGAAATCGATCTTGCTTATATCAGTGATCCAGGTCATATCGCCTATTTTGCTGGTTATGAAAGTGAACCTCACGAACGTGTACTAGCCCTCTTTCTTCCACTTGACCAAGATCCTTTCTTGTTTACACCAGCGTTGGAAGTAGAAGATGCACAAAATAGTCCTTGGGCCTATGATGTCCGGGGTTATCTTGATAGTGAAGATCCTTGGGTGTTGATCGGTCAAGAGATCCGCACACGCTATCCACAAGTAAAAACGATCGGGATCGAAAAAAATGCGTTGACGGTTGATCGCTTTGACGCCTTATCACAACAAATGACAAGCACTGTGCGATTTGCTGACCTGACTCCGGTCATCCAACGTCTGCAATTGATCAAAACAACAAAAGAAAAAGAGCAACTGATTGCGGCAGGAAAATGGGCTGATGTAGCTTTTGAGATCGGTTTTCGCTCGATCAAAGAAGGCGTAACGGAACAAGCGATTATTGCTGAAATCGAATATCAACTAAAAAAACAAGGGGTATCTCAAATGTCTTTTGACACGCTGGTTTTAGCGGGGACAAATGCAGCCAGCCCTCATGGAACACCTGGAAGTACTACGATCCAACCAAATGAACTTGTCTTATTCGATCTAGGCGTCGTATGGGATGGCTATTGTAGTGATGCGACACGGACAGTCGCCTACCAAAAACCAACGGAGTTCCAAGAAAAAATCTACCAGATCACACTTGAAGCCCAATTAGCAGCCCAAGAAGCCGTGCGTCCAGGCGTCACAGCCGCTGAACTTGATCAAGTCGCACGTAACGTCATTGAAAGCTATGGCTATGGAGAATACTTCAATCATCGTCTAGGTCACGGCATTGGTACAACGGTCCATGAATATCCCTCACTAGTCGCAGGCAATGATCTAGTCATCGAAGAAGGTATGTGCTTCTCATTAGAACCAGGTATTTATATCCCTGATCAAGTTGGCGTAAGAATTGAAGATTGTGTCTACGTCACAAGTGACGGTTGTGTTCCATTTACAACAACACCAAAAGAATTGTTAGTGGTGGAGTAAGGTTGTAAAAGAAGCGCTCAACACTGAATAATAAAGAAGCGTTTTGACCTGTAAATAAGCGATAACCCCAAAGTAGAGAACGATTTTCGGGTTATCGCTTTTTTTTGAGTTGCTTCTCTGGCATCAGTTAGTTGTCGATACCTATTCATTTGTTAATTGCTTCTTCAAATAGAATTTAGTCGTCCCAACAAAAGGCATGTTTTCCACCGAAGCAAATACTTCAAAACCATGTCTTTCATAGAATTTTCGAGCTTGATAGTCTTGAGTATTGACGGTCATATATAAGCACTGATTTTCCAATGCTGTTTGTTGAACCGCTTCTATTAATCGCGATCCGATGCCTTCGTGACGGTACGATTGATCTACGCCGAGCAATGATAGATGCAAGGTATTTCCAAATAAAGATGCTACTGCGCCACCGATCCACTTCTCATCCTTAGATGCACTGATTGAAATGGTTTGAGTTGTTAAGTGTTCATTTGTAGAAAATGATTGCATATATTGTTCGTTCAGCAGACCAATGATTTTCTTTTCTGTTTCTTCGGAATCGCTTTTCTTGATCTCAATCATTTACACTTTCCTCTCCTCGTAAGATTAGAGAAAAAAGGACACGAATCTGCAGCGACCCCCAAAAGTTAGACCAAAAAATCTAACTTTTGGGGGTCGCTATTTGTATGGCAAAATATCATTTTGAATTAAAGATAAAAATCGTTAAAGAATATCTTAGTGGCGGGGGTGGGTATCGGCATCTTGCCAACAAATATGGTATTTCAAGCAAGACACAAGTAAGTAGTTGGGTGAATACCTATCGTGAATACGGAGAAAAAGGTCTATTCAGAAAGCGTCAAAAGCAGAAATATTCTGTTCAATTTAAGTTAAATGCGATAGAGTTATATCAAACAAGTGAGATGTCCTATCGAGAAGTTGCCAACGCTTTAGAAATGAACAACCATGCGCTTATTGCCAATTGGATGCGCAATTTCAGAGAAGCGGGTATTGAGGGGCTCTCAAAAGAGAAAGGGCGACCACTTATTTTGACTAGAAAAAAAGAAAACAAAAAAGAAAATACAATAACTGAAGAACGCGATCGTATCAAGGCATTAGAAAAACAAGTCCGCTCCCTTCAAATTGAGAATGCTTTTTTAAAAGAGTTGAGGAAGCTGCGAAAACAAGAAGCCCAGCAAAGACGCAAGAATCAATCGCACGAATCATCGCCAGCCTCCGAGGATCATTCAAACTAGTTGAGCTTCTTGAAATATTGAAATTTCCTAAAGCAACCTATATGTATTGGCAGAAACGGTTTGACAGACCAAACCCAGACCAAGAAATTGAAGAAAAAATGCTTGAAATTCGCAAAGAACATAAAGACTATGGCTGTCTGCGACTAAAAAAAGCATTAGAGAATCAAGGGGTTCATGTCAATAAAAAGAAGATCCAACGTCTGATAAAAAAACTAGGTATCGAAGTAAAGTCTTACACTCGAAAATCTCGACGGTACAATTCTTATCGTGGGAAAGTTGGCACTGTCGCCAAAAATCGTATTCATCGTCGGTTTTATACAAGTATCTGTCACCAAAAAATTACAACTGATACCACAGAGTTTAAGTATTATGAAGTAGATACCACAGGTATCGTTCGTCAGAAAAAGCTGTATTTAGATCCTTTCATGGATCTCTACAATAGTGAAATTATATCTTATCGGATTTCTGAAAAGCCAAACGCACTAGCTATAATGGAAGGATTAGAAGAAGCAATCCAGATAACAAATGATTGCCCATTTCGTAGAACCTTCCATTCAGATCAAGGATGGGCCTATCAAATGAATGCTTATAAGAATAAATTGAAGCAGCATAAAATCTTCCAGAGTATGTCTCGTAAAGGAAATTGTTTAGATAACTCACCTATGGAAAACTTCTTTAGTCTATTGAAGCAAGAGATTTTTCATGGAGAAGTCTATCGGAGTTTTGATGAATTGAAAACAAAAATTGACCAATATATCTATTATTACAACCATAAACGCATCAAAAAGAAATTAAATTGGCGAAGTCCGGTTCAGTTTCGAGAAGCTGTAAAAACAGCTGTCTAACAGTTAATTTTATCGTACAAAAAAGGAGTGGATTTCTCCACTCCATAAAAGTCTAACTTTTTGGGGTCACTACAATCAGGTTGTTTCCTGATCGTGCCTTTTCTTGCTCACTTTTTAGTGTTGCTTATTTAAATGTATCCTTTAGATCTTCTTTCGCAGTAGCTGCATCTTCTTTTGCCATTTCAGACAAGATTTTTGCATCTTCAGCAACTGGTTTTGCCTCGTCGATGCCTTCTTTTACAGTGCTACCTGCTTGGTCTGCTGTATCTTTGATGTCGATCATGATGTCTTCTTTCGCAGCAGCTGCTGTGTCGCCTAAATCAGCAGCAGACTTTTTGAAACGATCAGATAAATCAGCTGATTGTTCTTTCAATGTCACTAAAATATCTTCTGATTCATCTCCTGCATCTGCTGTTGCGTCTGAGACTGTTTGTTTTACATTACCAGCTAAATCGCCTGCTTGTTGTGAAAGATCATGTGCTTTGTCTTTTGCGATACTTGTCAATTCAGTTGATTTTTCTTTTGCCATCTCTGTATAATCAGAAGCCATATCTAGAAAATCATCCGCTTGTGCTGCTAATTCATCACGTAATTCTTTACCTGATTTTGGTGCAAGTAGTAGAGCTGCTACTGCTGCTGCTGTACCACCAATCACTGCGCCTAGTAAAAATCCACCTTTTTTTGCCATGATTATTTTCCTCCTGTCGTATCTGTTGTTGGTTTTTTATGTTTAAAGAATTTCATTGCAGTCCCACCGACTTTTCCGGCAACAGTTGCTTTTGCTGTTGTTTTACCGATGCCACCGACTTTAGTAACGATGTGTTTGCTTGAAGAATTCAATTCTGATACACTCTCGCTTAAATCAGCGACAGCTGTAAATAAAGGATCGATCGTTGCTACTTTTCCGTTGATATCATTCAATAACTCGTTGCTTTTCACTAACAAGCCCTCGACTTGCCTCGATAAAAGATCAACATCTTTCGTAACGACTTCAATCGTTGTGTTTGCTTCTGTTACTGTTTGTTCCGCTTTTTCAATCGTCTTTGCTAATCGAATCAATACACGTACTAGAAAGACTACAAGTATTGCAAAAGCAATTGCTGCAATCAAGCCAGCAATTTCTCCAACTGTCATAATCAAGCCCCCTTCTCCTCTTCTTGCTATAAGGATAGCATTTTCATATTTTTTAAACAAATAAAAAACAGCAAAAAGCTTCAACTACCTACATTTTGATCAGCAGCTGAAGCATCTTGCTTGTTTACTTTTTGTTTGTTGGTTCAGAAGTTTCTGTTGATTGATTAAAAGCTGAAGGCGCCTCTGCTGCTAAAGACTTGCCTAATGATAGAATATATTCTCTTAATGGTCCACCCACTTCTGGATGCGTCAATCCATATTCGATGCTTGTTTTCATAAAACCAAATTTGTCGCCGACATCATAACGTTTCCCAGTAAATTTACGTGCGAATACGCGTTGTGTCTTATTCAATGTATCGATTGCATCGGTCAATTGGATCTCATTACCTGCACCTGGTTTTTGCTCTGCTAAGACATCAAAGATCTCGGGTGTCAATAAATAGCGTCCAATAATTGCTAAATCACTTGGTGCTTTGCTTGGTTCAGGTTTTTCAACAAAATCTTTGACATTGAATAAGCCGTCTTCTAATTCTTCCCCTGGATTGATGATTCCATATTTAGATGTATCTTTATGTGGTACTTGCATCACGGCGATCGTTGAAGCATGTGTACGCTCATAATCGTCGATCAGTTGTTGAGTCAATGGGATTTCATCTTCCATGATGTCATCGCCTAACATGACAACAAACGGTTCATTGCCGATAAATGCTCTTGCTTGTAAAACCGCGTGTCCTAACCCTTTAGGATGTGATTGACGAATAAAATGAAGGTTTACATCCGTTGTTTCTTCTACTAATTTCAGTAATTCAGTTTTTCCTTTTTCGCCTAAGTTCGTTTCTAATTCGATATTTGAGTCAAAGTGATCTTCAATTGGGCGTTTTGCTTTCCCTGTGACGATCAAAATGTCTTCGATCCCTGATTTTAACGCTTCTTCTACGATAAATTGAATCGTTGGTTTATCAACGATCGGCAACATTTCTTTTGCCATCGCTTTTGTTGCAGGTAAAAATCTTGTTCCTAAACCTGCTGCTGGAATCACTGCTTTTTTTACTTTCATTTTTTTCTCTCCCTTAAAAATGTTAGTGAAATTCATTCTCTTTTTTACCATCGCGCAACATGATCTCTGTCGCTGCTTCATTTATGTTCTTGTGCTCATATAGCACTTCATAAATCGTTTGAGTGATCGGCATCTCGATCCCCATGGTCTCAGCTAACTCTTTAGCTGCTCGTGTCGTCTGGACGCCTTCAACGACCATGCCCATATTGTCCAAGACTTCGCTTAACTCATGGCCTTGCCCAAGGAGATTACCGGTACGCCAGTTTCTCGAGTGGATACTTGTACAGGTAACAATCAAATCTCCGACACCACTCAGTCCGATGAAGGTCAACGGGTTTGCACCCATCGCCACACCTAAGCGACTGATTTCTGCTAATCCTCTTGTCATGATAGCTGCTTTTGCATTATCCCCAAAACCTAAGCCATGGATCGCACCTGCACCGATTGCAATGATATTTTTCAAAGCGGCACCCATCTCGACCCCGATAACATCAGGATTCGTATAAATCCGGAAATAATGATTCAAAAACAACGTTTGAACAAATTTAGCAGCATCTACCTCCGTACTTGCAGCAGTGATCGTCGTGATATCTTGACGAGCCACTTCTTCTGCATGACTTGGGCCTGATAAAACGGCGATTGCTTGTCTCTTTTCTGCTGGGATCTCTTCTGCCAAGACTTCTGAGATCCGCTTGTGTGTTCCTTGTTCTAAGCCTTTGCTTGCATGGATGATCACTGGTTTTGTTTGCAAGACCTCAACGAGTTCTTGACATACAGAACGAATCGCCTTCGTTGGTACAACGAACAAAACAGCATCTACTTCAGAAACAGCCTTAGCCATGTCTGTGTATGCGACGATCGTTTCGGGCAATTGGTGTTCTGGCAAATAACGCTCATTGGTGTGCTTTTGATTGATTTCATTAATCTGTGAAGCACGATGTCCCCATAGTCGAACGTCATGACCATTTTCAGCAAGCACTTGTGCCAATGCTGTTCCCCACGAGCCAGCACCTAAAACCGCTACCCTATATTTCATTTTACCACTCCTGCAAATTTTTTCATTTTTTTCGACTTGGACTTTAGATGATCAGTTGATTTTTCCCTAAAGATCGGTCGTAATCTGGTAAGTTTCCTTTTTTCCGACGCCAGATGAATAGAATGATCGCGCCAATGAATAGCACCGCAGATAAAAGCTGTGACACACGGATCGTATCTAAAAGGTAAAGACTATCCGTTCTCATTCCTTCGATGAAGAAACGACCGAAACTATACCATATCAAGTAAAGCAGTGCGATTTCTCCTTTTTTCAAAAGATGCGCTTTTTTCCTTAGTAATAAGAGAATGATCACACCAAGAAGGCTCCACATTGATTCATAAAGGAAGGTTGGCTGCCGATAGATCCCATCGATATACATATTATCAATGATAAAATTTGGTAAATATAGGCTTTCTAAGAAACTTCTTGTTGTATCTGGTCCAAATGCCTCATGGTTCATGAAATTCCCCCAGCGTCCAATTGCTTGTGCTAATAAAACGCTAGGTGCAGCAACATCCAAAAATGTCCAGACATCAATGAAGTGATATTTCGTGTAAAAATATAACGTGATACCTCCTGCAATCAGACCGCCATAAATCGCTAAGCCGCCTGAGCGGATATTGAATATTTGGATTGGATTTGCAATATACTGTGGCAAATCGAACAAGATGTAATACAAGCGTGCGCCAATGATCGATAAGGGTAATCCCCATAACATAAAGTCAGTGACATCTTCTGCTTTCATCCCTACTCTTACTGCTTCTCGACTACTTAACCACATGGCAATGATAATACCTGAAACAATGATCAATGCGTACCAGTAAATAGGGACTCCTAAAAGGTCAAAAGCGACCCGATTGATTTGTGCAATCATACTTTCACTCCTAGCTATTGTCCGTTTGAATTTTCTTCGATCAAACGGCTCAATCTTTCTTCAAATGTCTTCGTTGCATCAAATCCCATTGTTTTCGCACGGAAATTCATGGCAGCAACTTCAATGATGATCGCGACATTTCGTCCAGTTTTCACAGGTATTTTGATTTGAGGAATACCCACTTCCGCAATTTCAACAGAAGTATCCTCAGACCCTAAACGATCGTATTTTTTCTCTTTTGCCCAAGCTTCTAGATAGACAGCTAATTGGACTTGCATCGATCCTCTGACTGCACTGGCTCCAAAAAGATTCATTACATCAATGATCCCGATTCCGCGAATCTCAATCAGATGTTCAAGGATTTTTGGTGGCTCACCAATAACGGTTAGTTCATCTTGCTGATAAACGTCCACACGGTCATCAGCAATCAAGCGATGGCCTCTTTTGATCAACTCTAATGCTGTTTCACTTTTACCGATCCCACTATCTCCTTGTATCAGGACACCTAGTCCGTAGACATCGACTAAGACACCGTGAACACTTGTCCTAGGCGCTAATCGTCCATCTAAATAACTTGATAGCTCGCCAAGCAAACGTGAGGTTGAGATTGGTGATCTCAAGACAGCCATGCCATGTTCATTCGCTGCTTGAATCATCTCTTCCGGTGCAGCTAATCCTCTAGATATGATAAAGGCTGGCATGTCTTCACTACATAAACGACGCATGATCATCAAACGCTCTTCCGGCATCATCCGTTCTGCGAAGCTGATTTCTTTACTCCCAAATAACTGTAGTCGATCATGGGAATAATAATTAAAATAACCGGTCAATTCCAGTCCAGGTCTGGAGATATCACCAGTTACGATGACACGATTTAAACTTTGCTCGTCACCAGTGACGATTTCTAATGATAGTTTTTCTACTAATTGGCTAACTTTTACCATTTCTGCCATTCGTATACCTCATTTCTATTAAACTGTTCTCTTTTATTTTATCATTCTATCGGGAAAAGTACTACCAATAAAAAAAACAAGGGATATCCTTTTCATTACGCTAGTTTTTTATGATAGATGCCTGCTTTGAAATCGTTCTCATTTCTAAAAAAAGAAGAGGAAGCGACAGTTGCCACTTCCTCTTTTTACTCATTTGATTGTGCTTTGTTGTCCTTTGAATTGTTTTCTAACGACTCCGGTTTACATTACGATTGCTTACGACGATATTTACGAATGACATGATCACCGCGATCACCAACGCTGATCCAAATGACGAGAAGCTAAAATTAGCAGCTCCTACAAAGAAGGAGGTCATTTGTAAAATCAATGCGTTGATGACGAAAGTGAATAATCCAAACGTCAATAAGGTAAATGGAATCGAAAAAAACATAATGAACGGCTTGACGAATAGATTCAGCACAGAAAGAACAAAGCTAGCCACAACTGCGGTCCAAATACTATTTACAAATATCATATTTGGAAAAATAACTGCCAGAGAGATAAACGTCAGCGTACTAACAACAATACGTTGAAGATAAGACATTAAAAGTCACTCCATTCGTCATCGTTGATTTTCTCTGCCTCTTTTCGTTTATTCGTTTGTTCTCTGTAGTTGTTTTTTTGATAATAGTCGTTGTCATGTCCATAACGACGTTGATTATTCTTTCCTGAAGGCACAAGTAAAGCCAACAGAATGTATAAGATAATCGGGCTTCCGAATGCAACTAAACTTAAGAAGACGTAAATGACACGCACAACCGTTGGATCAATTCCAAGATATTCAGCAATTCCAGCTAAAGTACCAGTCAATACAATATTTTTATTTGATTTTGTCAACTTTTTTTTCATTTTCTTTCACCTCTGTTCTACTATTTTAATGGAAGAAAGGTGCTAAGACAATCTTTCTTCAGAAGATTTATTGAATAACAAACCGATTGTTTGTTTCTTATAAGTATGATTCTCGCTTCGCCTTCCTCTTTCAGAAAGTCGAAGCGAAAAAATTATTTATCTGTATCTTTTAAATAGATGCTACCTGTTGTAGTAGACAACTCGATTTTCGCCATTTCATTTTCAGAAACGCGACGGAATTCTAGCATTTGGTTCGTGCGCTCTTTCTTTTCACGGATCACTTCATAATCAGATAGGCGGCTATTGATACTACCTAGACTTGTTTTTGCGTGACCGTCCATACCGATAGTTGTTGGCAATGCAACTTTTACGTTACCGTTGACAGAGCTTGCTTCGATTTTCTTCAAACGATCTTCTTTGACTGTCAGACGAACATCACCATTGACTAATGAGATCGCTAAGTTTTCTGGTGTTGCGCCAAAAGTAACTGTCCCGTTGACTGTTTCAATGATGGAATCTAAAATGTCTCCATTACGGACATCGATATTCCCATTGACTCCACCAATCTCAAGCATCGTTGCAGCCATTTGCTCAACCATGATATTGCCGTTTGTTGATTTCATGTAGATGTCTTTTACATCTAAGTCTTCAACTACAATATTACCATTCAGTAATTTGATTGCTGTATGGTCATACGTACGTTTCGGTAAGTAGAAGACTAAATCGGCACGTACACGTTTGTTCGGGATTTGGAATGAAATGTGCTCTTCATTGACTTCGATCTGACTGCGTTCAGCAAAAGCTTCATAAGGCTCTGCACCCATTTTTCCATAAAGCTTGATTTTCGCTTCGACTTTTACGTCTTCGCTATCCCAAGTTTTCAAGGTTACATTCCCATTAGCCGCTTTGATGTCGATGATACTGGCTTGTGGCGCGCTATAGTAAAATTCGTGTTCAAATTTAGTTGTAGCGATACCAGGTACTCGTAAGCTGACATCTTTCCATTCCATATTGTCATTCACTGTTACGGAAACATTTTGGAAGGTTTTCTTTAAGAATTTACCTAATTGAGTCCCAGCTTCAGTCATTTTCTCGCCAACTTGGTTCAATGTGTCATTTGCTTGTTCTTTCCAATCTTCTGGTAAGTCAAACTTCTCAGCAAAAATGTCTTTTTTCTCAGACCATTGGTTTTTACGGATATCTTTTAGTTCAGCTTCAAGCTTGATGCGTTCTTCAGATAAGAGATCTCCAGCTGCTTCTAGTTCTTTGACTTCTTGCTCTAGTTGTTGGCGTTGTGTCAATTCTTCTTCTGTTAGTTGATCCAACTCTTCTTTTGTATTCAATTGCATCAATGTTTCCTGTTTTTCATTGCTTGCAATTTTATTTTCAAAAAGTTTTGCGTTGACTTCATCTAAGTGAGCAGAAGTTTTGTTTGCTTCAGTCGCCAATTCATCTAGGATTTTTTCTAGATTTTCTTGATCTTCTTGTTCTTTTTGTCTTGGGTCTGGTTCTACTGTTTCACGTTCAGTTCTGCCATTTTCAAGTTCATCGATCAAGCGACTTGCTTCATCTTTTTCTTTACGATCAGCATGTACACGATCTGCCTCTTTTGCGATTTGCTTTTCATCTTTTTCAGTTGCCATGCTCTCTAATAGGTCTAAACCTTCTTCTGTGGAAAGGATGCCTTTTTTAACTAATTCTAAAATACGTTCTCTTTCTTTCATGGAAATTGCCTCCTTATAGCAAAAATTGTTTGCAAGCTTTTCCTTACATACACATTATGCAATGATTTGAAGAAAAAGTCATAGGACTTAAGTTGTAACTTTCTCTCATTCTTAGGATGATTTTTCCTGACGAGTGAATAAAACTGAAGAAATGACTGATGTTATCGGTAAAACAAGGATTGCTGCACTTGTTGTGATCACTACAGTTACATACTCCAAAACGAAGGTTTTTTCGTTGATCAACTGAGCAAAAGACAATTCTAGATCGATAAACCATAAAATCAGTGCCAAACAATTTCCCATGAAAGCAAACACCAATGTTGTCACTGTAGTAGCTAAAATTTTTCTGCCGATCCGCATACTCGATTTTACTAATTCACGATACGTTTGTAATGGATCTGTAAGATATACTTCATACGTCGCACTAGCGATCGACACACTTGCATCTAACACGGCCCCACTGACACTGATCAATAAAATCGCTCGTGTCAATGCGAAAAAATCCAAAGGTACATGCAAATCAAACCCTGTCAGCTCATCTAATTCAATCCTTGTAAATCCTTGGACCGCTAGTTCAGAAAGAACCGGCGTCACTAATAAGAAAATAACTAGAAATAATAAAACACTTATAAAAGCTGCTTTCATCTTGAGATTATAACCATTGACAAAAAACAACGTCACACTAGTGATCAATAAAAAGATCACGATGGCACTTGGCAATATTGGCAAACGAAAATGATACAGGACCAATAGAAGGAAAAACAACAATACGTTGATGAACAGACCTAAGATCGTATACAGTCCATTTTTTCCACCAACCAATAAAATCAATAGCACTAAGAGAAGCGCTAAGAGCAAAAGTACATTCATCAAATCGCCCTCCGATACTTCAAATGACCTAAATAGCATAAAAGTGTAATAGGAATCGAAAGGACAATACCTAGACTTCCACTGATCACCCTTAGCAATTCCAACGAGAGATGTAACTCAACCGCATCTCTCAAAGGCCAACCATTGTTAAAGTAAACAAGTAACATCGGGATCGTCCCACTGACGTATACGAATAGTAAGATATTCGTCATGGAACCAATCACATCTTGTCCCACCATTTGACCAGACTGCCATAATCGTTTCATTGTTAGTTTCGGTTGTTTACTCACCAACTCATCCAAAGTAGTCGTGACTGTGACAACTGTATCCAACACGCCACCAGTCATCCCTACTAATAAACTAGCTAAAAAAACGGAACGATAGGGGCGAGTCAAGTAACTCATTTCTTCATAGCGTAATCCTTGATCATTCAAATAATCCATTGCCAACAAACAAATTAGAAAGGCTACCCCTACACTTGAAATAGTTGCAACGATTTTTACCAACCCACCTTGTTGCCACCCATCTAAGGCGACAACGCAAATGATCGTTCCTATTAACACAAAAAGGACACTCGTCATCACTAATGATATTCCTTGGGTCTGCGTGAATCCCTGAAGAAGTAAAATCAATAATAAGAGATTGAGTCCGACACTGATCAAAGTGAATATGCCTGCTTTACCGCCTACGAATAAGAGCGCACAGATAAATAAACTTGTAAAAAGGAATAACCAGCCGTCATTCTTTTTGCTGAGTATCTGCCATTCATCCCCGATTTTTCGTACGAGATAAAGTTGATTCGTCTTAGCTTTTGCATGTTCGATCTGATTTTCTTGGTGCGGAATAAACAGAATGAGTTCTGTTCCTTTCGCTTGCGTATTCATTAATTCTCCTTTGATTACTTGTTGTTCATTTTCTAGCGATACTTGCTGTACTTGCATGATCGGTTCTTCGTACCATTCTGTCGTATTTTGGATTACCCAAGCTACCACAAAACAACTACAAAGAATCAAACATTTGATCAATAACTGATTTTTTTTGTACATACGCCTTCCTTTCAGAGGTTGTGAAAGAAGCGGTCAGCACTAAGGCATAAGGCAGAAAAATCGAAAATGGCTTTTTCATTTTTGATTTTTTTAACTTATGTCCGAAGTGTTGCTTCTTGAACACCGTTTATCTAGGTTGTGAAAGAAGTGCTCAGCTCCAAGAAATAAGAGTGAAGAACCGAAAATTGATCTTCAAATTTTTGGGGGTTCACGCTTATTTCCGAAGGAGCTACTTCTTGAACACCGTTTATCTAGGTTGTAAAAGAAGCGACTTGACCTGAGCAGTAAGATAGAAAATTGAAAAATAGTTTTTCATATTTTACAATTTTTTAGCTTAGTGTTGAAGGTCAGCTTCTTGAACACCGTTTATTCATTTCAGAAGAAATCGAATGTCTAATGTACCTGAAAATGGATAACAACAAGCAACTAAACATCTCAACATTCCAAATAATTGTTTATTACTCAATTTAAAAGCCCACCTCCAAAAATATGGCTCTATTTTCGGAGGTGGGCTTTTATTTCTCGGAAAGCCTGATCAGTATTTGATAAAAACCAGCTTGAGATTTTTATCAATGATTAGGCTATTCGTTATGGTTTGTATTCAGCTCAGTGATTTTACCTGTAGCTAGATACACGATCCATTCACAGATATTCGTTACGTAGTCACCGATTCGTTCTAAATAGCTTGCTACGTTGACATAGTCCGTTCCACTGATAACAGTTTCGGGATTTGATTGCATGTTCTTGATCGTTGCATTGTAGATGCGGTTGAATGATTCGTTGACGCGATGATCCATGTTTGCAATGGTACGAGCATCTTTTTCATCTGTTTTTACGTAAGCAACTAAGACGTTGTCCACCATTTTCTTGACGTAATCAGACATATCAGAGATTTCTTTTTCGATTTCAGGAATTCTTGTTTCTCCTTTAAGACGAATCGTTGATTTGGCGATCGATACTGCATGATCAGCCATACGCTCTAAATCTGAACTAGCTTTCATTACGGTGATGATCGTCCGTAGATCGGTAGTCACCGGTTGCTGTAAAGCGATCATTTCAAAGCTCTTTTTCTCTAATCGTGTTTCCATATCATTGATCGTAATGTCATTTTCAATTACTTCTTTTGCAAGAACTTTGTCGTGTTTTGTATAAGAGCGCACTGATTTATGCACGGCATTACTGACCATCATTCCCATTTCGTAAAATTGATTATGAAGGTTCAATAATTCTTCTTCAAATTGTGTTCGTAACATCCTCTTTCCCCCTTATCCGAATCGTCCTGAGATATAATCTTCCGTTTCTTTTTTATCTGGATTCATAAATATTTTTTTCGTATTGTTGAACTCGATCAAATTGCCGTCTAAAAAGAAAGCTGTTTTGTCTGAAATACGTGATGCTTGTGACATATTGTGGGTCACGATGATCATTGTATAGCGTTCTCTTAACTCTAATAACATACTTTCTATTTTACCAGTAGAGACTGGATCTAAGGCACTTGTTGGCTCATCTAGCAAAATAATGTCTGGATTGACTGCCAAAACTCGGGCGATACACACCCGCTGCTGTTGTCCACCTGATAAAGACAACGCACTTTTATGCAACTTATCTTTGACATCTTCCCAAACGGATGCTGCTTTCAAGCTTTCTTCTACTACTTGGTCTAACACTTTTTTATCTTTTTCACCTTTGATTTTCAACCCATAAATGACATTCTCATAGATTGAAAATGGAAAAGGATTTGGTTGTTGGAACACCATGCCGATTTCTTTACGTAGTCCAACGATATCCGTTTTAGGACTGTAGATATCATTGCCTTTATAAACGACACTACCAGTGATCGTCACGCCAGGGATCAAATCATTCATACGGTTCAATGAACGTAAATAAGTAGATTTCCCGCAACCAGATGGTCCGATCATCGCAGTGATCTCGCCTTTGTTGAAACTTAGATCAATGCCTTTCAAGGCTTCTTTTTCCCCATAATACAGATGAAGATCTTTTGATGAGATAATTTCTTTTGTCATAGCAAGTCCTCCGTCTTAACCAAAATGACCGGACACATAGTCTTCAGTTGCCTGAATCTTAGGTCTAGTAAATATTTTATTCGTCTTGTCATACTCGATCACATTTCCAAGATAGAAGAAAGCAGTGTAATCACTGATTCGGGCAGCTTGTTGCATATTGTGAGTCACAATAATGATCGTATAATCTTCTTTTAAGTTGACTAACGTTTCTTCTACAGTCCCTGTTGAAATCGGGTCTAACGCACTCGCTGGTTCATCAAGCAATAAAATATCTGGTTTCATCGCGATTGCACGGGCGATACATAGACGTTGCTGTTGTCCACCGGATAGTGCCAAGGCACTTTTGTGTAGACTATCTTTTACTTGATCCCATAACGCCGCTTGTTTCAAACTAGTTTCTACGATCTCATCTAGTTTTTGTTTGTTTTTCTCACCATGTTGTTTCAAGGCAAACGTAATATTGTCATAGATCGATTTACTAAATGGATTTGGACGTTGGAACACCATTCCGATTCGTTTGCGCATTTCGTAAACGTCGATTTGTGGTGCATTGACATTGACGTCTTTATACATGATTTGACCTGTGATCTTCGTGTTTGCAATCCCATCGTTCATTCGATTCAATGAACGAAGATATGTGGATTTTCCACATCCTGAAGGGCCGATCAAAGCAGTGATCTTATTTTTCTCAAACTCAAGATCTACTCCTTTGATGGCTTCATTATCGCCATACCATACGTGTAAATCATCTGTATATAGAGCGACATCTTTCTCAGCGCCCATTTTGATGATATTGGTTTCATTCATATTATATTCTTTCATTCTGCTTCTTCTCCTTAAGCTGAAGTCATTTTACGGTGCAGACGTTTCCCAATTGCTCGAGCACCAAAGTTGAATAGTAACACAGCGATGATCAATACCGCAGAAGCTCCTGCTGAAACGGAAACGCCGTCTGGCATCGTTCCTTCTGTATTGATTTTCCAGATGTGGACAGCTAGTGTTTCAGCTTGTCGGAAGATACCGATCGGGCTGGAAATGCTAAATGGATTCCAGTTAGTAAAATCTAAGGCTGGCGCACTTTGACCAGCTGTATAGATCAATGCTGCGGCTTCCCCGAAAATACGACCAGAACTCAAGATGACCCCTGTCAATATACCCGGTGTCGCTTCAGGAACGACGACACGAAGCACTGTTTCCCAACGAGACAATCCTAAAGCTAAACCAGCTTCACGTTGTGTGTAATGAACAGCTTGTAAAGATTCTTCGACCGTTCGAGTCAATAAAGGTAGATTGAATACCGTTAATGCTAAGGCACCTGAAATGATCGAGAATCCATATTGGAATTGGATAACGAAAACCAAGAAACCAAATAGACCGACGACAACAGAAGGTAATGAGCTAAGGATCTCGATTGATGTGCGGATCACGTCTGTCAACCAGTTTTTACCTGCATATTCAGACAAGTAGATTCCTGCACCCAGTGAAATCGGAAAACTGATGATCATCGTGATGATCAGTAAATAGATGGAGTTGAATAATTGGATCCCGATCCCGCCACCTTCTTGATACGCTTTTGACGGTTCAGTCAAGAATGACCAAGAGATGTGTGGGATACCGCGAACTAAAATGTAAAGAAGCAACGCAGCGAGAATCAGGACGATAATGCCTGAAATCACATATAAGATACCTGTTGCTATTTTATCAGAACGTTTTGCATTCATTATTTCAATTCTCCCTTCTTACCGATCAAGCGGATAACGATATTAAAGAATAATGACATCAAGAGTAAGATCAAGGCTAGTGACCATAGAACATTATTTTCAACGGTACCCATGATCGTATTTCCGATACCCATCGTCAAGATCGATGTTAACGTAGCTGCCGGTGTGGTAAAGCCAGTTGGCATCAATGCCGCATTACCGATAACCATTTGGATCGCTAAGGCTTCACCAAAGGCACGAGCCATCCCGAAGACGATTGCTGTCAAGATTCCTGGGATTGCTGCGCGTAAAACGACTTTATACGTGGTTTGCCATCTCGTTGCTCCTAACGCAAGAGATGCTTCACGATAATGTCTTGGTACAGCTTTTAACGCATCGACTGTCATCGTCGTAACCGTTGGTAAGATCATTACGAACAACACAAATGTTCCGGCTAAAATACCAAAACCAGTTCCGCCAAAAATGCCACGAATAAACGGAACGATGACGGATAGACCGATAAAACCATAAACAACTGAAGGAATACCTACAAGCAGTTCAATGACTGGTTGTAAAATCTTTGTTCCGTTTTTCGGAGAGATTTCTGTCATAAAAACGGCTGCGCCGATCGCAAACGGCGTTGCAATGATCGCAGATAAAAAAGTGACGATAAATGATCCCGCAATCATTGGTAGAGCCCCAACCATTGGTTTTCCATCCGGTCCTAAGGCACTCGGATTCCAATTTGTTCCAAACAAGAAATCGAAAATATTGATTTTATCAACAAAAAAGGTCGCTAACCCTTTGCTGGCAACAAAATAAAATATTGCTAAAACAACCACTACAATCAATGCAATACACAAAAAGCTGATAAACTTTCCACGTTGTTCCATTTTCGAGCGCTTGGATTTAGTTACTAGTGCTTTTTTTACATCTTCCACAGATGATTCCTCCTTGGTCCTTTAACATACCTATACAGTCTACTAAGCGAATATCAATTTGATTTTAATAACATGTAAATTTTTTGCTAACTTTGTAAATTTTGTGTAAAGATGGTTAATTCACCACATTACCTTCCCAATCTCGTTCAACTTTCATACTTGATACTGGAATATAGCCTAAATCACCAACAATATTATTTTGTACTTCATCTGATAAGATATAAGCTAAAAAGTCTTTCGTTAATTGACTTGTCTCTTTTCGCGTGTACATATGTTCATATGCCCAAATCGTCCAGTCATTTGTTGTGACATTCTCATCTGTTGGTTCGACACCATCGATTTTCAATGTATCAACATCTTTTGATACATAAGAAAAAGCAACATAGCTGATTGCTCCCGGTGTATCTGCGACGATTTGACGGACCATTCCACTAGAATCCTGTTCTTGGGAACGGATCGCTGTTTCACCATCTAAGACCCATTTTTCAAAAGTAGCTCTAGTCCCACTTCCTGCTGCACGGTTCAAGATCACGATCGGTTGATCTTTCCCACCTAATTGTTTCCAGTTCGTTAGTTCGCCAGTAAATACTTTTTTCAAGTCTTCCATTGAAATGTTATCGATCCCAACTTCTTTGTTGACTATTGGTGTAATGCCGACTACTGCTACTCGGTGGTCGATCAGTGCGGAGGCATCGATCCCTGATTTCTCTTCTGCAAACAAGTCGGAATTACCGATCTCAACAGCTCCTGATTGGACTTGTGATAAACCTGTACCACTTCCGCCACCTTGTACGTTGATAAACTTGCCGGGATTTTCTGACTGATACGTCTCAGCAACCGTTTCAACTAAAGGTTGTAAAGCGGATGATCCTACCGCTGTGATCGATTCTCCTTGGTCGACCAGGTTTGAACACCCAGACATTGTTATAATTAGTGCGAACATTGGTATTAATAATCGTAATTTTTTCATTAGAAATCTCCTTCAATCCTAAAGTATATCCATTTTAACATTTTCACTATTACTTGAAAATCAATTGATTTTATTAAATAACATATAATCTAATTTAATTTAAAAAAATACTATCTCAATAAATTTTTCTATGCTATACTGGCATTGAAATGTGTCTCTATACCAAGCAAGCATTAACTTATTTCTTGCTTTCCCCAAAAAACAAGAAATACCCCAAAAGTTAATTCCCGCTCTTGCGAGACGCTTTCTCCATTTCTTGTAATAAGACTACAGAAATGGCCCCGATAGAAAAGGACATGAAAATCTACTCTTATGAGTGTATTTCATGTCCTTTTTTGTTCAGTTTTTTACAAGAGCGGTGAAACAAGCCGAGCTAATCCTTCTTTTAGCTTGATCAGCCAGCCCCTTCCCTCGTAACGTTCTTTTGTCAAACGTTCAGAAACTTTTGCATCTTCAAAAAAAGCACCGCGAACTTGAGTTGCGATTCGTTCATCATAGATCAAAGTATTGACCTCAAAATCCAAACGGAAAGAACGCACATCGATATTCGCTGACCCCACAGAAACGATTCCGCTATCAATGATCATTGTTTTGGCGTGGATGAAGCCATTCTCATATGTTTCGATGATAGCGCCATATTCGATCAATTCAGCAGCAAAAGAATACGTTGCCCAATAGACTAATGGATGATCTGGTTTATTTGGGATCTGCAAATGGACCTTCACACCGGATAATAGCGCCAATTTCAAAGCTTCATGGATGGATTCATCCGGAATGTAATAAGGCGTTTGGATCAAGATCTCCCTCTTAGCAAGTGAGATCATTTTAAGATAGGTCATCTTGATTTGTTCATGTTCTGAGTCTGGTCCACTCGTCACGACCTGTAAAGCAATCTCACCGGTGGATGCAATACTTGGGAAAAAACGGGCCGCATAGTGTACTTCTTTTGTATGTTGAGAATTCCAATCCATTAAGAAGCGATTTTGTAACGCATAGACGCCTTCACCATAGATACGCAAATGATTGTCCCGCCAATAACCAAATTTTTGCACGAGACCCAAATACTCATTACCAACATTGAAGCCACCCGTATAACCGATTTTCCCATCGATCACTACGATCTTTCGGTGATTCCGATAATTGATACGAGGGTTCAGATAAGGAACAAAAAGTGGGAAAAAGAAAGCAACTTCTCCACCAGCTTCTTTTAATTCATGGAAAAACTTGGTTGAGACTTCCGTTGATCCCCACGCATCCAGTAAAACTCTTACTTCCACTCCTCTGCGGGCGGCAGAAGTCAATGCTTCGCATACTTCGACCCCTGAGCTATCGCTACGATAAATGTAATACTGTAGATGGATGTGATCGGTTGCCCGTTCAATGTCCTCGATCAAGCGATCAAACTTCTCTCTTCCATCCGTGAACAACGTGACATCATTGCCTGTGGTATATAGTGTGCTTTCTCCAACTGTTAGCATATAAATCAGCTGTTTGACATCCACTTGTCCAGTCGGAGGATGTGGGTATAATCCCCGCATCAATGCCTGTCGATCCTCTTCGATCTCCAAGTTCTTACCGATCTTTCCTTGAATCTTCAAATCAAAAATCTTATCTTTTGAAATCCCACGTCCAAAGAAAATGTAAAGGAAAAAACCTAGGATCGGGATAAAAGTCAGTACAAGTAACCATGCCCATGTTTGAGCAGTTTCTTTTCTTTCGGTAAAAACGATCACTAAAGATAATAATGTATTCGTAAGCAGTAAGATCGTCGAAAAATTGTCAAAAATAATATCCATTGCCTCACCTCTTATCCGGCTATCCTCCTTAGGATAGCGAAGTTGTTTTTTAAAGTAAAGAAAAACCACTGATTTGTCTATTAGAAAAACAGACTTTCTAAGAATACTATAGATAGAGAGGAAAGAGTAAGTTTATTTTTCTATAAAATAGATTTTTCGAGAATAAAATTTTGTACAAAAAAACCAGCAGGGTTGCTCCCGCTGGTCTGCTTCATGTCTTTGATTAAAATTTCAAAAATCTTCTCATTGAAATAATCGAACCCAATGAACCAATGATGACACCAATACCTGCCATCAATACGTCGATTTTCCAAACGATATCCTGTGGCTGTATCAATGAGTAATTTGAGCGCAACAAGGTTGGATTGAGCAAGCTGTAGACTTCCCGATACCCAAATGTGAAGATCAATACAGGAATAATGGCTCCGATCAAACCGATCCAACCGCCTTCAAGGAAGAACGGCCAACGGATATAGCCATTTTTAGCACCTACTAAACGCATGATCTGGATTTCTCTTTGACGAGAAATGATCGTGATACGAATTGTATTTGAGATCAAGAACATAGCAACGAACAATAGTAAGGCAGCAGCTGCTAACCCCCATGTACGTACTGCCGCAGCAATATCGAAGATTCGGTCAGAGGAAGTGCCTCCATAATCTGAACGGAAAACATTTTTCAATTTCGCTGCTTCTTCAGAAACTTCTTTTGTATAAGAAGGTTGTGTCGTGGTTACAACGTATACATCGTATAACGGATTGCCGTCTCCCTCAAATAAACTCCAAGAATCACCCATTTGGTCTTGGATTTTCTTTAATTCCTGGTCTTTACTTGAGAATTCAACTTTGTTGACATGATCAAGCTCATTCAATTCTTTTTCGAGCGTTTCCATATCTTTTTCACTTGTTCCGATATCAACGAACACAGAAACATCTACGTTACCTTCGATATCTTCGGCTAATTTAGTTGCATTCATGATGATTGCCATAAATACACCGACCAAAGTCAATGTGATCGTTACCGCACTGATCGATGCGATGGTCATCCAACCGTTTCGTTTTAAACTTTTGATACTTTCTAATAAATGGCGGAAAAAGGTTCTAATCATCGTATCCATATTCCCCTTCCGCTTGGTCACGAATGATCCGGCCATTTTCAATGGCGATTACTCGGTGACGAATTGTGTTAACGATCGTACTGTTATGTGTAGCCATAACAACAGTCGTTCCTTGTGCATTGATCCGATCCAATAACTTCATGATCTCCCATGAATTTTCTGGGTCTAAGTTTCCTGTCGGTTCATCTGCAATCAATACTTTTGGTGTATTCACGATCGCTCGGGCAATCGAAACACGCTGTTGTTCCCCACCTGATAATTCACTTGGGAAAACACGCACTTTGTGTTTCAAGCCAACTAGATCTAGGACTTCCATGACACGTTTTTTTATGTCACGAGGTTTTCTACCGATGACTTGCATCGCATACGCGACATTTTCATATACTGTTTTTCGTGGTAACAATTTATAGTCTTGGAAAACTACTCCAATTTCTCTACGTAAATAAGGTACTTCACGATCCTTGATATTTATCAGATCATGGCCAGCAACATTCAACGTTCCTTTCGTTGCTTTTTCTTCTCGGTACATCAACTTGATGAATGTAGATTTACCAGCACCAGATGGTCCTACTACATAGACAAACTCTCCTTGGTCAATGACGATCGAGAGATTTCGGATAGCTGTGGTACCATTTGAGTACTTCTTCATTACATCCTTCATTTCAATCATGGCGTTCTCTCCATATCTTTTCAGTCTTTAGTCATTATAGCATGGGAATGTTTCAGCTTGCTTTCGAAATCTTACAATTTTATTTCAATTTCCTACTAATGTGAACATGCATTACATGTGCATTTTTAAATAGCCGTCAATGAATGGGTCTAACTCGCCATCCATCACTGCTTGGACGTTTCCTGTCTCCACATTGGTCCGGTGATCTTTGACCATTGAATAAGGATGGAAAACATAAGAACGGATCTGAGATCCCCAACCGATTTCCATTTGTTCCCCACGGAGTGCAGCTGCTTCTTGTTCTTTCTTTTCAACTTCCAATTGATAAAGTTTTGCTTTCAGCATACCCATCGCTTGTTCACGGTTTTTTAATTGTGAGCGTTGTGCCTGACTGGCAACGACTGTTCCTGTCGGCAAATGCGTGATCCTTACAGCAGACTCTGTTTTATTGATGTGCTGTCCACCTGCTCCACTTGCTCGGTAAGTATCGATCTTCAAATCATCTGGATTGACCTCGATGTCGATCATGTCGTCTAATTCCGGCATGACATCGACCGAACAAAATGACGTATGTCGGCGTTTTGCCGAGTCAAAAGGCGAGATCCGAACAAGACGATGAACGCCTTTTTCTGATTTCAAATAGCCATAGGCATTATGTCCTTTGATCAATAATGTCACACTTTTGATACCAGCTTCGTCACCAGCTTGATAGTCTAGCATTTCCACTTGATAATTGTGTTGTTCTGACCAACGGGTGTACATTCGTAACAACATACTTCCCCAATCTTGAGATTCTGTCCCACCAGCACCTGGATGAAGCTCGACGATGGCGTTATTGCGGTCATAAGGTCCATCTAGTAACATGGCTAATTCGTAAGTCGTCATCTTTTCTGCTAAAGCACTGATTCGCTCTTGTGCTTCTTCTTGCATTTGCGCATCTGGCTCTTCTTGTAACATTTCCACCATCAATTCTAATTCTTCTAGCTCTTGCGCGAGTTCATTGAACTGATCATAGGTTTCTTTGTTTGCATTATTTTCATTGATCACTTTTTGTGCAGTTTCACTATCATCCCAAAAACCTGGCTCAGCCATTTTTGCTTCTGCTTCAGCAATGTCTTCTTCCAGCTGATCTAAGTCAAAGAGACCCCCTAAAACTTGTGACTTTCTCTTGCATTTCGGTTAGGAGGTTTCGAATTTCAGAAATTTCCATTTCGATTTCCTTCTTTCTGTCTAATCTTCATTGTTTAGTCTACCAGAATCTTGAACGAACAGAAAGAATAAGATGCGACTACGCTCACTTCTTTACCTTTTTCATTCCGATCTTAATGGTAGTAATTTTCCTGTATGGCAAAAGGAACCTCTTCGGAAATAAGGTGGAATCCACAAAAATTAAAGAACGATTTTTGCGGATTCCACCTTATTTCTTGAGGCTCAGTACTTCTTGACCTCAGGGAAGTCATAAAACAAAAAATGTTTTCAAGATTCCCTATCTATTTTAGTTGGTGAAAAGGAACGATCGACCTCATGTGAGCCGGGTTCCTTTTCTGAATATATCAAGTATCATTGCTCGGTAGGAACGACTTCTTTCTATTTGAAAGATTACATGTCATTCTTGCCATGACAATTTTTGAATTTTTTGCCGCTGCCACATGGACATGGGTCATTCCGACCGACTTTGTTTACACTGACAGGCTGTGATTTCACATTCAATCGGCTGTTTTCTTTCGCGTCACCTTCTGTTGGTTGAACAGGTTGACCTTGAGATACTTGTTCACGTTGGACGTTTTGACGAATCTCAGCTTTCATGAAGATACGTGTTACTTCATATTCGATTGCACCGATCATGTCTTCAAACATTTTGTAGCCTTCTGTTTGGTATTCGACAAGCGGATTATTTTGTCCATAAGCACGTAGTCCGATCGATTGACGCAATTGATCCATTGCATCGATGTGGTCTGTCCATTTAGAATCGACAACACGTAAGATCACGACTTTTTCAAACTCAAGTAATTGCTCAGGGCCGTTTAGTTGAGCGGCTTTCGTATTAAAGATTTCTTGTGCTTTTTCATTTAAGTGTTCTTTGATTTGTTGTGGTGTCTTACCCTCTAGATCAGCAATCGAAATACTGTCTTCATGGACAAGTGTGCTACCAGCAAAGTCAACGATTCCTTCAAGGTTCCAGTTTTCTTTTTCAAGTTGCGTATGGGCATCCACTACTCGACTGATCGTGCGTTTGACCATATTCATCAATGGTTCAGACAAACTAGTTTCTTCCATGATCACATCTTGACGTTGTTTATAGATGACTTCACGTTGTTCACGCATCACATCATCGTATTGAAGAACGTTTTTACGTGTATCGTAGTTGTTTCCTTCTACACGTTTTTGCGCAGATTCAACTTGTTTCGACAACATTTTACTTTGGATCACTGCATCCTCTTCACCGATCTTCATACGTTCCAAGAAAGCTTTGATTCGTTCTGAACCGAATCGTTTCATCAAATCATCTTCAAGAGACAAGTAGAATTGTGACATCCCTGGATCTCCTTGACGACCTGCACGTCCACGTAACTGGTTATCGATACGTCTTGATTCGTGACGTTCTGTACCGATAACGGCTAATCCACCCAACTCACGAACACCTAGACCTAACTTGATATCCGTACCACGACCAGCCATGTTCGTTGCGATCGTGACTGCGCCTTTTTGACCAGCATTCATGATGATCTCGGCTTCTTTAAAGTGGTTTTTGGCATTCAGTACTTCATGTGGTACACGTTCTCGGTTCAATAAATCAGAAAGCAATTCAGACGTTTCAACAGCGACAGTACCTACAAGAACTGGTTGTCCTTTACGGTAACGATCTTTGATATCTTGAACGACTGCATTGAACTTGCTTGTCAATGTCGGATATAACAAATCTGGACGATCATCACGAATGACCGGACGATTTGTCGGGATTTGAATGACTTGGATGTTGTAGATTTCTCTAAACTCTTCTTCTTCTGTCTTCGCTGTCCCTGTCATACCAGATAATTTCTTGTACATACGGAAATAGTTTTGGAATGTGATCGATGCCATCGTTTTTGTTTCATCTTCGATCTCCACGCCTTCTTTGGCTTCGATCGCTTGGTGCAACCCATCAGAATAACGGCGTCCATCCATGATACGACCAGTAAATTGGTCGACGATCATTACTTTTCCGTCTTGGACCACATAGTCGATATCTAAAATCATGATATAGTTTGCGCGTAATGATTGATCGATATGATGCGTTAAAGCAGAGTTTTCGATATCATATAAGTTATCTAAACCGAAAGTTTCTTCTGCTTTTTCAATCCCTGCTTCAGTCAAGCTGATTGTTTTTGATTGGACATCGATTTTGTAATCTTCTTCTTCTTTCAATCGTTTAACGAAGTTATCTGCACGAGTATATAACGCAGTTGACTTTTCTGCTTGTCCAGAAATGATCAATGGCGTTCTTGCTTCATCGATCAAGATCGAATCGACTTCATCGACGATGGCATAGTTCAATGGACGTTGCACCATTTGATGACGATAAACGACCATGTTGTCTCTCAAATAGTCAAACCCTAGCTCATTGTTTGTACTATACGTAATATCACAATTGTAAGCTTCACGTTTTTCATCTGCTGATTTTGAATTGATATTCAAACCAACAGTCAAACCTAAGAAGTTGTATAACTCACCCATCTCATTGGAGTCACGAGTGGACAAGTATTCATTGACGGTAACAACGTGAACGCCTTCTCCTGTCAAAGCATTTAAATAAACAGGCATCGTAGCAGTCAAGGTTTTCCCTTCACCGGTACGCATCTCTGGAATATTCCCATCATGAAGGACGATCCCCCCCATCAACTGCACAGGGTAAGGGTACAATCCTAATACGCGTTTCGCTGCTTCACGAACCACTGCGAAAGCTTCTGGTAAAAGCTGATCTAATGTTTCCCCTTTTTTGTATCTTTCTTTGAATTCTGTTGTTTTTGCTTGTAATTGTTCATCTGTTAATGCTGCCATATCATCAGCATGAGCTTCGATTTTTTTTACAATACTTTCTAAACGTTTTAGTTCTTTCTTATCATTTTCGATAATCGAACGAATAAAATTGGCCATGCGTTGTTTAATCTCCTTTTATATAATATCCAAACTATGTAGACTCTGTTTCTTATTTTAGCATTAGTTGTGGATAAATGAAATAACTTAAGACAATTAAAGTGATATCTTCATAATTATTTCATATTCTTTTTTATCTACTCAATCCGAAAAAAAAGCTTGCAGTAGTCATTCGAGACCACTGCAAGTTTTTTTCATGTTATTATTTCGTTATTTATCAATCAGTTTCGATCAACCCATATTTGCCATCTTTACGACGGTAAACAATGCTTGTACCATTCGTTTCTGCATCTTCAAAGATGAAAAAGTTATGGCCTAACATATTCATTTGTAAAACAGCTTCTTCGCTGTCCATTGGTTTCAATGACAAACGTTTTGTGCGGACGATATCTAATTCAGACTCGTTTTCTTCTTCGTCTTCATTGTTGAACATAACCGCAGCATTTGCTGTATTCAAACCAGTTTCACGAGATTTACGATTGATTTTTGTTTTGAATTTGCGGATTTGACGTTCCAATTTATCAACAACCAAATCAATACTTGCATATAGATCTGGTGAAGTTTCTTCGGCACGTAATACGAGATAAGGTAATGGAATCGTAACTTCCACTTTTGCTGTTTTTTCAGTATAAACTTTTAAATTCACATGCGCCGTAGCATCGGGAGCATCGCTGAAATAACGTTCTAATTTTCCTACTTTTTTCTCAACGTAGTCACGAATCGCTTCAGTTACTTCGATATTTTCGCCGCGTACATTATATCTAAACATAAAAACTACCCCTTTCATCTACCACAATCAAGAAGGAGAAGGACCACTCTTTCCCTCTTCTTATTTCTATTATATCGAACTCGTAAGCATTTGCAAACTAAATCGCTGTCATTTTACTACTGTTTCTATAAAAAGCTTATCTGGCAAGTGAGAACGTCTGTACTTTATTAGGTGACTGTGGCAATAGGCATCTCGCTGCATGGAACATCGTTTGACCCGTCGTATAAACATCATCGATCAGCAAGATATTTTTCCCTTTGATTTTAGTGGTAGATGGCTGATAAACAAATGGTTGTGATGTAGACAAACGTTGCGTTCTTGTTTTCTTGGCTTGTGGTGTATGATGTTTTTCTCTGATCAGCAATTCTTGAAAAGGAAGCCCTGCAGCTCTCAATAGTTCACTCACTTGGTTGAATCCTCTTTCGTTGATCCTTTCTGTAGACAATGGGATTGGACAAAAAACAAACGATTTGTACTGTTTTCGCAATTCTTGCAACTCTACGCTAAAGGTATGCGCCAACTGGATATCACCCATGAATTTATACTGTTTGAGCCAAGTTTGGAACGCTTGATCATAATGGAAGAACGCACGATGACAAAAAGGATAGTCAGGGTAACGCGTTTGCCAACTCAAACAATCTCGGCAATAGTCATGCTGATCGACAGCCTGTTTATTCACTACTTTTTGGCATCCCTCGCACTGATAGCTACTCTCCTGTTGTATTCGTTGGAATAAACATTGACACTCCTGGCAACATCTCGCGATTTTTTTCAGTCCAAGCAATTCGCCAATTGTTATATTTCTACTAAATGTTTTCTTACAGTATACGCATTTCATCTCGTTGCTCTTTTCCTTTTTTATTCATTTGTTTGATTTCTTTACACGCTTTTGCGATGGCAGGTGTCTTTTCTTCATAGAAAAAATAGACCTGACTATTCGTGAATCCTCCCTTTCGATCGGCACGCCCTGCGATTTGGACTAGTGAAGATTTGCTGAAGACTGGATGGTCGGCGCCTAAAACAATGACGGAGATCCGTTCAAATGTTACCCCACGCTCTAAGATCATCGTGGTCAAAAAGACATCGTATTGTTGCTCTCTCATATTTTGGACTTTTCTACTACGTGCTTCATCTTTAGAAGAGGCGGATGTCATACGACAAGACAGTTGTTTTTTTAATTGTTTTTCCAATTGTTCCATTAAGGAGATACTCGGGCAAAATAATAGCACATGGTTTTCTTTGACTAACTCTTGGATCAAACAACGCAATCGTTGATTTTTTTGCGGGTGCAAAGAGCGAATTGCCCACTGATTCCAAAAAAGCAGTTTTGGTTCCGGCAATAATCGTTGATGAAAGCGTAAAGCCAATTGATGGACAGTCATTGTTGTTCGCTGTTTTTTCAATAGTTGGTCATTTGGTGTCGCGCTTAAATAAATCAATTTGCCATTTCTTTGTAGCGCTGTTTTCGCTGCATAAGCTAATCCTTGATCCCCCACAAATGGAAAAGCATCGACTTCATCTACTACTAAAAGAGCAAATGCGCGGTAAAAACGATACAACTGATGCGTCGTACAAATCACTAAAGGACCAGAACGATAAGGTTCTTCTGCTTTCCCATGAAGCAAGCGAATCGTTTCTTCTGGGAAGACCTTCCTTAGTCGCAGGTATAATTCCTGACAAACATCGATCCTTGGTGAGGCGATAGCAACTCTCCCACCTTTAGCTAAGGTAGCGCGGATACTGGCGTAAAGCATCTCCGTCTTGCCTGAACCTGTAACTGCCCAAACCAAATGCTCACCAGATCGTTCACATAGATCATCCGAAATTTGCTGTTGTAATGTTGTCAGCTGACCTTCCCAACAGTCATTTACATGACGTTTCTTCCCATTTGGTTGTTCGAATAAGTAGAGCTGTTGTTGTGTATCGCAACGCCCTAATAACAAACAGTGGGGACAGTAATAGCTAGCTTCATTGATTTTCGCTTCTTGCAATGGAGTTGTTTGACTGCAACGATTGCAGTAAAGCATCTTCTTTTTTATCGTGACTGCATCGACCACTTCATAGTTCAATTTTTTATAATACTGTTCATTCCCAGATACTTCTCTAGTTAACAAGCGTCTCCCATAAAAATCCTCTGCTTGCATGTGCGCTTCTCTCCCTTCGTAAAATAGATACGACAAAAAAGGAATATCACATGCAAAATAAATCGTATTTGATCAAATTAGAAAAATAGCCAGTATACGAACCAGCTAGCTCTAAGATGTTAATGGAAAACAAAAAAAGTATGAAACTGAATCAGCGTGCCATTTCTTTTACAGAAACTTCCGGACTCAGATCATACTGATATATGTAGCTAGAGCTAAATTTGGACTTGAATCGAGTGATCCAATCAACAGATGAAAAGTAGTTATTCGTCAAACAACCAACTGGATTTGACTAATTGATTGAATACAATAAATTCTTTTTCTAAATTGATGACCACTACTTCATAGCCAGCATTGATCCAGCCATAGGCTCCTTTTTCAGGATGTTTATAATCGTTCGCCCACCAATCCGTACTTTCTCGTGCAGAACGGGGCAAGGCACTACTTGGGAAAAGCAACTCATCGATTTGAGTAAATGTCAGCGTGATTTGAGAGCCACCATTTGTTTTTAAATAATGAGTGATGGCATCATATTTTTTGACTCGTTCTTTCATGTTACGCACCTCACTTTTCTTTATTATCCCACATTCCTTTCGTTAAGCAACTATTAACATAATTGTCATGCAGAAAAAAATTCTCTATACTTGAAAAGAGACGAGAACAAACAAATGAAAGTAGTGAAACAGATGTTAGAACGTTATTACACGATCAAAGAAGATGGTCAAAGTGAGCTTGAAATAAAAAAATCACGTTTTATCTGCTCACTAAAACGAGTAGACTCCGAAGAAGAAGCAAAACGATTTATCCAAGAAACAAAAAAAGAACATTGGAAAGCCAATCATAATTGTAGTGCCTTCGTGATTGGTGAAAAAAATGAGATCCAACGAAGCAGTGATGACGGTGAACCGAGTGGAACTGCTGGTGTACCGATGTTAGAAGTCATCAAAAAAAATGAACTGATCAATGTGGCTGCTGTTGTCACTCGCTATTTTGGCGGGATCAAATTAGGCGCGGGAGGCTTGATTCGTGCGTATGCGCACTCAGTTTCCCACGCATTACAAGAAATCGGCATCGTTGAAGGGACATTGCAACAAGAACTATCGATTCATATTACCTATCCCCAACTAGGAAAAATAGAAAACTTCTTGGCACTTCAACAGGTGAATGTGAAAGAAATCCGCTATACAGAGAAAGTTATTGTTGTTTGTATGATCAATGAAAAAGAAGTCAGCGCTTTTCAAGAGGCGATCATTGAACTTTTGAGCGGTCAAGTAACATTTACTGAAGGAGCTGTTTCTTATCATGAACAACTCATTCAAGCAAGAGAGTGAGTCGAATGGTATAGAAAAGACCAGAGAATAGAAAATGGCATAACTGCCTCCTATTCTCTGGTCTATTTGTTCCATACGAACGATCATCTTTCTAAATAAAACTCAAAACGATCACCAACGTATTGGGTACGTACATATTCAAAAGGTGTGCCATCTTCAAAATAAGAAATCTGTCTTAAACGTAAAACGGCATCTCCTCGCTTGACCTCCAAATATTCAGCAATTTTTTCTGATGCCAAGACTGCTGAAATTGTTTGTTTCGCCGCACCAATCTTGTTCCCTCTTTTTTCTTCAAGTGTTCGGTACAGTGACTCCGTGATTTCCGCCTTGCTGTATCCATCGATGATTTTTTGCGGAATACTCGCAATCTCAAAACAAATCGGGATATCATCGGCAAAACGAATACGTTCCATTCGTAAGATGGTGTCATCTTTTTTTAGTTGCAATTTCTCCATCTCACTTGAACTTGGTGAAGTGAGGAAATAAGAGATCGTTCGACTGGATGGCACACGATTTTGTGATTCCATGATTTCAGTAAAACTGGTAGCACCAGACATTTTTTCTTGGACCTTTTCTCGTGCAACGTAAGTGCCAGAACCGATTTTTCTTTCAAGGATTCCTTCATCTGCTAAATTTTGGATTGCTTGTCTTAAAGTCATTCGACTAACATTGAACTTGATGGCTAATTCTCTTTCTGAAGGAAGACGATCTCCGATTTTCCAGACGCCTTGTTCGATTTCACTTTTGATTTGATCGTGAATTTGTATATATACCGGTAATTGATTCGACATAACATCTACCCGTCCTTTCATTTCTATTTTATTATAACTGGTATATACCTAATTCTCAACAAAAAAGAGCCCACCATTCTTTTCGTGCCACTGTCTAGCCATCCGATACGATAGCATTTGGAAAGAGATCTGTGATCATTCACTCTTATTCAATGAGTACTTAAAGTAACAAGCCTTCACTATTCTTGCACATAAACGATAAAATCAAAAAGGCTTTCTTGTTCAATTTTATTCAACGAATCATTGATTCAATGTTTTCATTGCCGTTGCCATCATCAAACGGATTCGATTCAATTGATTGACTACGGAAGCCCCTGGATCATAATCGATTGCGGTAATATTGGCTTTTGGGTAACGATAACGCAGCTCTTTGAATACCCCTTTTCCTACGACATGATTCGGTAGACAGCCAAATGGTTGCATACAAACAATATTGGGCACATCATGTTTCAACAATTCAATCATCTCACCGGTTAAAAACCAGCCTTCGCCAGTCTGATTGCCAATCGATAAAATCTGGCTGGCTTCATCTGCTAATTGATTGATCGGTGTGATTCCATCAAATCTTTGTGATTTCCTTAGTGTTTTATCCATTGGCTTTACAACCTGTTCAATCAAACGAATAAGAAATTGCGCGACCCATTTGCTTTTTTTCGAATGACCTAAATGTTCATATTTCCAGATTTGGTTGTATATCGAATAATTCATAAAGCCCATGATATCAGGAACGACGACTTCGGCACCTTCCTCTTCTAATAAACGGACAATATCATTATTAGCTGTAGGTGAATACTTGACTAAAATCTCTCCAACAATACCTACTTTAGGTTTGGTTTGATTCGTTAGCGGGACCGTATCAAAATCATGGATGATTTTTGCCATATTTCGGTTGAAGTGTGTCAAAGATCCATTTTTGACATTGCGTTCCACTCGTTCAAGCCAGCGATGGTGCATTTCATCAATCATTCCTTTTTCTATCTCGTACGGTCGAGTGCGGTAAACGACTCGTTCAAAAAGATCGCCATATAAAAAAGCAACAGCTAAACGTTTCAACAAAGGCAATGTGAACGTAAAGCCAGGAGAAGATTCCACCCCTTGATTGCCGAAAGACACAGAAACTACGGGTATCTGTGGGAAGCCAGCTTCATCAAGCGCCTTGCGAAGTAGTGGGATATAATTGGTCGCTCGGCACCCCCCTCCCGTTTGGGTCATCATCACACTGGTATGATTCAAGTCATATGTTCCACTTTCCAACGCCTCGACTATTTGCCCAATCGAAATGATTGCCGGATAGCACGCGTCATTGTTGACGTACTTCAACCCAACATCAACGGCACTGCCACTTTCACTTGGCAAACAAACAACTTGATATCCTGAGGATTTTAGAGCAACATCAACTAAACCAGATTGATGGATAGGACTTAACATCGGCAACAACAAGGTATGTGTTTTCTTCATTTCTTTGGTAAAAATAATTTTATCTGGTTCAAGAAATTGTTTCGTTGGGCGAAAATGTTGTTTGGTTCGTGCATTGACCGCAGCTTTTAATGAGCGCAAGCGTATCCTGATGGCACCTAAATTTGCGCCTTCATCAATTTTCAAAACTGTGTATAACTTGCCATATTGCGCCATGATCTCTTCTACCTGATCCGTCGTCACTGCATCGATCCCACACCCGAAAGAGTTCAGTTGTACCAGCTCCAACTCCTTAGATTTGGCAATGACTCGGGCGGCGGCATATAACCTTGATTGATAGACCCATTGATTCACTACTCGTAATTGCCCAACATCTCCTAGATGAGCGATGCTATCTTCTGTCAAGACATGGAAACCCTCTTGTGTGATCAACTCTGCAATCCCATGGTTGATTTCCGGATCTAGATGGTAAGGGCGACCTGCGAGGACGATGCCACGTTCATTGTTCTGATGTAGCATCCTCAAGGTTTCTTCTCCTTTTTGCTGAATCTCTTTTTTAAAATCCGCTAATGCTTCATATCCTTGGTGTAAGGCTTCTTTTATTTGATCTTCGGAAAATCCATAGTCAGAAAATGTTTGGTGTAACGCCTTTGCGACGGATGCTTCGTTCGCTAGGTTCAAAAATGGCTGGCGGTAATCGATCCGTCCTTCTCGAATCGCATCGACATTATTTTTGATGACATCTGGATAACTTTGAACGATAGGGCAATTAAAATGATTGTCAGCTTGATTGTTCTCCTTCTGCTCAAAGATCACGCCAGGATAAAAGATACAGGAAACACCAGCATCGATCAGTGATTGGATATGGCCATGTACGAGCTTTGCTGGATAGCAGACGGTATCACTTGGAATCGTGTCGATTCCTTGTTCATAGATTTCCTTACTCGATCGAGGGGATAAGACTACTCGAAAGCCTAAAGTACGAAAGAAAGTCTGCCATAATGGAAAGTTTTCATACATATTCAACACTCTGGGAATGCCGATTTCACCGTTGACAGCTTCTGTTTTTCGTAATGAACGGTAACGGAATAATTGTCGAGTTTTTTCAGCCACTAAATTGATTTTCTTATCGGCTTTTTTGATTTTGATCTGCGCCCCGCGTTCACAACGGTTACCAGAAATCAGTTTCCGACCATCAGAAAATAAAGTGACTGTCAGCAGACAATTGTTCTCACACAACCCACAGTGGGTCAATTCTTTTTCTGTCGTCAACTGAGACAATTCTTCAAAGGAGAGTAGTTCACTTCGTTCCCCTTTTTGATATTCTTCCAAAGCAATCAAAGAAGCGCCATAGGCACCCATCAATCCTGAGATAGAGGGACGAACAACTTCTCGTCCACTGATTTTTTCAAATGCTCGCAAGACGGCATCGTTGTAAAAGGTCCCACCTTGACACACGATTTTATTGCCTAAATCTTCTGGTTTTCTGATTTTGATCACTTTGTAAATCGCATTTTTGATCACAGAATAAGACAAACCAGCCGAGATGTCCCCAACAGAAGCTCCTTCTTTTTGTACTTGCTTGACCTTTGAATTCATGAAGACCGTACATCTGGAACCTAAGTCCACTGGCTTGTTAGCTGAAATAGCAGCCACCGCAAAATCTTGGATTTCATAACCTAATGACTTGGCAAACGTTTCGATAAACGAACCACAACCTGAAGAACAGGCTTCGTTCAATTGGATCGAGGACAATGCACCGTCCTTGATCGTCATTGCCTTCATGTCTTGTCCGCCAATGTCTAAAATAAAATCGACACCTGGTTGAAAAAAATTCGCTGCTTTATAATGCGCCATCGTTTCAACTTCGCCAATATCGATTTTCAACGCACTCTTGATCAACGCTTCCCCATAGCCAGTCACTACCGCTTTACCGATAAAGCAGTCTTTAGGCATTTGCTGATACATATTTTTCAATACGTTGATGGTTGTTTCTAAAGGCTGTCCTTCATTGTTTCCATAAAATGAGAATAATAGCTCCCCTGATTGATTGATCAAAGTGACTTTCGTCGTCGTCGAACCAGCATCAATTCCTAGAAAAGCAACTCCTTGATGGGTAGCTAGAGCGCGTTCTTTCACCTTCGTTTTTTCGTGTCGGCTGCGAAAATCAGCTAACTCTTGATCGTTCTGAAAAAGCGGTGCTAAAGAACGAGAATGATGAAGCATCTCCTGATCTTGGTTTTTCAACTTCAGGATTAGTTCACTGAGTATCTTTTCCTCTGAATCTTTTGCGTGATACGCTGCCCCTAATGCCACGAATAGTTGCGGATTTTCTGGAAAAATCACTTCTTCTGCCGAAAGACCAAGGGTTTCAATAAAGCGCTGGCGCAATTCAGACATAAAGTAAAGTGGGCCCCCTAAAAAGGCGACCTTTCCTTTGATCTTTCTGCCTGCTGCTAAACCAGCGATTGTTTGGTTGACGACTGCTTGGAAAATACTAGCAGCGATATCGGCTTTAGCCGCTCCTTCATTGATCAGTGGCTGTACATCCGTTTTAGCGAATACACCACAGCGAGAAGCAATTGGATAAAGCTGTTGATAATCTTTGGCTAGTTCATTCAAACCATTGGCATCGGTTTTCAATAGTGCTGCCATCTGATCAATAAACGCGCCAGTCCCTCCCGCACAGCTACCATTCATCCGTTGTTCCAAAGAAGAACCAAAAAAGGTGATTTTAGCATCTTCCCCTCCTAATTCAATGGCTACATCTGTTTCGGGAATCCTTTCTTCGATTGTTTTTGTACATGCAATCACTTCTTGGATAAAAGGCAATTGTAGATGTTCCGCTAAGCCCATACCGCCAGAACCAGTGATCGCAAAAGCAATCGCCTGATCTTGTAAGGTTGTTTTTGCTTCTTCTAATATGTTGATGGTTGCTTTTCTGATATCTGCATAATGTCGTTCGTATTTAGCAAAAAGAGTTTCGCCATGTGTATCAAGAATCACTAATTTTACTGTCGTTGAACCTACATCGATACCTCCGTACATTTTCATCGTCTCGCCACCTTCTTAAAAAAGACGCTTTGTTGAACATTGAACAAACCGTCTGTTATACTACATATATCTATTCTAAAACGTTTTATAGCTATTGCAATAAGCAATCATCGCCAGTTTGTGAGATAAACAACAATATCGAACGATTTGTCGACCAAAAGTGAGGAGATTTTTTATGAAGAAGAAAAACGATCTTCGAGTGAAGCGTACCAACAAAATGATTATTGAAGCGTTCTTACGTTTACTAGAAACAAAAAGTATGGAGCAGATCACGATCCAAGAAATCGCCGATGAAGCAATGATCAATCGTGCGACTTTTTATGCTCATTTCAAAGATAAACAAGATCTCTATGAGCATTTATTCCACATCGCTATCCAGACATTTACCTCGATCTTAGATTTGGAACCATTGATGGAAGGCAATAAATTGAAGTTGAAACGGGTCAACCGTGCCTTAACTCAAATCTATCAATTGATTGCTGACAACAAAGCCATGTTTATAACGACCTTAGACGGTACTTCGATCGAATTTTTCAGGCAAAAGTTAAAAATTTTCTTATCTGAAAAATACGCAACTATCTTTGATCGTTTAAAAATCACAGAGAACGAACTAGAGGTACCGATCGACTTTATCACAGAATACATAACTGCCATTTTCACTGGTACTTTACATTGGTGGGTCACCAGTAATACCGAGATGACCCCAAAACAATTGGCCACTTTGGTCATTAAATTAGTGGGCAATGGTCACTTGACCGTCTTAGGGATCGAGATTGAAAAATAACAAAAGCTCTGAAGATCACAAGATTATGTGAACTTCAGAGCTTTTGTTATTCTTAACGATTTTTGGACAACCATTTTTTGGTATGGTTCGTTGGACGTTTCGCTTTGATTTGGACAAATTTTTCTGATTTTTTCGGTACATGGATCTCTACATTGTACTTCTCCGATTTGATCATATCGTAAATTTTTTCTGCTGTTTCATCTACTTTTTGTTTCCACTTCATCAGTGCCGCCTCCTTTTTTTCTTCTTACATCTACTCTAGCCTATAATAGGAAAATCAGCAAGAAACAAGGTGTTTTATACAAAAAAAAGAGTGATCTGCAACTGATCACTCTAGTAACTGGGGTAGCTGGATTCGAACCAACGCATGAGGGAGTCAAAGTCCCTTGCCTTACCGCTTGGCTATACCCCAATGAAATGGAGGAGAGTGGATTCGAACCACTGAACCCTAAGGAACGGATTTACAGTCCGTCGCGTTTAGCCACTTCGCTACTCCTCCGAAAGGTTTGTATCAACCTGACTTAGTTATAATACCTAATTTTCCAAGTGATTGCAACCCTTTATTGAAAATTTTTTTGATATTTTTTTATTCGTGTAAATTCCAATGACGAATCACTGTTTCTATCGCATTTTCAAGACTTTTTTCTTTGCCAAAGTCTTCTTCTCCCAAGAAAATCTCAAATTCTTTTGGTCCATACGCTAGAATTTCACCAATCATTTTTTTACCAATAAATAACTGTGTTACATCATATGTGTTCCCTTTGATCGTTTTTTTGATCTCTTCGGTACGCACTTCAATATCTTTATTCTTTTTTGACATTATTTCCCACCTCCCCAATAGTTTATCACATTTGACGGCAGAAAACATTCACTGTGTGCCTTCTAATTGATAATTTATTTTCCTGCTTCTTGTTGCGCTAGATAATTTGCTGCTGCCCCTATCAGGTTCGCATCATTGCGATACTCACACAGTGTGATCAACGGATCAAAATCATTCAACCCAAAATGACTCGTCAATTTTTTCATCCGTTGGTTGATTTCTGTCAATAATCCCTCTTTCGCAGAAATTCCGCCTCCTAATACGATCACTTCTGGATCAAATGAAAATTGGATACTAAATAAGCCTTTTGTTAAATAATCATAAAAAGATTCAACTTCTTCTTGTGCGATCGAGTCGCCATTTTCTGCAAATTCAAAGACTTCTTTTCCACTGAAGGTATTTTTATCTAGTCCTTTTCGCTCACAGTACCGCCACGCCATTTGGACTGCCGTTCCTAATGTACTGAATGTATGCTCCCCATTAAGAAACATCAAGCCAAATTCTCCGCCATAAAGATGCGCGCCTTTATTCAATTCACCATTAGTGAACATCGCGCCACCCACGCCTGTGCCAATCACCACAAAAGCAACATTTTGATAGCCACGAGCAGCACCTTCATAAAACTCAGCCATTCCCGCACAATTCGCATCATTTTCCATAGCGACTGGCAGACCAAACAATTCCTCTAATTCAGAATAAATATCGAAGCCATGGATATAAGGGATCGCGCTAATGCCTTCAATCACTTGTCGTTGACTATTCACCACACCCGGGGCACTAAAAGCAACCCCACTGATAGTTACTTCTTGCGATAATTGTTGGAATACCGATAATAATTGCGCTTTCATTTCTTCCCATGTAGTTGGTGTCGTGAATTGACCTTTATGTGATAGTGTTTCTTGCTCCCAATAACCATATTTGACAGCTGAACCGCCAAAGTCGAATGCTAAAATCCCCATGTTTATTTGTTCCTCCTCAATAGTAATTCATCATTTTTTATGAAACGCTTTCTTTTCGTTCTATATTTCTTTGGCTAAGGTTACTTGATCTCTAAGAAGTATCCCCTCTTCATAGATTGGTTCTGCGTAATTATTGATAAAGTAGTCCTTTTCTCTTGATACTTCTTGAAATCCTTTTTTCTGATAAAGATGTAACGCTGGATTCGTAATACTTCCTGTACGAATCAATATTTTTGTTGGTTGCTTGCATTCTTTGCTCAACCGTTCGAGTGCATGATCAATCAGCTTGCTACCGATTCCTTTCCCTTGATGGGCATCAGCAACAGAAACATTCATGATTTCACATTCTGTTTCTCTGATCTCATAAACAAGCACACCGATCACTTCATCCTGTTCTTTCCAAATAAAACCATCACCGTTCGTTACATAAGCAAGAACTTTCTCTCGGTCAGGATCTGCTTCTAATAGTAATTCCCACGGCAAGTCATTTTTGCTCAATTGTTGAAACATACTATGCTCCTATCTGATAAAATCAATGACTCTTTCTTATATATTTTTTATAGTCTGGCATCGTCTTATCTTCTTTGTTACGCGTCAAGCGAAAGTTCCGAGGAACATAATCGATACCGCCTTTCACAAATGGGTGGCAACGAAAGATACGTGCTGTTCCCATCAGTGTTCCTTTGAGCGCGCCATGCACTTGGATGGCTTGGATCATATAATTGGAACAAGTTGGATAATACCGACAACTTGGCGGAAACGCAGGTGAAATAAAACGTTGGTATCCACGGACTAAATAAATCAAAAATTTTTTCATGCTTTCATCTCCATAAAAAAGAGGATTGGTCATACATCCACTTGCCATCCCCTATAACCCGATAAACGGTGTTCTAAAAGCAACTCCTACAGAAATAAGCGCCAAAGTCCAAAAATATGAAAAGCTATTTTCGGATTTTGGCGCTTATTTCTCGGAGCTGTACGCTTTTGCCACAACCTCTTTTTATCTTATCTGTTACCTAGTGTACATACTTAACTAAAGAAATCGAAGATATGCAACCATAAGCTCGGTTGAAAGACCTTGAAGGGACTTCCACCGCCAATCAAACCATATCCGATCATTGTTCCGATGATGAATAATAGGAGTACAAGTAAAATGACAGCTAAAATTTTTACCAAACTTATCAAAATATAGCGTGGATTCGTCATCTCTCGTCACATCCTTAAGCGATTGTTTGTGGTGTTTTTTCGATTGGTGTTTCTTCTACGTTTACACGTTCCACATCTGCACCTAATTGTTGCAATTTAATATGGAAATTATAATAGCCACGATCTAAATATTTTAGGTTACGAACGCGTGTGATTCCATTTGCTTTCAAACCAGCTAATACGAGCGCTGCTGCTGCTCTTAGATCTGTTGCATAAACTTCGGCACCTTGTAATTCGTGATTACCATCCATGATCGCAATATTGCCATCGATTTTTACATGTGCATTCATTCTGCGCATTTCTTCTAGATGTTGGAAACGGTTCTCAAAGACTGTTTCAGTCACAACACTTGTACCTTCTGCAACCAACTGGATAGCAGTCATTTGTGCTTGCATATCCGTTGGGAAACCAGGGTGTGGCATTGTTTTTACATCTGTTGGTAAAATATGTTTTGGTCCGATGACACGAACGCCACCGTCTTCTTCAGTAATCTTTGCACCCATTTCGATCAATTTAGAGATCAATGGACGATTATGCTCAGAAATCGCATCAGCGATCAATAGATTGCCTTCAGTCATTGCTGCTGCTACCATGAAAGTACCAGCTTCAATACGGTCTTGGACGATTGAATGATTGACTGCATGCAAATGATCAACGCCTTCGATACGCATCGTTTCTGTACCAGCGCCATAAACATTCGCACCCATTTTATTTAAGATATTCGCTAAATCAACGATTTCAGGTTCACGTGCGACGTTTTCAATGATCGTCGTGCCTTTTGCTTTGACAGCAGCCATCATGATATTTTGTGTCGCACCAACACTTGGAAAATCTAAATAGATCGTATTTCCAATCAATTCATCGGCGATTGCTTCGATATAACCATTCTTTTGAATGATTTTTGCACCCAATGCTTGAAACCCTTTTAGATGTAGATCGATCGGACGTTTTCCAATCGCGCATCCACCGGGCATTGCAACTTTTGCATGACCATTTCTAGCCAATAATGGTCCCATCACAACGATTGAGGCACGCATTTGGCTTACGTATTCATAAGGTGCTTCAATTTCTAATTCTCTCGATGCATCAAGTGTCACACGATTATTCTCTTCGTCAAACGCTACATCTACGTTCAAATGACGGATCACTTGATTCATAGTGAACACGTCAGAAAGAATTGGCACATTATCTAAAACGGTCGTTCCTTCTTCAGCCAATAAACTTGCGGCTAAAATCGGCAATACCGCATTCTTTGCTCCTTCAATCTTTACTGTTCCTTTTAATTGATTGCCACCTTTTACGATGATCTCTTCCATGTTGTTCCCCCCAAAAAAATCCGTTGAGTATACATTCGCTCAAAATCTTTTTTATTATATCACTTCTTGTTTTAAAATAGTACCTTTTTTTAAAATTATAGGCTGACGAAAAGATTTCGACATAGCGCAATGATCTCTAAGAAAAAACTGCTCGCTGTATACCCTAAAAAAATTGAAAAAAGGACAATTGCCATTCTAATTTGTGTCGTATGCATTGAACGAAAAAAAGCGTCAACGCGTAAAGAACGCAAAGACCAAAAGGCTAAGTAAATAAATGCCAAATGACTAACGATCCGAATGATTGCATCAATACCATATACTTGCATCATTACGCCCTTTCTAACAAATGTTTTTGATAACTAACACACTGATGATACCATAAATTTTATAAAAGTAGAAATTATTGGTTGTAAAAATGATAAATCTCTGTAATTTTCTTGACAAACTCTGAAAAATGGATGAAAAATATCATTTCTTTACACCAAAAAAATAAATTTTATCCTGACATCGAATGAATGCTAACGAAGAGGTACTTCATTAATGGAAAAAAATCGCAACATTGTAATATGGTATACTAAATCTATGACCTTATTCGTTAAAGGATGTGATTTGTTGAAGAGTCTCATTTTAGCTTCACTTGGTTATACGCCCCTTGTTTATTCGAGGATCAATAAAAAATTAGCTATCAATTTGTCCAAAAAAGAGATTGAGACATTTATCTATTCTGCTATCTCGGCACCACATGCTACTATTGAGAAAAAAGGGAAAAATTTTTATATTTATAATATAGAAGTTTCTGTACGAATAACCGTTAACTCGACTACCTATCGTGTTATTACGGTGGATCGTTTATAAAAAAAGAAGGGATTGAGAAACACAGGAGGATGCATCAGCACCCATAAGTGTTTGGCTCAATCTCTTCTTTTTGGAGTTGTTCTCCTATTTGATCGTCAATTACTGGTCATTTACAGTAATTACTTATGCTTCGATACATTGATACGGTTCACTGCTCGGTGTAACGCAACAGTTGCCCGTTTCAGTTCATTCTTATCTTCTTTTTGTTTGGCTTCTTCGATTTGGCGTTCAGCACGTTGTTTTGCACGTTCTGCCCGAGTGACGTCGATATCTCGTTCACGTTCCGCACTATCTGCGACGATTGAAACTAAGTTATCGCGAACTTCCATGATGCCGCCGTTCACAGCGATCCAGTCAACGTGTGTATCTGAATCTGTCCGCTTCACACGAACTTCATCGATTGTTAAAGGCACGATGATGGGCGCATGTTGCGGTAAAATACCTAGTTCGCCGGCAGTAGTTCGTGCAACAACGATTGCCGCATGGTGATCATAAACTAAACCATCGGGAGTAACCACATTAACAGTTAAATATTGATCCATGGGGCACCCCTTTCTAGTAGCCTAGTTTTTTCGCTTTTTCGACAACGTCTTCGATTCGGCCGACACTGCGGAATGCTTCTTCAGGAAGGTCATCGTATTTACCTTCAAGAATCTCACGGAAGCCTTTGACAGTTTCTTCAACTGGTACATAAGAACCTGGAAGACCTGTGAATTGTTCAGCTACATTGAAGTTTTGTGATAAGAAGAATTGGATTCGACGAGCGCGTGAAACCAATATTTTTTCTTGATCTGATAATTCATCCATCCCTAAAATAGCGATGATGTCTTGCAATTCACGGTAACGTTGTAATACATGTTGTACTTCAGTCGCTACTTTGTAGTGTTCTTCTCCTACGATTTCAGGAGATAACGCACTTGATGAAGAAGCAAGTGGGTCAACGGCTGGATAGATCCCTTGTTCGGTCAATTTACGTTCCAAGTTTGTCGTTGCATCTAAATGGGCAAATGTCGTTGCTGGCGCTGGGTCAGTGTAGTCATCCGCTGGTACGTAGATTGCTTGGATCGAAGTGATCGAACCTTTTTTCGTTGAAGTGATCCGTTCTTGTAGTTGTCCCATTTCAGTCGCTAAGGTTGGTTGATAACCAACCGCTGATGGCATACGTCCTAGTAAGGCAGATACTTCTGAACCTGCTTGGGTGAAACGGAAAATATTATCAATAAATAAGAGCACGTCTTGTCCTTCAACATCACGGAAATATTCCGCAATCGTCAAACCAGTAAGTGCAACACGCATACGGGCACCTGGTGGCTCATTCATTTGTCCAAACACCATCGCTGTTTTTTCGATTACGCCTGAATCTTTCATTTCGTAATACAGATCGTTCCCCTCACGGGTACGTTCACCAACACCGGTAAACACTGAGATCCCACCATGTTCTTGGGCGATATTATGGATCAATTCTTGGATCAGTACGGTTTTACCAACACCGGCACCCCCAAACAATCCAACTTTCCCACCTTTTAAATAAGGTGCTAATAAGTCAATGACTTTGATCCCAGTTTCAAGAATCTCTGTACTTGTGCTTAATTCATCAAAATTTGGTGCTTTCTTGTGGATCTCGCTTCTTTGAGCATCCTCTGGAAATGGTGCTTCTAAATCAATTGTTTCACCTAACACGTTGAACACACGACCTAATGTTTCTGTTCCAACTGGTACAGAGATCGCTTTACTTGTGTCGATGACTTCCATTCCACGTTGTAGTCCATCCGTCGATTCCATTGCGATCGTACGGATGACACCATCACCTAATTCTAACGCTGCTTCAAGAACAACTTTTGATTTTTGCTCATCATTTTTATAAACAACTAATGCGTTGTTGATATCTGGTAAGGATTGGTCTAAAGAAAATTCCACGTCGACAACGGGACCGATTACTTGAACAATCTTGCCTGAACTCATCTTTTTTCCTCCAATCTCCTTGCTATTCTAGTGCCGATGCTCCGGCAACAATTTCGGTAATTTCTTGGGTGATCGCCCCTTGTCTTGCACGGTTATAAGAAACCGTCAGATCATCGATGATGTTCGCAGCATTATCTGTTGCGGTTTTCATTGCAGTCATACCCGCGGCATGTTCTGCCGTTTTCGCATCAACGATCGCGCCATAAATCAAACTTTCGGCATATTGCGGCAACAATTGAGTCAAGATTTCTTCTTTTGAAGGTTCAAAAATATATTCTTGCTCAAAGCTTTTCGCTTCTCCCGGGTCTAAATCTGAAATAGGCAACATTTTTTCTACACGAAATTGACTAGTCAATGAATTGATATGATGGTTATAACATACATACAATTCGTCAAATACTTCATTTTGATACATGGTCGTTGCCATGTTCACGATTTTACGAACCTCATCAAAGCTAGGTTGATCAGACAAATTGCGCAGTTCATACGCTAAGTTGATGTCACGAGCTTTAAAGAAATCCGCTCCGGTACCACCAATGGCGATCATGACATATTCATCTGGTGATTGATGGTCTTCTTCCAAGATGGACATGGTTTGTTTCAATATAGAACTATTGTAGCCACCGACTAACCCACCATCAGCTGTGATCACGATATAACCGGTTTTTTTAACAGGTCGACTGATCAGCATACTATTATAATTGACATCTCCTCTCGGATTAGCCGAAGCAATGTCAGTTAATTGTGTCGCTGTTAAATGCGTAACGATTTCTCTCACCTTATTGGCATAAATCTGGAACTTCTGTGAAGAAGCTTCAGATTTTGTCAATTTAGAGGCTGAGACCATTTGCATGGCACGAGTGATTTGGCTCGTTTTCTTCGTTGACGCGATTCGTGTCTTGATTTCATTTAATGAAGCGCCCATTCATCTCACCTCACTATGCATTTTGAATGGATTTCAATTTGTCTTCTGTTGAAGAATTATTTCCTTTTGTTGCCATAAAGATATCTTTGTACTCTTGAATTGCTTGGTTCAACGCTTCTTCTTCAGGAAGATCTTTCGTTGTACGGATCGTTTCAAAGAGATCTGCATGATTCGTCTCAAGATATTCAAATAACTCATGTTCAAAATCTAAGATGCTATCTACAGGGATACTGTCTAAGTAACCGTGTGTCAATGCATATAAGATGACTACTTGTTTTTCCACTGCAAGAGGTGCATGTAATTTTTGCTTCAAGATTTCTACTGTACGACGACCACGATTCAATTTCGCTTGTGTCGCCGCATCTAAATCAGAACCAAATTGCGTAAATGCTTCTAATTCACGGTAACTCGCTAAGTCTAGACGCAATGTTCCGGCAACTTTTTTCATTGCTTTGATCTGTGCTGAACCACCAACACGAGAAACTGATAACCCTGCATCTACGGCTGGACGAGTTCCTGCATAGAACAAATCACTTTCTAAGAAGATTTGTCCATCAGTGATCGAAATGACGTTTGTTGGAATATAAGCAGAGATATCTCCAGCTTGTGTTTCAACAAATGGTAAAGCAGTCATTGACCCTCCACCTAGATCATCACTTAATTTTGCTGCACGTTCTAACAAACGTGAGTGCAAGTAGAAAACATCCCCTGGATAGGCTTCGCGGCCTGGTGGTCGACGAAGTAATAAAGAAAGCTCACGATAGGCAACAGCTTGTTTTGATAGATCATCAAAAATGATCAATACATGTTTGCCGTTATACATGAATTCTTCACCCATAGCTGTTCCAGCATAAGGTGCGATGTATAGCAATGGTGCAGGTTGAGAAGCTCCCGCATTGACTACGATCGTATAATCCATTGCGCCATATTTTTTCAATGTTTCTACTTGTGTACGTACAGTTGAATCTTTTTGTCCAATGGCTACATAGATACAAATCATATCTTGACCTTTTTGGTTGATGATCGTATCGATTGCAATCGATGTTTTCCCTGTTTTACGGTCACCGATGACTAATTCACGTTGTCCACGTCCGATCGGTACTAACGCATCGATCGCTTTCAACCCTGTTTGCATTGGTTCATTGACTGATTTACGTTGCATAACACCAGGTGCCATCGCTTCGACTGGACGTGTTTTGTCCGTCACGATTTCTCCTAGTCCATCAATGGGTTGTCCTAAAGGATTGACGACACGTCCGATCATTGCGTCCCCTACTGGTACTTCCATGATCTTTCCTGTGCGTTTTACTTTATCCCCTTCACGAATGGATTCAAAATCACCTAAGATTATGATTCCGACATCATTTGATTCCAAGTTTTGTGCCATACCATATGAACCGTTTGAAAATTCAAGTAGTTCACCACTCATGGCATTTTCAAGTCCATGCGCACGTGCGATTCCGTCACCAACATAAGTGACTGTACCGATTTCTTCGACTGAAAGCACGTTTTCATAATGTTCAATTTGTTCTTTAATCAAGGCACTAATTTCTTCTGCTTTGATAGCCATTCGATTCACCTACCTCTTTGTACTATCTATTTAATTGATTACGCAATTTTTCCAACTGCGTCCGAATGCTTCCGTCAATCACTTGATGATCTGCTTCTACAATTGCTCCACCAATGATCGTAGAATCAACTTGTTGTTTCAATTCGACCGTTTGGTAGTTCATTGTTTTAGCGACATTTTCTTCAAGTCTAGTCAATTGTTCCGCTGAAAGTGGGACTGCTGTAGTCACACTTCCTAGTAACAAACCATTGTTTTCATTGTAACGATGTTCATACTCGTCGATCATCAAAGGTAGATCGTTCATCCGATTGTACATGAACACAACTTCTAAAAAGTTTTTCACGATTCCTTGATAACCACTGACTAATTTGTCCATGATCAATCGCTTTTCATGCGGTTCCAACCGAACATCACTAAGGATATTCCCTAATTCAGGAACATCAGTATAGATTTTACGTAGACTAAGAAGTTCTTGGTAAATTTCTTCCGTATTATTTGAATCGATCGCCAGTTCAAATAATGCTTTTCCGTAACGTCTACCTACGGTATATTTATCTAGTTTCATTTGACGAACCTAGACCTTCGATATATTGATTGATTAAAGATTCGTGCATTTCTGGAGATAATTCTTTGTTCAAGATTTTTTCCGCGATTTGAAGAGAAAGTTCAGCTACATCGTCTTTGACTGAGTTCAATGCAGTATCACGTTCCATCGTGATATCCGCTTGCGCTTTATTTTTTAGACGAGCAACTTCTTCTTGCGTCTCCTTCAAAATATTTTGGCGGCTTAATTCTCCACTTTCTTTCGCATGTTTGATGATATCCGCAGCATCAGAGCGAGAAGCCAACAATTGTTGTTCACGTTCTTGTTCTAATTTTGCTGATTTGATGCGAGATTGTTCTGCAGAATCTAAATCATTGGCGATCTTATCTTCACGTTTTTTCAAAATATCGCTGATCGGTCCCCACGCAAAGTGTTTTAATAGGACCATTAATATCAAAAATGAGCCGCTGACAACGATGATATTACCTAACATCGGATTGCCAACTTCTGCAATTGCCAATTGATTCAGCATAGGTTAGCCTTCCTTTCTCTGAGAATCCAGTTTTCTTAGGTCGCGTATCTAATAAATAGTTGATAGTTTTTTTGACTATCGCGCAACCTGAGCATTTTTATTACACACCAAAAACTAGGATCAAGGCGATAACAACACCTAGAATAGGAACGGCTTCGACTAAGGCTACCCCGATGAACATCGTTGTACGTAATTGACCTGACATTTCAGGTTGACGTGCCATTGATTCGATTGTTTTAGAAATTACTTGACCATTACCGTAACCAGCTCCGATAGCTGCCCCTAAGATTGCGATTGCTGCTGCGATATAATTCATAATTTACTTCCTCCTAAAATAGTTTAAATAGTGATTAAATATAGTTGTTTTACTCTTCTACTTCGATTTTGTGACTCATATATACCATTGATAAAGTGACAAAGACAAATGCTTGGATGCTTCCGATAAATAGTGAGAACGCGATCCAAACCATCTCTAACGGAATTGCTAAAGGCAATGAGAACCAGCCTAAGCTTGTCATCATTTTTGCGATCAAAGTTAGCAATACTTCTCCCGCATAAATATTCCCATAAAGACGTAAAGCAAGTGTTAACAAGTTTGTGAACTCTTCGATCACCTTCATTGGAAACATAAAACTATAAGGTTTTAGGAACGAGTTGACAAAGTAACCTTTGAAACCGAGCTTCTTCACCCCGAATAGATGAGTAAGTGTGATCATAATAAATGCCAATGTTAAAGTTACAAACGGGTCTGCTGTCGGACTTTTCCAAAGTGTCGTTTCGCTAGGTAAGACGATTTTTGTTACTAAACCGATATTGTTCGCAACAAAAACGAAGAGAAACAAGGTAAATGCCAATAAATGAAAATTATTCAATTCTTTTCTAGGCACATTATCTGTAACGATCCCTCGTGTAAAATCAATGACCCATTCAAGTGCATTTTGCTTTCCAGTTGGCTTCATCTTTAAATTTCTTGTAAAGAAGTAAACTAAAAAGAAAACGATCAAACAAGTTAACAACACCATCAAACAAACAGTCCCATCAAACCAAACCGGTCCAATGTGGAACGTTAGCGAGCGTTCATCCAATCCATTTCACCTCTTTTCCCCGAATTTCACATAAAATCAATTTCATGTGTGTATCTGGTTTTTCTTTATCGGTTTCTAACCAAACGGTATCATACCACCACGAAATAGAAATTTCAAAGTATTTTCATGAAAATTAGACACTTTTTTATTTCAGTCTAAAAATCAACAAAAATATGGATAGTATGATGCCATAAAACTCAGAAAAAACCTGTGATAATCATGTTTCATCAGATTAAATGCTAACAAATTTTATCATTAAGTAAATCTAAAAGCACCGAATATGCGAAAAAGGATAATGAAATTATCTAGAGAAATTTTTTAATGTACGATCAATTTGTCGATCCACATCTTTTCGCTTCAAATCTTCTCGCTTATCATACGATTTTTTCCCTTTAGCCAATCCGATCAAGACCTTCGCATAGCCGTCTCGGATATAGACTTTCAAAGGAACAATCGTGATTCCGGTATTTTTTGTTTCATTCAATAAACGCGCAATTTGCTTTTTATGCAATAACAATTTTCTAGTTCTTAGTGGATCATGATTAAAGATATTCCCTTGTTCATAAGGGCTGACATGGACATTATGCAAAAAAGCTTCGCCGTTTCTCACACGAACAAATCCATCTTTTAAGTTGATACGACTATTGCGAATAGATTTGATCTCTGTACCTTGTAAAACCATTCCTGCTTCCATTGTGTCGATGATCGAATAATCATGGCGAGCTTTTTTATTTTGCGCAATCAGTTTTCCCTCGCCTTTTGGCATTGGACATTCCCCCAATTCAGTTTCATTTTTTATTTATTTTTTCTTTTTCTTCTTGGTGACGCCTTTGTAAAAAGGTTTTTTCCCTTTTTTCCCTTTTTCTTTTTTTGGACCATATTTGCTATCGGCTTTTTTCGGACGTTTTTGCTTGTCCGTTTGCCGGCCATTTGAATGTTTTGAAGAGCCTCTATTGGCTTCTTTTCTTCTGCCCTTTGGCGCTTCCAGCGGCGCCAACTCCTCTGCGGAGACTAATTCAAAATCAACTGCTCGTTCAGTAGGATCGGCTTTGACTACTTTCACTCGTACTTTTTGCCCGATTTTGAAAGTTAATCCTGTTCGTTCACCAACAAGGGCTAGATGGTTTTCAATGTAATGGAAGTAATCTTGTTTCAATTCATTGATATGGATCAAACCTTCTACTGTATTTGGAAGTTCGATGAATAACCCGAATTTCACCACAGAGCTGATGATCCCATCAAATTCTTCTCCTACTTTATCCATCATAAACTCGGCTTTCTTCATTGAGTCCACTTCACGTTCTGTTTCAACTGCCCGTCGCTCCATTTTCGAGCTATGATCGGCAATATCAGGCAGTGCATTTTCCCAATGTGTTTGATTGCTTTCACTTGGATCTTGACCATATGACCGAATCAAGCGATGCACGATCAAATCTGGGTAACGACGGATCGGCGATGTAAAGTGTGTATAATATTCTGCTGCTAAGCCATAATGTCCAAAGTTGTCTTCAGAATAACGGGCTTGCTGCATACTTCTCAACAACATGGTATTGATCACTGCTGACTCAGGTTTTTCTTCAACGTCTTCGATCACTTTTTGTAAGTCCTTAGGTGTGATCGTGCCCTTCGTTCCTTTGACTAAAATCCCTAAAGCAGAGGCAAAATCAAAGAATCGTTGCATTTTCTCTTCTTTTGGTTGCTCATGGATACGATAAATAAAAGGGAAATTCGCACGTGAATAGTGTTCTGCCACCGTTTCATTGGCTGCCAACATAAAGGATTCGATCAACCGTTCTCCTACACCACGACTTCGCAAGAGGATATCTTGCGGGTGACCTTCTGGATCAACCAAGATCTTGGCTTCACGATCTTCGAAAGAGATTGCCCCACGACGAATACGCATCGTCTCTAAAATCTCGTGCAACTCACCCATTGCTTGGAACATAGGAACCAATGATTCATAGCGAGCCATGGTTTCTTCATCTTGCTCTTCTAAGATCTGATTGACTGCTGTATAAGTCATTCGCTCGGTTGTTTGGATCACACTTGGAAAAATCTCATGAGAAATGATTTTCCCTGTTGGGTCGATCTCCATTTCACAACTCATCGTTAACCGAGGAACTTTAGGATTCAACGAACAAATCCCATTTGATAAACGTTGCGGGATCATTGGAATCACACGATCAGTCAAATACACACTCGTTCCACGCTCATAGGCTTCACGATCTAATTGACTGCCTTCTGTCACATAGTATGAGACATCGGCAATGTGGACGCCTAAAAAGTAATTTCCATTATCTAACTTTCTAACTGTGACCGCATCATCTAAATCTTTAGCATCTTCGCCGTCGATCGTCACAATCAATTGGTCACGCAGATCTCTGCGGCCAATCAAATCTTTGTCACTGATACTATCCGGTACGGCATCTGCTTCGCTTAATACATCATCCGGAAACTTGGTCGGTATCCCATTGGCTACGACAATCGATAAAATATCCATGCCAGGGTCATTTTTGTGTCCAATGACTTGTTTGATGATTCCCTCTAAACTCGTTGCATAGCTTTTTTCAGGATAATGGGTCAATTCGATCAAGACGATACTGCCATCGACTGGACGAACGCCTTCTGCTGCGGCATACACTTTGAACTGATTCATTTTTTTATCTTTTGGAATAACTACTCCATAAAGATCCGTTTCTGCCATTTCATCTTCCGTATAGGCGATGAACTCTCCTGCGATTTGCGTGGTTGCTCGTTGACGAATCTCAACGACCTTTCCTTCAGCTCCCCGATCCGTAAAGGCATCCGCCGTCTTAACGATATCGATTGCGACAGTATCCCCGTCCATCGCATAACCAGTTGCTTCTTTCGGGATATACACATCATCTTCTTCGGGATCGATCGTAACAAACCCAAATCCTCGCTCATTTGCGCGGAACGTTCCTTCGATCAAAATGGGTTGGAGTGGCAGTTTGATTTTACCTTTTTTGGTAAAGACAATACTTTGTTCTCTTTCCATCTGTGCAATGGTTTGCACTAGTAATTTAAAATCTTCGCTTTTTTGAAAGCCAAGACCTTCAGCGATTTCTTCCATCGAAAAACTTTTCTTGCGACTGCTTTCAATAAAGAAAATGATTTTTTCTTTTAATGTTTCTTTTGTCATTTTTATTCCTCATTCCAAGGTAAGTTCTCTAGAAAATCCAACACATCTTTTTCAAATGCTTTTCTTGCCATTCCTACTGTGATCACATGCTTACTTTCCGGATACCAGTGTAAGGAAATATCAGTATGTGCAAGTTTTTTGGCTGTATCGTAGACACCATAAGGATCGATCATTTCATCTTGACCCGCTTGAGCCATGAATACTGGTTTTTGGATATCTGATAACTTACTTTCTGTTATTGCTGCTTGTTCTTGAATATTTGTCAATTGTTGCTGTATTCGTGGGCGGAAGCTTTCAACCTTTTGTTCGATCATCGACTCCGATTCATCGGCAATTTTCAAGACATGACGCACATAATTCTCAAAATTCTCCGGCACATGATTTTCTACTGGAGAAATTGGCGAACAAAAAAATCCGCCTCCTATCATTGGAAATTCTGATAATGCTCGAACCGCAAAAATCCCGCCCATTGATAATCCTAATACGGCGATGTCAGAAAATCCCTCATCGTAGAGAAACTGGATCGCTTGTTTCGTGTCTTGCCACCACGTCTCAGCGTCCTGTTCTAAGATCTCATTTGGCGCAAGTGTGCCATGACCTGTAAACATTGGGGCATAGACCGAATAGTCTGATTTCTCTAAAAAACGGGCTAACATCCGTACATCATTTGGACTACCTGAATACGCATGCAGTAAGAGGATTGCACGCTTCCCATGTTTTTCATAAATAGGTTGTGGTAGACTTTTCATTTTATTCACCTCATTAGCCTTATTTTACCATAGTTAGCAAATACCTTCTTATATAACGGTTCTTTTTCTATTCAACAAAAAAGGTCTGGGAGCATTTCGTTTCCCAGACCTTCTATTTTTTTGAAAAATCGATGAACCACCCGTGTATCCTCTAAATCTGAACGAAGCAATGGATCACTTCCGATCCTTGGTTTCGAACGACTTATTTAGAAGATAAAAATGCAAGTACGAATAACAGAATCATCCATACAGCGCCCATAACAGCTGTCGAGCGTTGCATTACTGCTTCAAATCCACGTGCTTTTTGCTTTCCGAATAATTGATCTGCGCCACCTGTAAATGCACTTGCTGCACTATTTTGTTTGCTTGGTTGCATCATGATCGCGATGACCATCATAATCGAGATGACAATGACGATCCCTAAAATAATATTATACATCAAACAGCCTCCTTTCTCAAAATATCGTCCTTCTAACTTTATCACATAACACGTCTTGTGACAACAGTGTTTCATAAGATGGCCGATGTTTTAAAGAACATTTCTAGGCTTTTTTACTTCGATTTTTTCTACACGTTCTGTGACAAACGATATCCCGCTATCTTCATCTGAAATCAATGCTTTTCTCGTAACCTTTGTCGCTTATTTACGCCAAACATCCTGATATTCTGCTTTTCTCTCAAACTCCGCTTTTGCATAAGGACATAACGGAATCACTTTCTTGCCAGTACGTCTGGCTACTTCCACTCCTGTAGCAACCAGTTTTTCTGCTAATTTCTGTCCGCGAAACGCAGGATCAACAAATGTATGGTCAATGATCATAATATCAGGACCAGCATCAGACCAAGTCATTTCTCCTATTTCGTTTTGTTCATCGTCCAATAACACTAAGCGATTCTTTTCTTCTTTGATTTCCATCATTTCACTCTCCCAACCCTAAAATAACGAACATTTTCTTTATTCAATTTGATTTTACCAGTCCTATTTTTTTCAGACAATCATTTGTACTTATAGACTGACTCTTTGCTCAATGAATGAAAAAATAACTGTCCAGTAGGTGTCTGGATCTTTACTGACTGCTTCTAAATGTTCTGCTCCAGGCACAAGCAATAATGCTTTATCTCCTGCCGTTGCATTTTGGATCGTATAAGCTGCTTCCATCGGGACAAAATGATCATGTTCACCATGGATGATCAGAACGGGTAAGTGGTTGCTACCTAACTGCCTTGTTGCTGATGCCTGTTTCAAAGAATAACCTGCATATTTTTGCGCATAACGATTCGCATGACGCATAATGATTTTTTTTGGAAAAACCGTCAACTTGCTTAACATATAACGAAATTCTGAATAAACGGATACAAAGCCACTATCAAGGATCAATCCTTTCACAGCACTTGGCAACTTCTCCCCACTAGCCATCATGATCGTAGAAGCGCCCATTGATCCTCCATGTAAGATGATCTTAGCTTCTGGCTCCCGCTGTAAGATCTCATTGATCCAGAGTATCAAATCTAACCGATCCAACCACCCCATTCCAATGATCTCCCCTTCACTTTCTCCATGGGCACGCAAGTCAGGGATCAAGACATTGAAGCCTTTTTCTGCATACTGCTTCCCGATGTAAGACATATCTTTCTTCCCTGTGCTGCGATAGTCATGGACACAGACTACCCAATTACCTTTGTTCGAATAAGTAGAGAACATCCTACCTTTCAATTTCAATCCTTCTTGACTTTTAGTCGTTATGGATTCTCCTTGTTGCCAAAAATCTTCTGCTAGATCTTCTAAACGTTGGCGTTGTTCTTCCACTGTCGTCAAAGAAGCAGGGTCCATGAGTTGATGACCTGTCTCTTCATACCATGCATAGCCACGTTGTAGTCCTGTTTTGATCAACTTCTTTGCGTACAAATAAGCAATAAAATGATAACTACCGATCATTAATAACATAATTAGTAAACTATAAAAAACAATCACTTGCATCCCACACTTTCTACTTGGTGATTGAAACTAAAAAATTAAGTATGTTAAATGGTGCTCTAGCTTTCGCACACGTATTTCACCGTTCATTTCTATTGTACCACTTTCTATCAAAGAGGACCGACGGTGAACCATTGATCTTCTGTAATTTTAAACACGTTATTCCATATAAACGATCTTCTCTTCTTGCTGTTAACACTCATAAGAAAAATGAATTGTTTGCATAACATTTACATTCTTCATAAAAATAAGTATACTAATGCCGTGCATTGGAATCAAGGGTTGACCCCTTGGACTGGTTCGGAAACTTCCCAGGATAAAAAACTAAGTGTCTCTACAGAAAGGAGATTGGAAATAATGCGAAAGGTTATTATTGATTGCGATCCCGGTATCGATGATACATTAGCACTATTGTTTGCATTAAAATCACCAGAAATCGAAGTTGTCGCAATCACCACCGTTTGTGGGAACGTCCCCGTACATTTGGGAACTGAAAATGTGATCCGTTGCTTGGAACGTTGTGATCGTCTAGACATCCCTGTCTATCAAGGTTCTGCAACGCCACTCAACACACCATTTATCAGCGCTCAAGATACTCACGGCATGGACGGTCTAGGGGAAACCAACTTTCCCTTAGCAACAGACAAACAAGCCGAAGCGATCCACGCTGTTGATTTTTTAGCGAGTTATTTTGCTGAAGAAAAAGATACTTCGCTGATCGCGTTAGGGCCGCTAACAAATGTCGCTTCTGCTTTACAGAAGAATCCACAACTAGGAAAACAGATGGATCGCTTTGTGTCGATGGGTGGCACGTACAAAAGCCACGGCAATTGTTCACCCGTAGCAGAATACAATTACTGGTGTGACCCTGATGCCGCAGCTTATGTATTTGAACATCTTGATCAAATGATCGAGATGGTCGGCTTAGACGTGACACGAGAAATCGTCTTTACACCAACGATCCTAGAATATTGTTGCCAACTTGCACCTCAAGAAGGAAACTATTTAAAAGCAATCACACGTTTTTACTTTGACTTTCACTGGCAGCAAGAACGTATCCTTGGTTGTGTCATCAATGATCCTTTAGCAGTTGCTTATTTCATCGATGAACAACTATGTCAAGGATTCACTAGCTATACTGCTGTTGAAACACAAGGCATCAGCCGCGGACAAACCTTGGTTGATCGTTATGACTTTTGGCAGAAAAAACCAAACAGTCTAATCATGACAGATGTCGACACCTCTCTTTTTTTCCGGAAGTTTTTAGCCGTTCTTTTACATGCACAAGAAGAATTGATAAAAAATGATCTGGAAAGATTAAAGATAGGATGAAAAAAGATGACACAAAAGAAAATCACGACAAGAATGATCACAATCATGGCACTAAGTATCGGAATCAACTTTCTCGGTGGAACGATTGCATTATGGCTCCGCTTACCGATTTATCTTGATTCGATCGGTACGATTTTTGCAGGAGCTTTACTCGGACCAATTCCTGGGGTTTTGACAGGATTAAGTAGTAGCTTACTTAGTGGCGTGACGATGGATATGTTCTCTTTGTATTATTCCCCGATACAAATCATCACTGGGCTATTAGCAGGGTTGATTTTACCACAGAAATTACAGGCGCACGGGTTGAAGAGTAGACTTTCATTATTGGCGTGGACGTTTGTCCTTTCAGCGCCTGGAACCATACTATCATCGATCATCACGATCCAATTATTTGGCGGTATCACTTCATCAGGTTCAAGTGCCATCGTCCAACTTCTTTACGGATTAGGACTAAACCAAGCAGCGAGTGTCACGATTGTTCAAGCAGCGACAGATTACTTAGATCGACTGCTATCGGTCCTTGTCGTTTCGCTCGTTGTGTTGAAATTACCAAACCAAGTAGTGGCAAAGACAAGAAATCGTTGATGAATATTTGTACTATAGCTAATCACTAAATGCAAAAACCCGAACGTCGAATCAGTTTCTCTCATCTCTATGAGAAGGAACTGATCCATCGTTCGGGTATTGTTTTTTATCCAAAAGTTTTTGTCTCTTGTTTGACTGAAAGAAACTTTCCTAAAGCCAGCATGCTATCGTTCCATCAATAAGGCACTATCCTGGACTTTAATATTTTTTTCTCGATCTTTATACGTAATCGGTCGGATCACTTTACACGGATTCCCTGCCGCGATCACATTTTCTGGTATATCTTTTGTTACGACACTTCCTGCCCCAATGATGCTATTTGCACCAATCGTCACCCCTTGAAGAACATGGACTCCCGCTCCTAACCAAACTTTATCGCCAATATGGATCGGCTTCGCATAAACGACATGATCAGCACGTTCAAATGGATCTTCTGCATGATTGGCTGCATACAAACCAACCCTCGGCCCTACATAAACATCATTTCCGATCGTCACCTCATGACAATCAAGAATGATCATATCATGGTTCAAATAAACATTATTTCCTATAGAAATGTTGAAACCAAACTCACATTGAAAATTCGACTCGATATAGACATTCTCACCCATTGAAGCGAATAGCGCCCGCAAAATGGGGTATTTATAATGATTTTCTGAATTCACGAGAAAATTGTATCTCCTGCATTGTCTCAATGCATGATTTCGTGCTTGTACTACTTTAGAGTCCATATCATCGTATGGCAACCCTGTATTGGTTATCTGTTTCACATCATCTTCGCTCATCTTTCTCCCCCTATTATCTTATTTGCTTACATGTATTATAACAGAGAGTCTATTTTCTATAAGGAAGAGGGATTTGTGAAAGATCGTGCCGGTGTTTTTTCTAGTAATTGGTTTCGTGAATTCGCTCTATCTCTTTTCGATAGGATCTTGTTAATTCTTGCTCTTTTTCTTCTAATTGTCGTGCATAGTTTTGAGCCGTATGTATCAGGTTACGATCTATTGCCTCCATTTGATGATAGAATTGTCGGTTATCCCAATGATCATTCTTCGTCAAATACATGATTTTTTGTACCAATTGACCTGTTTCTTTCCTAAAGTTTACTAACTGATGATCGATTTCTTCTTGTTGACGGTGTATCTGACGTTTGTTTTGATAGAATTGCTCCTCTAAATCTTGTAGTTTACGTTGTTTCTCTACTGTTCCCATTCTTTACCCCCTTTTCACAGGTGTGACCAATGTTGGTTGTTTCATTTGTTTGACATACTGTTCTGCTGCAACGGCACTTTCCCCTTCTAAAGCATCTTTTAAAGTAGACGGTAAGCTATTACTTGTTTGTTGATACATTCCTTCTGAGATCTCTTTTAGGGATTCGATTGAAGTTAACTTGGTCTGAGCGATGCGACTTTCCTTTGCCAGAATCAGCGCTTGTATTGCTACTCGTTCCCGTTCTTTTTGTTCTTGTCCAAGTCTTTCTAGAAATTCTTGTAATTCTCTATCTTCCATGGATAAACTCCTTTCACTTGTTTTTGAACAAATTATTTCCTGCTTGTCTGTCATACTCTGTGAGATTATTTGCTACTACCGCCAGTTTATTACTAAACTCCTCCAGCTTCTCTTTATATTGTTTCACTTGATTCGTATTTAATCCGGCTTGTCCGCTGTCCCATAAATTATTTTTTTCATAAGGGGAAACCATCTCTTGTACTTCCCAATAAGTCAAATAGTTTTTGATTGCTCCCGCACCAGCCAATATTTCTTTTGATATTGCCGTAATCTCATCTTCAAATTCTTTTTGGGCATTTTTAAAGATCATCTCGTACTCTTCGCCTACATTTTTCGCTTTTTGGATGATCGATTGAACTAACTCCGATTGTAAAGTGATTTTTTTAGAACCTGAAGCATTAGAAATTCTTTTATGTAATTCGTTGACCGTCTCGTTCCATTCACTAGCAACTTTTGCCTCTGCAATAATCTTGGCATATTCTTTTTCAAAATCTTTATATTCTCCAGATAGCAATAATTTTATGACTTCGGTAAAAGATAACCCACCTTCTGGTTTTTCTTTTACTACACGATTCAAATATTTATCTATCAATTGGGAAACCTTTACCCCCGCAGCAAAAATGTAGCCATGTTCCTTTAAATTAGCTTCCTGAAGTGTTCCATCAGGATTTATTTGAAACTGTCCAAAGTCGTGGCTAGAGCCGTTTTGATCTTCCATATCAAACGTCGTGTTAAAAGATTTAGGTAATAAATAACGAACATTCCCGATCTCATCTACCCCAGGCTTATTTCTATTCAACATGGAAACAATATCAAAAGCATTGACATAATAGTCGATTTTCCCATGCTCTTCCAACTTCTGGATATTTTTTTGTGCCTGTTCCGACATTCTATTGATACTTTCACGCGCATCAGGTCCTTGAAACAAAACCACTTTGTCGATTTTAGCAATATCTTTTTCAGGGAGATTCGCCACAGCCTGAATCGACACCATCGTTCCCAAAGAATGACCTGTGACAGACATTGTGGCATTAGGTGCTTGTGTGGTCATTTCCGTTATCTTCTGGTGCATGGCTTGATTTGCTAATTTTGCCTGCGGAATATAGGCATTTTTTGTTGTAAATGCCTGATTATTATGCCACCAGTCATTGAGATTCAAATTACTTGAAGAAATACCATCGCTGCCTCTAGTGACAAAATAAGTGTGTTTGGTTTCTATAGATAGCTTAGGCGTATCCGTCACATAATAAGCATTGAATCCAGCTTTTTCATCCGTTAATAGACCTTGCTTATATGTGTTTTTTACATAGCTCTGTATTTCATAGCCTCCGTTTACTTTCGGGACTCGGATGTTTCCTAACTCCTTGACTGTTTTTACGGTGGTGTCGGGTTGGAGGTAAACTGTGCTTAAATCATTTCCATGAGCATCTTTTGCATTTGGGAAGTTGATTTCAGCATATTTATTTATCAATAACCCTTCTTTTTGTGTATTTGTTAAGGTAGAGAGCATAAGTCCGGGGATTCCACTATTGTAGGCCCCATTTGACAAGCTAGCATAAATATTGCTATAATCTTTTAAATTTGCCATTGTATTGATCACCTTTCAGCTTATTCAAAATTTTTAATTTTAGTAGGATTTGAAATATTATCGGGATAAATATATATTTCAAATCCATCAATATTTTTATCTGTGTCATCAAAAAGATTGATATTAACAGCTATTGACTTGGGACTAAACGCCATGCCCTGTACAACTCGAACTGTCTCCCAATCATACTGAATATTTTTAATTTGATATTTTTTTAAAATTACGTAATTATTTCTTTCTTTAACATATTCTGTAATTTTTTTCTCGTGCTCTTTCAAAAAAGTTATTTGTCTTTCTTTTTCTGTTGGTTCGCTCACTTTATTCACTCCTATCGTTGTCAAAATGACTAATAATATACCTATACCTACTGAAATCAACCACTTTTTCTTCTTTCCCAATTGATTATCCCCTCTTTTCTTGTTCTTCTAATTTATGTCTATGTTCTGACAAACTCTCGAAACTTTACCTAAACAGGTTCTTAAAACAAAACAAGTTTGTCGATTTTAGCAATATCGTTTATTCGTGTACATTTATTGGTATGTACTTTATTTCCTCTGTTTACTTTTGGACCACGTATTTCCCTAACTCTTTAACTGTTTTACGGTAGCATCTTACCGTTAATGGGTAGCTTTGCTTCCTCATTAGTTGCATCTTTATATTAATCAATCTCTTTAATAGCATAATCAAATTCCACCTAATTCATACTATTTAAATATTTTTAAATTGAATTAGGCGAACCATTATAGTTGCTTCCGGCTAAATTGGCATAAGTATTGTTGAAATTCTCTACATTTCTCATAGAAGCAATCCCCCAATTCTAAAAGAATTAAAAGCAGTCATGCTTTCTATCACTGGCATTCTATTTGTTTTTTCAAGACTGAATTGTAAATAAAAACTGGAGTCAGGAATATGATTGAATTTTCCTTCAATTGTGATTGCTTCTCCTGCCCCAAAAGGAAGTCCATTTCCAATCGTAATAACTTCTACACTTTCCCAGATATATTGAACGCTTGTGATTTTATCATTTTGTGACTTTACATATATGGTCATTTCTTTTTCATGTTCTTTCAAAAAAGCGATTTGTCTTGCTTTCTCTGTTGGCTCATTTATCTTATTCACACCTATTGTTGTAAAAAGACCTAATAGTATGCCAATACTTACTGGAATCAGCCATTTTTTCTTTACCAATTCATTATCCTCTCATCCCTTGGTCGTCCAAGTTTTTGAAACCTTTTTAGGTATGGATTTTCACGTAAATTTATACTTCATATCTTCCTATTACTTTTGATACTGGTATTGCTCCAAATTCTTTAACTCCTTTCACACATTAGCAGCATCGGGTTAGAGGGAAACTGTGCTTACAGGTTTTTCATAAACATCTTTTGCATTTACAAAATTAGCATGAATGGTATATGAATTATCTAAGTTAGCCATCATTTAGTTCCTCCATCGCTTCTTCAAAATCATTGGTCGCTATCTCTTCTATCTTAGTAGGTTTTTTTAAGTTATTTGGTAAAACTTGAATTACTCCGCCATCTATTTCATTTTTATCACTACCATATAATTCAATATCAACTATGTACATTTTTGGGGTAAAAGCTCCGCTATCCTCTATCCTAAACGATTCCCAATTATATTTAACAATATTTATATTAGCTTTTGAATTTCTCTTTATAATGTACTTTGTTAATTCTTCTTCATGTTCTTTCAAAAAAGCAATTTGGTTCTCTTTTTCTGTTGGTTCACTTATTTTTTTTACTCCTATCGTTGCAACAAGCATTAAAAGTATACCTATACTTACTGGAATAAGCCATTTTTTCATGACCAATTGATTCTCCCCTCACTCCCTTTTTTATTGATTCATAGGCAAAACTATTTGTTCTTCTTTTGTACGAGCTTTGAAATAAATTTACATATATCCTTCAAGATTCGGATTCTAGAATAACGTTCGTCGTCCACATATCATTTATAGTAGAATATTCTTTATCTACGTCAATGATCAAAGTATTTCCTTTATAATAATAATTTTCTTCCCTACTTTTTTTCTTATCTATAACATCAAATTTGATTCCTAGGGTTGGTCTCGAAAACGCCATGCTTTGATAACATTCTACTGATTCCCAATCGTAGTTGATTTCGATTTCTGAATGACTTTCTTGTTTTATATATTTAGACATTTTCTCTTCTTGTTTTTTCAAAAAAGCTATCTGTTTTTCTTTTCCCGTCGTTTCCATTATGTTTGTCAATCCTGGCATTCCTAAAAGCACTAAGATAATAGTCAAGCTAACTACAGTAATTGTTTCCTTCTTTCTCACAGTGCGTTCTCCTTTCTGCTTTTATCTTTATGTCATCTACAGTTTAAACAATAGGTTATGTTCTGATCTCGGTTTTGTCTTCTTGACGATAGATTATGTATGCTGACTATACTGTTCTAAGCTTGTTACTCATTTACTTTTCAACTTATTCAAAAATCTTAATTCTAGAAGGATTTGAAATATTATCGGGATAAATATATTTCAAAACCATCAATATTTTTATCTTTTTTATCAAAAAGATTAATATTAACAGCTATTGACTTAGGACTAAACGCCATGCCCTGTACAACTCGAACTGTTTCCTTGGATAGGCTACACTAGAATGCCCCTCTTTCTTAATCTTGACTCACCTATCTACTTCTTTCATATTAAGAAGTAAGTCTCTCTTTCTTTATATGTACGCAAACAATGCAAAATATTTCATTCAGGTATCAAGTTGATCATCAATTATAGCGTTTTCAAAAACATTATAACAAATTAGAATCGACCTCTACATAAAAATCCAATTAGATAGATGATGTTACTTAATTTTGAGGTGCAATTCTAAAGGAATAATCAACTACATAGTATTTGTATAATGGTATTTTTTGTGACTTGAATGTTCCTCACTTCATCTAGCGCTTGCTCGAGGCATTGTATAATATAGTAAATCGAATATAGGTAGGCTATAATGAACTTGACCTTTTCTTGTGAAATTTAAAAGGTAGCTTTTCATATAAGATGGAGGTGACCTTTCATGAAAAACCAACTTGCTTTTAAATTTTTACCCAAGTTATGGACTTCTATTTTATATCTTGTCGTGATTGCCATTGGCTCATTCATGTATTTATCAAAGTATTGGAATGTTACGATTTTCACCTCTATCTATCCTGATTTTTATCTTCATATTTCAAACTTTTCAATTAGTTTGATTTTAGGTTTGATTCCGTATTTTTGGTTATTGATGGGTGTAAAATTCAATTATGTAGTCATCTTTTCTTTACTCTTACTTATAGCAAACGCGCTATGTGAGACTGTCCTCGGATTCATAAACACACCTGATCTTATTGATATGTATTTTGGCTTTGTTGGCACTGGAATTTCTTTCCTCACATTGTGGATCATTTATACATTTGGGCTTTTACCTAATAAAGAAACCACATAACTTTTTTAAAAATCATCTGACTAAAATGCAAAACGAGAATCGAAGCCTTAGCTGTCGATTCTCGTTTTCTTATATTTAAGATAAAGTATCACACTAGTGACGATCAACAGAGCAGAAAAAACAAGCAACAAACCGATCACCCAGTTATTGCTGCCTTGATTGACGATAATCTTGTTTGAACCACCTGTTTGTTCTATCAATCCTTCAAGCTCTTCTTTTGTATAATTAAATTTAGTTACTTTTTCTTTGCCATCCACAGTTAGGATAAACTGATATTCCCCAAACATCAATTCTGCATCACTAACTAACGGTAGATTTAGCTTTGTTTTAGTCATTGGAGTCAACGCAATTGTGTTCTCTTCAATCTCCCCTTCAGAAATGATCTCCCCGTTTGGATTGATTACTTTGTATGGCCCGCTTTCCGCAAAAGTTACTGTAGGATCATTATTGGCTATAAAGTAATCAAGCCTTATCGCGTCCTGTGAGCTCACAAACTCAAACCCATCATAAGTTTGTTCTTTTTCAACCTCTAATTCATCCATCTTGAGATGAAACAGGATTACTTTCTCATAGACATGAACGATATCTACAGCATCTTCATGACTTTCTTCACTTAATGTTTGAGAGAAATTCACCCCACCTAAAACTTCTCCATCAAGTTCCTCAGTCACATTGATCAAAATTGTTATCGTTTCACTTTGTTTCGCTTCAACTTTGATTTTCCCGTCTTCTAGTTCGCCATTGGCATTAGTTATCTTCACGTATTTACTAAAGTCATACTTTTCATCTAAAAGTTTTTCTGTATTTTCAACATAGGTGACACTTCCCATCGTTGATATAGCAACCGATGGATATACAGTAACATCTAAGTCCTTGTCCCCTATATTTGTAATCGTAGCAGTGAACTCATAGTTCTTATCAAGTTCTGGAGTAAACTGCATATAGCTATCTCTGATCTCATACTCTTTGGGTTGCACATCCACTAGGATCGATGCAGTATCTTCCTCGGACGCCTCTACTGGTTGTATGTAAAAAAAACTTCCCATTAATAAAACGAAAATAAGAGAACAGATATCAATAAATTTATATTCTTTGGTTTGACTACTTCTTTTCATCATTGCTCCTATTCATTTATCTATCAAGTATGATACATCTCTAAATTTTTACCCTTGATCACTCTTTCTCCTCTTATCCATTCACAATAGTATTTATCCTATTAGCATACTTTGTATTTTGACTCATCATAAAATGTTTTATCTTTTCTATGATCAAATTGAAAAAGAGTAAGTTTCCTTCGAGATTTTTTGATTATTTATTACTCTAACTTTAAGATAATTCTCGCTTGAACGATCGAGTTCAAGTTGTCCCAATGATCCTTATTGTGGATGTCTCTAAAAAAAGCAAAATCTTGTGACTCGTCATGAAATAAAATACCATCAGACACAAGAATATCGGCATCAGTAAAGTCAGAAGTAAAATGGATGATTTTTTTGTTGAATATCGTCAGTAATTTACTTTGAATAACTGGTACATATTCAGGGTGATGCAACATCGATATAGCAATAGTCACTCTTTCATTGTTTTGGATAGGCAAATAATACGAAAGGATATGTGCTAACTTGTTCGCAAATATTTGTCTATCACCAACTTGAAAATTCCTGTTTTTGACTATTTCCAATAGTAGCTGCTTCACTTCATGGATTCTACTATTGGGACTATTTTGATTAGCCACTCCCTTTAAATTCTCGAAATAAATATTTTTGTATGCCCAACTATTGATGACACTTTCATATAAAATCACATGTTCCACATCGGAATTTATCTTATATTTTTCTGATAATGTTTCGACGACATTCATAGAAAAATCAACAATTTCATTATGCCTATGCTCTTTGAATTTTTTGCCTAAGACTATCTTATCCTGCCTACTTGTCGTTTCAGGGATGAGAAGTTGTCTACAAAAATAAAAGAATGCAACTTCTTTTTCTCTATCTTCCATGTTTCGCGTTGGTATCAACTTTGTTAGCGAGTCCTCTTCATACAGTTCTTTCATATCAGCGAATAGTTCTATCGCTGTTTTGTCCAAATCTTGTATGATATACCCACGTGACACAGCATTTTCAAGTATCGAGAATAGAATGTCATGCTTTGCTTTTGTCGTCTTCAACCTCTCGTAGTGTCCACCTACTAGGTCAATATTCACTCTTGTTTGGCTATCTGCGAAAATATTATAGGCCATGATTTGTACCAAGTAATGGTACGTTCTGATAGACATCTCATTGCCTTCCAGAGAAATTGATTCAAAATTACTATTGATAGTTATTGGTATTTTTTGATAATGAAAGATATCTTTCAGCCGGTTGATCAATTTATAGCTATAAGACTTACTAAACATCAACTTTTCAGAAATATCGACTACACGAGTTTTTCGGTGTTTCAAAAGGTAGAGCAATAATTGAAAATAGGGTGATTCATTAAAGAACTTTTTCTTCAAATTAACAAATACTTGAAGCAGCAGTTCTTGATTAAAGCCTTCGATTAAACCAATCGTCCCCTTTTCTAGCAAAAAGAAAGATGAAAATGTGAAATTCAATTGTTCGAAGTTTTCTTCGAGTTCAAGCAGTAGTATTTTCGTTTGATACATCGTTAAGTTTAATCGCTCACTTAATTTATTCAATGACAAATATTTTTCTGTTACTAAAACTGTAAATAACTTTAACATTTCGTTTTGCTTTTTTGTTAAGTAACGGCTACTAAATGTATCCATTATATATTCCATTTCTTCTACCAGCCTTTATTTTAGAGGATTCTAGACTAAGAAGAATTCATTTAGTCAGAATGTTTCATTTTTTATTTTCAGTGAACGATACCGATGACAACTAGATAAACTTGCATTGAGGTTGTTCTTGTCTGTCATAGACATTTTTGACTTTATTGCTGAGGCAGTGAATCTTTGATCATGTATTCCTATCCTTTTCTACTAGATCCTTATCTAATAAATTTCTGTTGAATAAAATTCCGTACATTTACGTTACTGATCATAAAATATTAAGCTTGAATAAAAACTTACGGCTACACGAAAGAACAAAAGAAGGAACACTGATCAGGCAATCAACAAGAGTAGTTTTCATTGATTGAATCAGCATTTCTTCTTTGAATATTCTATAGGACAGACGGATAGATCTACGTATTCTATATTATGATCCATCATATTCTGTCAGTCTTCGCACACTTAACTCTTCTTATCTGGCAATCCTTTCACAACTGAAAATAACTATTTTTTAGTCGGGAGTATTATCCCCAAGGATTATTTACTTCTTGTGCTGTCAAGATGATTTTGGCGCTATCATCTCTGTTTGATCTCCATACGTAATCATTTGCATCTAAAATGACATCGAAATCTTTTTCGATCTGTACCGAACTCATTCGCATTACCTGTTGTGCTTGAAGATGTGGGTTTGAAGGTTGTATGTCTAGCCCATTTCCATATTGGTCAAGTTTTGCAAAAATATTCACAAAAACATCTTCTGATTTTGTATTATTTACTGTAGCTGTTGCCTTCAAGACCTTCGTTTGTTTACGCAGATCTGAATTTAAATCAAAATCAGATAATTTGAAATCGACTTTGTTCGTTGTTCCTTCATTGAAAGTGATATCTAGTTTTCCATCTTGGACTTCAATCGGAATTTGCTTTTCACTGGTTACTTCGGATGCATTTACTAAGAGTGGGTTACTACCTACTAACAACAAAGTTGATAGTAGAACAGTTGTGGATATATTTTTTTTCATTGTTTGGATAGCCTCCGGAATTTAATATTTTTTTCACAAAATCAGTTTACATTAAATTCCCTCGGAGAGTTTATCCGAACATTCAATCCTTTTTATAAAAACAGGATAATCCTTCACTTGTTTCTTTGTTACATGACAGAAAATCAATTAGTTTCTTGCTGATTTGATGTCTATATTTCAAAAAAATGACTCGTCTATAGTGGAATAGGATAATTCACATGTTTTTCTTAGTTTAAAACATGTGATGATGACGTCAATAATAACTGGCGCATTGGTTAAGGAAGTAAGAAAAGCAGATGTTGAGGAAAAAATATTGAAGAATTGTTCGTCGTTTATAATATCAGTAGACTATAACACAGTAGAAAACAAAAAGAAAGGACATATATTTATCGACTTTCGTTTTACATAAATGTTCAATTTTACCTATGAATGCAGGGTTCACATCAGTCAAAATTAAAAGTGAAGCCTTCAGACCTCTCTTTATCAAATGTGAAAATGATTTTGAATTTATTTTTCTATGCCTAAAAAATACCCCTCTCATGTCATTGACATAAGAAGGGCATTTTTACATTCATTTGATTATTTGTTTTTTAAGTTGTAGAAAGATTTCAAACCTTTGTACTCTGCAACTTCACCAAGTTGGTCTTCGATACGTAATAATTGGTTGTATTTCGCAACACGGTCAGTACGTGATAGAGAACCTGTTTTGATTTGGCCAGCGTTTGTTGCAACTGCGATATCAGAGATTGTTGAATCTTCTGTTTCACCAGAACGGTGAGAAACTACTGCAGTGTAACCAGCTTCTTTAGCCATTTCGATTGCTTCGAAAGTTTCTGTCAAAGTACCGATTTGGTTAACTTTGATAAGGATTGAGTTAGCAATGCCTTTTTCGATACCTTCAGCAAGTTTTTCAGTGTTTGTTACGAACAAGTCGTCACCCACTAATTGAACTTTGTCGCCTAGAACTTCTGTCAATTTCTTGAATCCGTCCCAGTCGTTTTCGTCTAATCCATCTTCGATTGAGATGATTGGGTATTTAGATACTAATTCTTCGTAGAATTTGATCATTTCGTCAGTTGTTTTTTCGCCTTCGCCTGAATCAGCTAATACGTAAACACCTTTTTCTTTGTCATAGAATTCTGAAGAAGCAGCGTCCATTGCAAGAACAACGTCTTTACCAGGAACATAGCCAGCTTTTTCGATTGCTTCGATGATTACTTCGAAACCTTCTTCGTTTGAACCAAGGTTAGGAGCGAATCCACCTTCGTCACCAACTGAAGTTGCTAATCCACGAGATTTCAAGATTGCAGCTAATGCATGGAATACTTCCGCACCCATACGTAGTGCTTCTTTGAATGTTGGCGCGCCAACAGGCATGATCATGAATTCTTGGAAGTCGATTGAGTTATCCGCATGTGATCCACCGTTGATGATGTTCATCATTGGAGTTGGTAATACTTTTGTGTTGAATCCGCCTAGGTAGTGGTATAAAGGTACTTCTAGGTAGTCAGCAGCTGCACGAGCAACAGCGATTGAAACACCAAGAATAGCGTTCGCACCTAATTTACCTTTGTTAGGAGTTCCGTCTAAAGCGATCATTGCTTTGTCGATAGCCATTTGGTCACGTACATCGTAGCCAATGATTGCTTCAGCAATGATGTTGTTTACGTTGTCAACAGCTTTGATTACACCTTTACCGCCATAACGAGATTTGTCTCCGTCACGTAATTCAACTGCTTCGTATTCACCAGTTGAAGCACCTGAAGGAACCATTCCACGGCCGAAAGCACCGCTTTCTGTGTATACTTCTACTTCGATTGTTGGGTTACCGCGTGAGTCTAGAATCTCGCGAGCGTAAACATCAGTAATAATTGACATGTTTTGTCTCTCCTTTGAGTTTGGTTTTTTCCTAAGGGATTTCCCTCATATACGATTTTAGTTAATTTTGTGTCTTTGTGCAAACATTTCTTGCATTTTTCACAAATTTTCAATAATTATTTTACAGCGTCAAGTAATGCTAAGAATGAATCCGCTTCTAAGCTAGCTCCGCCAACTAATGCGCCATCCACATTTTCTTTTGCCATATATTCAGCAATGTTCTCAGGTTTTACAGAACCACCGTATTGGATACGAACTGCTTCTGATACTTCTTTGCCGTAAAGTTTTTCAACTGTTTGACGTACCACGCCACAGATTTCGTCAGCGATTTGAGCATCTGCTGATTTACCTGTACCGATTGCCCAGATTGGTTCGTAAGCAATAACTAGATTACTTACTTGACCTTCTGTTAAGCCTTCAAGGCCAGCAGTGATTTGTCCTTCGATCCATTCAGCAGTTTTGCCTGCTTCATAAGTTTCTAATGACTCACCACAACAAAGAATTGGGATCATACCGTTTGCGAAGATTGCTTTCGCTTTTTTGTTGATGTCTTCGTCAGTTTCGTGGAAGTATTCACGACGCTCAGAGTGACCGATGATCACATATTGTACACCTAGATCAGCTAAAGCTGCAGGTGATGTTTCACCAGTGAAAGCGCCTGAGTTTTCCCAGTAAGAATTTTGTGCAGCGATTTTCAATTCTGTACCTTCAGCTGAAGCCATTAATTCTTGTAAGAATAATGCAGGAGATCCAATAACTGAATCTACTTTATCATTTGAAGGGATATTGTTTTTTACTGCTTCTGCAAAATCTTTTGCTTCAGATGCAGTTTTGTTCATTTTCCAGTTACCAGCGATAATTGGTTTACGCATGATATGCACTCCTATTCAGAATGAAAGAGGACCACAGATTTTAGCTATCTGAAGGTTATCCTCTCACCATTTTATTTATTCGTTGATTTTATGCTTATTTGTCGTTGATTGCAGCTAGTCCAGGTAATTCTTTCCCTTCAAGCAACTCTAAGCTTGCACCGCCACCTGTTGAGATGTGAGTGAATTTGTCTGCAAAACCTAATTGTTCCGCAGCAGCTGCAGAGTCACCGCCACCGATGATCGTTGTAGCATCTTCAAGGTTAGCGATTGCTTCACAAACACCGATCGTACCTTTAGCGAAGTTACTCATTTCGAATACGCCCATTGGTCCGTTCCATACAACTGTTTTCGCACCTTGCAATGTATCAGCAAATAGTTTAACTGATGCAGGGCCGATGTCTAATGCCATCAAACCTTCAGGAATATCTCCTTCGATCACTTGTGTTTCTACATCATTTGAAAATTCAGGGGCACAAACGTTGTCGATTGGTAAAACTAATTTGTCGCCAGCTTTTTCGATCAATTCTTTTGCTAAAGCTACTTTATCTGCTTCAACTAAAGAGTTACCGATCTTGATGCCTTTTGCTTCGTAGAATGTATAAGTCATTCCGCCGCCGATCAAGATTTTGTCTGCTTTAGGAATCAAGTTTTCGATGACGCCGATTTTGTCTGAAACTTTCGCTCCACCTAAGATCGCGATCATCGGACGTTTTGGTTCTTCAACAGCTTCACCGATGAATTTGATTTCTTTATCCATCAAGAATCCAGCAACTGTTGGGATACCTGTTGAAGCGATCCCTACGTTTGAAGCATGCGCACGGTGAGCCGTACCAAATGCATCATTGACGAATACATCGCCTAAAGAAGCCCAGTATTTACCTAGGTCAGCATCATTTTTGCTTTCTTTTTTACCGTCGATGTCTTCAAAACGAGTGTTTTCAAAAACAACTACGTCTCCGTCTTTCATGTCAGCGATTGCTGTTTCTAATTCTGAACCACGAGTTTCAGGAACGAAAGTTACTTCTTTACCTAGCAATTCGCCTAAACGTTTTGCAACTGGTGCCAAAGATTTTCCTTCTTTGTCTTCTTCTGTTTTCACACGTCCAAGGTGAGAGAAAAGAATCGCTTTTCCGCCTTGCTCCAACACATAATTGATTGTTGGTAACGCAGCTTTGATACGTGTATCATCAGTGATGACGCCGTCTTTCAAAGGAACGTTGAAGTCAACACGGACAAGGACTTTTTTATCTTTTAAATCAATATCTTTGACTGTTTTCTTAGCCATTTGATTTCCTCCTAAATAAACATCTTATCAAAAAAAGCGGAGAAGCGCGATTGCTTCCCCGCTTTTAAGTGTACATGGATATAGGTTACACTTGTACGATTTATCTTATAAGTTAGCGAAGTATTCTAAAGTACGTACTAATTGTGCAGTGTATGACATTTCGTTGTCGTACCAAGCAACAGTTTTAACTAATTGTTTGTCGCCAACAGTCATTACTTTTGTTTGAGTAGCATCAAATAATGAACCGTAAGTCATACCAACGATATCTGAAGAAACGATTTCGTCTGTGTTGTAACCGTAAGATTCGTTAGCTGCTTCTTCCATTGCTGCATTTACTTCATCAACTGTTACGTTTTTATCAAGAACTGTAACTAATTCTGTTAATGAACCAGTTGCGATTGGTACACGTTGAGCAGCTCCGTCTAATTTACCGTTCAATTCAGGGATTACTAAACCGATTGCTTTAGCAGCACCTGTTGAGTTAGGAACGATGTTTGCAGCAGCAGCGCGTGCACGGCGGAAGTCACCTTTAGGATGAGGTCCGTCAAGAGTCATTTGGTCACCTGTGTAAGCGTGGATAGTTGTCATTAATCCTTCAACAACACCAAATTTGTCGTTCAATGTTTTAGCCATAGGAGCTAAACAGTTAGTTGTACATGAAGCACCAGAGATAACTGTTTCTTTACCAGTTAATGTTTCATGGTTTGTGTTGTAAACGATTGTTGGTACATCGTCTCCACCAGGAGCTGAGATAACAACACGTTTAGCACCAGCTGTTAAATGTTTTTCAGCAGCTGATTTTGAAGTGAAGAAACCAGTACATTCTAGAACGATGTCTACGCCTAGTTCGCCCCAAGGTAATTCTTCAGGGTTACGGTTAGCTAATACTTTAACTTCTTTTCCGTTTACGTTGAATGAACCTTCGTGAACTTCAACTGTTCCGTTGAAACGTCCTTGAGTTGTATCGTATTTTAACAAGTGTGCCAACATTTTAGCATCTGTCAAATCGTTGATTGCTACTACTTCGATTCCATCTACATCTTGGATACGACGGAACGCTAGACGTCCAATACGTCCAAAACCATTAATACCTACTTTAACTGTCATTTAAGATTTCCTCCTTATGAAAATCAAAAAAATATTTATTTTAAAGGGATACCCCTTTTAAAATCTCATTAGCAGCGGCTTCATCTGTGATGAGCCACGTTTGTTTTGGTGCATTATTCATATACGCTCGAATTGCTTTGGCTTTGGCTTTCCCTCCTGCAACTGCAAGAATGATAGGGACCTTAGCTAAGTCTTTTAATTCGATGCCGATTCGTGGGACTTTATAAACGACTTCTCCTTTTTCATTGAAGAAATAGCCAAAAGATTCCGCAACGGCATTGGCTTGTTTCAACATCAGCAACTCTTCTTCATTCATCTTTCGTCGCGCTGCCATATGCAACGCCCGTCCAATACTATGAATAACACAATTCGCCTGACTTATCAAGTTTAAAACTTCTTGTATAGACGGCTCATTGAGTAATGAATTGTAAGTAGCCAAGCTTAATTGTTCCGGCACATATAATGCTCGGTGTTTTCCATTTGCCTTTGTAGCCATTCTAGCACTGACTGAGTTCGCTTGTACAGTAATCGCCTCGCCGATCCCACCTCTGGCAGGAACAAACAAATTGTGGCGCTTGCTATTTTCTAAGCTAGTCAGTTGCTCTGCAACGATCGCCATCGTCGTTCCTCCCATGACTGGGATAATATTATCGCCTTCCGGAAGTAGTAGATTCAGTGACTCGTCCAAGGCTTCGCCAAAAGCATCTGCTACTTTTGGTTGTTGTTCACTGTTTCCAGAAACAACGATACAGCGCTGGTTCCCAAAATACTCAGATAGTTTCATTTCGATCTGATGCATTCCTAAAAGTTGGTCCATAAAGCTTTCAAGGCTTTGATAGACTTCTTCTCCTTTTTTCGTCAGCGTCATACCACTTTTAGAGGCGTTGATCAGTTCAAGTTGTTTGAGCAGATCCGTTTCTGTTCGTAAAACACGTTCGGTCATGCCCATGCTTTCCGATAAACTACGACGACCAATTGGCTGCATCCAGTAAATATTGCGCAAAATCTTATAGCGTTCTTGCAAAACATCCATGATGTCTGGCGCAACAGCTTCAATCAGTTTCAATTCATCTAACATAGCGATCTCCTTAGTAGGACATTTTTCGTCCAATGTAGACTCAAAACGACCCATGTGATCTAAAAAAATAAATCGGACTTTCCAACTTGCACGCTTTCTTATAGGAAAATCTCAACCTCACATGACATAGTCTAACAGTTTTATCCGCATTTATCAACAAAAAAAGACTAGAAAAATGTTTAAGATTCTTCCAGTCTTTCTTTCTATTATTTATCATACCGTTTTCTTTTCGATGAACTAGGGATTCCTAACAAGTCACGATATTTGGCGACTGTTCGTCGAGAAATCGAAATTTTGTCATTTTTCAATAGTTCTACTAATTTCTGATCAGATAATGGCTTGCTTTTATCTTCAGCATCCACTAATTCTTGGACTTTTTTCTTCGCGGTATCTGCCGATAGATCTTCCGCACTTTCTGCATTTGTAGGTTGGAGTCTCGTCGTAAAGAATTTTTTCAATTCGAAGACACCAAAATCGGTTTCAAGATACTTGCCATTGACTGCTCGACTGACCGTTGATTCGTGGACGTCGATTTCTTCTGCGACTTCTTTTAAGGTCAACGGACGGATCGGGCGTGCGACATTTGTAAAGAATTCTTTTTGCCGAGAAACAATGATTTGCGCCACGCGCATGATCGTATCACCACGTTGCAAAATCGTTTTTTGCAGCCACTCGAATTCTTGTTTTCGTTCTTTCAAGTAAGCCTGTGTTTCTTTATCCGCTTTTTTTTGCATTTGTTGAAAATAAGCTTCTTGAAAACGTACATTCGGTTGGTTGCCTCGATTTGAGATGACTTGGACTTCTTCACCTGTTACGACAACTTTGACATCGGGGATGATATATAAACCGCTACTATGGTCAAAGACTCGTCCAGGACTTGGGCTAAGGGTTTGGATATAGTCAAAGATGCGTTGTACGTCGCTTAATGGAATCGAAAAATGTTGAGCAATCTCTTTCCATTTACGTTCAACTAATTGATCGAACCATTCTTCCAAGACGATGTAAGCCAATTCGGGGGCATAATCATCTCGTTCGGTTTGTAGCATCAAACATTCTTGTAAACTACGCGCTCCCACACCGGCTGGCTCTAACTGCTGGATCAGTGTCAATGCGTCAAGCATTTGGATCGGTGTCGCATTCGTTTGTTGGATGGCGTCTTCTAAAGAAATAGTCAAAAAACCATTCAGGTCGATATATTCGATCAAATATAAGATCAACTTACGTAAAAAAGTATCTCGGTAATTCAAATGGACTTGTTCGATCAATGATTCAAAAAGTGAGCCTGTTGTATCAGGGATCTGATTCAAGTAGCTCGTCTCTTCCCCTTCATAACTAGCGCTACGTTTTTGGTAATCGGGTTGCCAATCCGGTTCGATCACTTCTACTAAGGGGTTTTCCAACGCCTGGTTTTCAACAAAAGCCAATAGCTCTTCGCTGTTATACTGCAAGACTTGGATGGACTGTTGGAGTTGCTGTGTCATGGCAAGTTTTTGTGTTTGTTGTTGTTTTTGTGAAAAATTTTGTTCAAATTTCATTTTTTTGCCCATTCCCCTTGTAATTTATTTTTGATTTCGATACAATTGTTGCAGTGCTTGCGTCCTTAGTGTAGTGGATATCACGTAAGATTCCGGTTCTTGAGACGGGGGTTCGATTCCCTCAGGACGCGTCTACTGTTATCTTAGCATATTTGTAAGGATTTTGCTTTCAAATTTCTAAGAAAAAAAGCGGTTTTCCTAGATAGGAAACCGCTTTTTTTGATTTCTTCATGGGATTTCAAAAAGTAAACCGATCTTCTATGTAACTATAGTAAAAATGATTCGTTAAAGGTCCAGGATCATAGTGTTCTTTCAGACCATCACCTTGATGAAGCGTTAAACCGTTTCTTAAAGTGGCTGTTTTTTGATCATAAAAATCACCATTGATGATATAAAATATTCGGTTAGAGTCCTCTAAATAAGCAAATACATCCCCTGTAAAATGTTTTTCCAATCCTTGATCAGCTGATTTCAACTGAACGGATAAAATCGACTTGATGGCTCGGAAATTTCCACTTTCACTCGTTTCACAGTATAACAATAAAGTTGGTTGGTATACTCTGTTGACTGTTATGTTTTGAGAAAAGATACGGTAGATTGTACCATTATGTATTGCGCTTTGCGCCATTTGCTCAGTATAGCCTAGTTGTTTTTTGGTTTGTTCTTCGGTCAGTTGATATTCTCTTGAAATGACACGAAGCAATTGCTGAAAGTCCAACTTACTGGACATTGTGCGATATGTATTTCTTTCATTTTGCGTTGATAGATTCAAGGATGTTTGCTCTTTTGGTGATGAATGGACCAAGAGAAACAACCCAAATAAAATCACAAGAAAACCGATTACTTTTATTCGTATTGACTTTTTCATTGATTACTCCTATTTATTTGTTATTCTTCTGTCTATAATCATAATCGGAAATAGCCAATGAAGCAAAGAGTTTTTATAAAAAACAAACGTTTTTTATTTTCTCGCTTGATGATATAACCTATTTTCCCAAGAGGTCGGAACAGAATTGTTTAGCCTCAAAAAATAAGGAGCCATCCACGAAAATTATTTTTCAAATTTTGGTGGATGGCTCCTTATTTCCAAAGAAGTTACTTCTGTTTCCGCCGTTTATTCGATTTTAAGTGGTGCGAGAGGATGATTGTCCCACTCTCTTTCATTTTTTATCAATCATAAGGCACATAATCTTCGTAACTTTCTTCGGTATTCAATGCTTCATTTTCAATAAAATAGTTCATACCACCCATCAATTCCGAACCCATCGGTCCGTTTAAAGATAAATCATGACGTTCAATCATTTCTCGGTATTCATCTGCACTGATCACCGCACCGGTTTTCAAGCTCTTGTATTGCTTCGGTGTTTCCTCCACTTCCTGATCCAACTTTGAAAAATCTGTTTCTTTGTATGACACGAAATAGCCATGAGAAAGTTTCCGTTCGACTACTTCATTGCATTCAGGACAGCGGATCGGCATTTCTTTTTCTCGATGCTTCACGATGTGACGTACTTCATTATAATAGAATTTCGTCTGACAATTGGGACATTTTAGTTGATCATCTAACATATCGATCGTCTCCTTCTATTTTTGATTATCATGTCTCAGCTTCGATTTCATCATACTCCTTTTTACAGTAAATGAAAAAAGATTCGCTGACCTCAAATGATGTATTTTCCTAAATCAGTTCTATGCGCCGCAAAAATATAACTTCAACACTAAAACAGTACTTTAGGTTTTCTAGTTGACGTTCTGCCTTGCTCTATAGGACTTTTTACTTTTGTTCGAAGACAAAAAAACTGCAAGGCTACTTTTACAAGTAACTTGCAGTTTCATGTGATTTCTCTTACTTATTCTTCGGGGAAATCTTCGTCTTCAAATTCTTCGTCTTCTTCGTCATCGTCTTCGATGATGCTTAGATCTTCTTCGATGTTTCCTGGGATCTCTTCTTCGTCGTCTCCAGTATCTGCACCAATTTCTTGTAAGTCTGAATTGTATGCAGCGATTTCTTCATCATCGTCATCTTCATCTTCAAAAAGATCATCATCGTCTTCGTCAGACAGATCAGTATCTTCTGGGTCATCATCGTTATAATCGATAGCATCTTCGTCATCATTGATAAAGGCATTGACTTTTTTGCGTTTACGACGACGTGGTGTATCCTCGTCTTCTTCGTCGATTCCATGGTTGACTTCTTCATCGATCGAATCGATGGCATACCATGAACGCAAGCCCCAACGATTGTCCCCTAATGAAATAAAGCTACCGTCGATATTTAAGTCAGTATAAAATTGTGCGAGTGAATCACGAATGTCACTATCTGATTTGCCAAGATATGTTTGAATCTCATTTGCTAAATCAGAAAAGTCCATCACATCACCACGCTGCTCTAAGATCGCGTGTGCGACTTCGATCATTGATAATTCGTTTTTGTTTGCACCTTCAAATACACTAATTTCCAATCAGGACACGTCCTTTCACAGTCTACTCCTTATCATACAAAATCACAGGTAAAAAATCAAACGTTTCTTTGCTATTTATGCAGTAAAATCTAAGACCATCTCATATTCGCCTATTTTTTCTACACCCATGAACAAATCGTAATCGATCATGACCTTGCCAGCCGTTGGACGATCTTTTAGACTGACGTGTAGTTCTTTTGTGAATGTGTCGACTTGGATCATTCCATAAGGCGTGCGGTAATGGGTTTCTAGACGCTCCCGATAGGCAAATTTTAAACGCATACGCATTTCACCAGCACGGATCAATTGCACGTGACCATCCGGCATGATCTTGATTGTGACAGGAATTTCTTCTTGTCCTTCTTGGATCTCTTTATAGCGTATGTATAAGGTATCGCCGATTTTGACCATCTGTCCTTTCAGATCAAAATAAAAATCTTGATGCTCTCCTTGTTGTTTCACTTTTGTACGTAATTGTATCGAAATCGGTAATCCAGATCGTTCCATTTGACATTCTCCTTTTCTCATAGCTACATTGTTCCCACTTTCCACTGATTTGTCAACTGACAGGTATAGAGAACCAATAACTTTTTTCATTTCTTCTTTATTATTTTGGAGTATAATGAAGAAAGAAGGAGTGATACTCCTGTATATTAGAATGAGTTGCGGTTGTGATAATCGCTGCTCAAGCAGATTTAAATAGGAGTTGAGTACATGACGTCCATCATTTTGGATCAAGAAATCTACCAAACAAATGATTTTTCTCCCTTTGCTTTAACGGATATTTTAACAGAGTATGCTAAAAAAAATCAACAAACTTTTCTACATTTTTGGCAATATGAACAGACGATCATCCTCGGTATGAAAGATACCCGAACCCCTTTTTTATCTGAAGGGATCAAGGTCATCCAAGATGCGGGATTTACACCCGTGATTCGTAATGCTGGCGGATTAGGTATCGTTTCAGATGAAGGGATTTTGAATATCTCGTTGATTTTCCCACAAGAAGATGAAAACAAGATCTCGATCGATGAAGGATATGAAAAAATGCTCGCTCTTACACGTCAGGCTTTTCCTGTTTATGCAGACAAAATAGAAGCCTATGAAATCAAAGATTCATACTGTCCTGGTACGTACGATCTCAGTATCAATGGTAAAAAATTTGCTGGGATCGCACAGCGGCGGATCAAAAATGGTATCTCTGTGATGATGTATCTGAGCGTGAATGGGGATCAAGAAAAACGTGGCGGACTGATGCGACAGTTTTATCAACAAGCATTGAAAGAACAATTCGGTACAAACGGCTATCCTGCGGTGGCACCCATAAGCATGGCAACACTAGAACAGTTATTCGATACACCGTTTACCGTTGCTCAAGTAAAAGATTTATTTATCGACGCTTTCACTACATTCTATCCAACAAGTATTTCGATGGACTCTGACACTTGGCGTGAAGCCAATGTTTCACCAGATGAATGGCACGCACAAATTGAGCGTATGACCCAACGAAATGCACTAAAGGAGCTGGCTTATGACAACACCTTATAAATACAGACTGTTACCAATGGAAAAAGTTTTTAGAGATCCTGTGCATAACTACATCCACGTGCAACATCAAGTGATTTTAGACTTGATCAATTCGAAAGAAGTCCAGCGATTGCGACGGATCAAGCAACTCGGCACTTCGTCATTTACTTTCCATGGCGCAGAACATAGCCGTTTCACCCATTCACTTGGTGTATACGAAATCTCCCGACGCATCTGTGACATTTTTTCAAGAAATTTCTCCATTGAAAAAATCGGCCCTTCTGGTTGGGATGATCGGGAACGTCTCGTGACTTTATGTGCCGCCTTACTCCATGATATTGGCCACGGGCCTTATTCACATACCTTTGAACATATTTTCCAAACCAATCATGAAGCAATCACTGTAGAGATCATTACTTCGCCAGAAACGGAAGTCTATCAGATTTTGAATCGTGTCGAAGAAGGTTTTCCTGAGAAAGTGGCTAGTGTGATCCAAAAAACGTATCCAAATCCACAAGTCGTCCAAATGATCTCTAGCCAAATCGATGCCGACCGCATGGATTACCTTTTACGTGATGCCTACTTTACAGGTACTGAATATGGTACGTTCGATTTGACAAGGATTTTACGTGTGATCCGCCCCTATCAAGGTGGGATCGCCTTTTCCATGAATGGGATGCACGCCGTAGAGGATTATATCGTCAGTCGCTACCAGATGTATGTCCAAGTGTACTTTCATCCTGTTTCTCGGGGAATGGAAGTCGTCTTGGAGCATTTACTGCACCGTGCCCATGAACTTTATCATCAAGAAGATGATAGCTTTGCTCGACACTCACAGCTACTGTTGCCGTTTTTGGATGGTACATTTAGTTTAGATGAGTACTTAAAACTGGATGATGGCGTCTTGAATACGTGTTTCAGTCAATGGACGGATTCATCTGATCCAATCCTCAGTGATTTAGCTAAACGCTTTTTAAATCGTAAACCATTGAAATCTGCGATGTTTTCCGGGGATCGTCAGTCGCCATTAATTGCTGAATTGACCTCTTTAGTTGAAAAAGTTGGCTACAATCCCAACTATTATACAGCCATCAATTCCAGCTATGACTTGCCTTATGATTTTTACCGTCCAGAAGAAGGCAGACATCGCACACAAATCGAAATCTTGCGAAATGACGGAACTTTGGTAGAATTATCAGAGGTCAGTCAATTAGTTGCTGCACTCGCAGGGCAAGAACAAGGGGATGAGCGCTTCTTCTTTCCAAAAGAAATGGTCGATCCTTCCTTGCGTAATCACTATGATCTTTTTGATGAAACCTATCAAGAATTTGCGCGTCATATCCATAATGGCGCATTGATTGAAGAAATAAACTAACTAAGGAGAATATTATGTCTATCAAATTAGTCGCTATCGATATCGATGGCACCCTTTTAAATGAAAAAAGAGAAATCACTCAGGAAGTAAAAGAGGCAATCGCACGCGCGGTTGAAAAAAACGTGGCGATCGTTCTATGTACAGGTCGTCCGCTTCCAGGTGTCAAAAACCAATTGAATGAATTGGGATTATACCAAGACAACGATTATGTGATCACTTATAACGGAGCTTTAGTCCAACAAACAAAATCTGGTAAGATCATTGCTCGTCATGGCTTGACTTATGAAGATTTCTTGGAGATCGAAGTCATGGCAAGGCGTGTGGGAAGTCATTTGCATTCGATCGATGATCAAACGATCTATACAACGAATCGTGATATCAGTCCTTATACTGTCCATGAGGCATTTTTAGTCAACATGCCATTGAAATATCGGACAGCTGATGAAATGACACCTGATATGAGTATCGTGAAGATGATGATGATCGATGAACCAGCGATCCTAGATGCGGCCATCGCTCGTTTACCGCAAACCTTCCGCGAAAAATATACGACTGTCAAGAGTTCACCTTTCTACTTTGAGATCTTGAATAAAGAAGCAAGTAAAGGCGCTGCTGTTGCTAACTTAGCGCAACATCTTGGAATCGATCAAGATGAGATCATGGCGATTGGTGACAACGAAAATGATTTGTCGATGATCGAATACGCTGGATTGGGCGTGGCGATGGGAAATGCCGTTCCGTTGATAAAAGAAGCTGCTAATGTGGTGACTGCAACCAACGATGAACACGGGGTTGCCGAAGCAATCAAAAAATATGTCTTGTAAAAGTAATGAATAAAAAAAACAGCTCATTTCGAGGACCGAAGTATCGGCTCTTTCTTATGAGCTGTTTTTTTGTTCAATTTTGTTTCATTGCTAGCCATTTTTCCACTGCCCAACGATGACTTCCTCGTTTTAATTTTTCTAAAGCAGTTTCAGGAGTGACCCACCAGATCGATTGGTCTTTTTCGGTCGGTTCCCCTACCTTTTGCCAACTCTTTGCTACATAAAAATAGCCGGGATTGTGGAAGTAGGTTTTTCGATGGTTTGAGTAAAAATATTCCGCTGCTTCTCCTAAATAACAAGCAATCTCTGCGTTGATCCCCATTTCCTCCAGTAATTCACGAGAAATCGCTTCTTCGTTCGTTTCACTTCCCTCTTTTTCACCACCCGGCAAAAAAAAGGCACCATTTGGCGCTTCGATCATTGCGATTTTCCCATGGGTTTCGACAATGATATACGCTGCGTAACGGTCTTGGTAATTTGCAGACTCGTCTTTTTCGCCAAACATTGGGTTTTCCATAGGTATTGTCCCTTCATCTTTTTCTTTCTATTCTACATGAGAGTTTTCTCATAAACAAGCACAAACCCATAGTGTACTTGAAATTTTTGATATGATAATGAGGAAAAGGTAAAATAGAAAGGAAGATATATTTATGAAAATGGCTCACACTTGCGTCCGCGTAAAAGATCTTGACGCTTCTTTAGAATTCTATCAAAAAGCATTCGGCTTTGAAGAAAGCCGTCGTCGCGATTTTCCAGAAAACAAGTTCACACTGGTTTACTTGACTTTACCAGGAGATGACTATGAATTAGAGTTGACTTACAACTATGATCATGAAGGCTACGATTTAGGAAATGGCTACGGTCATATCGCTATTTCAGTTGAAGACTTAGAAGCACTTCACGAAAAACATCAAGCAGCAGGCTTCAACGTGACTGACTTGAAAGGACTGCCAGGAACAGCTCCGTCTTATTACTTCGTTGTCGATCCTGATGGTTACAAAATCGAAGTCATTCGTACAAAATAACTAGCGCAACACTAAAAAAACAGAGGATGTACACACCACCGTGTATACTTCCCCTGTTTTTTTCTGTTTTTAAATCCTCTTACTGCTAACCGATCAATACACTCTCTTCTGGATATTTGTACTTCATCCCTACTTGATTTCCTTTTACAAGGATAGAGAAAAAGACGGTTAAAATCCCTACACGTCCGATATACATCAATGACATGATGATCAGCTTTCCAACTTCTGTCAGATCTGGTGTCAAGCCCATTGTCAAACCAACTGTTCCAAATGCTGAAAATACTTCAAAGGCAATATATTCGATGCCTGAAGTTTCTGGGATCGTCTCGGTTACAGATAAGACCATGATCGCCAACATACATAAAGACAATGTAACGAAAAACAATGTTAACGCGCGAAGAACAGCTGCTGGACGGATCGTCCGCCCAAAGGCCTCAGCTCTGGTTTTTCCTTTAAATGTCGCGTGCATTTGAATCAATAGGATACCCAAAGTGGTGGTCTTTAACCCACCAGCTGTTGAACCTGATGTTCCACCGATATACATCAAGACCATTGTCAACATCAAACCGGCATGGCTCATTTGTAAATAGTCGATGGAGTAGTAACCAGCTGTTCTTGGTGTGACACTCATGAAGAACGTATTCGCTAAACGTTCCAGATAAGTTCCTTCAACTAGATGGATCGCATTTTGTTCGGTAAAGAAAAAGATGATAAAACCACCCACCAATAAGCCGCCAGTGACAATCAATGCAATTTTTGAGTGGAGAGTAATTTTCTTTACTTTATGATAACTAAGTAGATCCCGCCAAACAATGAAACCTAACCCACCAGCAATGATCAGCGCAGAGACCACCATTAAGAGATAGATGTTTGGCTGATCATTTGCTAAGCTATCCCCTAACAAATCAAACCCAGCATTACAAAAACTTGATACGGCATGGAAGATACTGTACCAAATCCCTTTTGTCCATCCGTAAGTCGGCACAAATGTAAAACTCAAGGCAAGTGCTCCCAGCCCTTGGATGACCATTGCGAATTTCAAGATATAGAGCATCAAACTCATAACACCTGACATGATCTCAAGATTCAATGCTTCTTTTAGTAAGATCCGCATACTAAAGCTGACTTTTTTCTTCGCTACTGCAAAGAAAATAATGGGGATCATCATAAAACCTAAACCACCGATCTCGATCAAAACCATGATCAGAAACTGACCGGCTTCATTCCAATGCGCCGCAGTGTTCAACGTAGTCAAACCAGTGACACAGACGGCTGAAGTTGCAGTAAATAATGCATCAATATAATTCGTCGGTTCGCCACTTTTACTAAAGAAAGGCAAAGTAAGTAAACTGCCACCAACTAAGATCAAAAGAAAAAAGCCAACAGCAATCAATTGAACTGGTGACAGTTGTTTTGTTATCCTCTGTTTCATTCGAATCACTCCTCTAAGACCGTTAGCTACCTTCGCAACGAACAAATGAAGTAGCTATTGCTCTCACGGATGTAAAAGTAAGTCCGCCAAACGCTCGCTCTCTTTTCATCCCTTATCTTACCCTGTTTTTCTTCTTCCAGCAAAGAATTTGAGTCTTTTTCCTCCCTTAGACCTGTTCGTTTGATACACAGGCTTTCGAACAAACAATAGGAATGCTCAAATGAGTTCTAAAAAAAAACTCCAGATAATAAGCCATAAACGTCCGAAATTAGTTAAAGATATTTTTCGACATTTACGGCCTATTCTTCGGAGCTTAGAACTGTAGCTCGGATGAACGAACAACGTTACTAATTTGCTCGGATGACTTAGCTAATCAGCATTCCCCATATTTTTCACTTTGATCAAGCGAGTAACTTCCGCACGTTCATTTTCTTCCAACTTCATCTTGATATAATAGATCGTTTCTTCTAGTTGTGGGATCGTCATGTACTCTAACGCATTCACTCTACGACGTGTTTTTTCGATCTCACCGGCCATCAGTTGACAAGTTTTCTCGATCTCTGTCAACTCAAGGAGCTTAGGAAGAAATGAGGTAAACCGATCGATCGAACGGTCTAATTCTGCATTGGAATTCAAATACCCATAATCCACTGGTGCTTCGCCTAGCTGTTCGTCATATTCAAAATTCATGATTGGTACTTTAACGCTCATGATGTTTTTTTCGATAACAGCTAACTCGACATTTTCAGCCGGTAGTACAAACAATTCATCAATGAAGGCTTCCGGCAATGAAGCTTTCGCAAGGACAAAATCGCTCATAGCCGCTGTCATTTCTTTTTCCACTATTTGGCGCAACTCATTGTTCTTACGGATCAGTAGGATGAATTGACGCATCAATTCATCCTGTTTATCCTTCAACAGTTTGTGTCCTCTTGTTGCAGTCGTCAATTGTTTTTTTAGTCGTGTCAATTCCATTCGTGTCGGATTAACATTTAATCGAACCATCTGACACTCACTCCCCTTCTGGCAGGTACTGGTCAAGCAGATCGTCTTTGATCCGTTTTAATTCCGTTCGTGGAAGCATGGCTAAAAGTTCCCATCCTAGATCCAGCGTTTCAGCGATCGAGCGATTGGTATAAAAACCTTGATTGACATATTCTTTTTCAAAACGCTCCGCAAATTTTGCGTAGATCTTGTCCACATCTGACAACGCCGATTCCCCTAAGACAACAGCTAATTCTTTGGCTTGTTTGCCTTGAGCATACGCCGCAAACAATTGGTTCATCGTTGCTGCATGATCTTTTCTAGTTTTCCCTTCACCTGTTCCTTTATCTTTCAAACGTGAAAGTGAAGGCAAGACATCGATCGGTGGTTGGATGCCGCTCTTATACAATTCCCTCGTCAAAATGATTTGTCCTTCTGTGATGTAGCCGGTCAAATCAGGGATCGGATGGGTCTTATCATCTTCTGGCATAGTCAAGATCGGGATCTGTGTCACAGAACCCTTCAACCCACGGATCCGACCCGCACGTTCATATAAAGTTGCTAAGTTCGTATAAAGATACCCTGGATAGCCACGACGACCTGGTACTTCACGACGGGCAGCAGAAATTTCTCGTAATGCTTCGGCGTAGTTAGTCATATCTGTCATGATGACTAACACGTGCATCCCTTTTTCATAAGCAAGATATTCAGCTGCAGTCAATGCCATGCGAGGTGTTGCGATCCGTTCGATAGCTGGATCATTCGCTAAGTTCATGAACATCACTGAACGATCGATTGCTCCCGTCTGGCGGAAGTCTTCCATAAAGAATTCTGCTTCTTCAAAGGTGATTCCAATGGCAGCAAAAACAACTGCAAAATCATCGGAAGAATCTAATACCGTCGCTTGTCTCGCAATTTGAGCAGCTAATTCTTTGTGTGGCAAACCAGAGCCGGAAAATACCGGCAATTTTTGTCCTCTGACCAAAGTGTTCAGGTGATCAATTGCTGAGATACCTGTTTGGATAAACTCATCGGGATAATCACGAGCCACCGGATTGATGACTTCTCCATTGATGTCCAAGTATTTTTCTGGTAGGATTTCTGGCCCATTGTCTTTTGGGCGACCCAATCCGTCGAATACGCGACCGATCATGTCTTCAGAAACCCCTAACTCTAATGGGTGTCCTAAAAAGCGGACCGTTGAATCTCTCAGATTGATCCCACTTGTTCCTTCAAAAATTTGGACCATCGCTTTGTCTTCTTGTACTTCAAGCACTTGTCCACGACGAATCTCGCCATTTTGCATTCGAACTTCGATCAATTCTTCATATTTCACACCAGCGACTTTTTCGACCGCCATCAAAGGTCCGACCACTTCGCCAATCGTTCGATATTCTTTAATCATCGGTCATTCCTCCTTCTGAAACGATTCTTTGGATCGTTGGTTTGATATTCGCTTGGATTTCATCTAATTTCTCTAATTCTGTTTCTGGCACGAATTTACTACGACCGATTCGTTCTCTCAATCCCGCAGTTCCTTTCATGATCTCACTTAGATAAGCGCCTAATGAAATCGCCTGACGCGCTTCTTCACCAAAAGATAGGATCAAATTCAACATCTTGAATTGTTTTTCTCTAGAAGTAAATGTATCCACATCATCAAACGCATTTTGTTGTAAGTAATCTTCACGAATGGATTTTGCTACTTCAAGCGTCAAGCGATCATTATCTGAAAGTGAATCGACACCAACAAGACGCACGATTTCATTCAATTGCTCTTCTTGTTGCAAGATACGCATCCCTTCTGCCACCATCTCTGCCCAATTCTCTTGTAGGATCTGATCCATGTAACGTCCCACTTCTGACGAATAAAGAGAATAGCTTTGAATCCAGTTGATAGATGGGAAATGACGTTTTTGTGCCAAACTGGAATCTAATCCCCAGAAAACTTTCACCACACGTAATGTATTTTGAGTCACTGGCTCAGAAACGTCTCCACCAGATGGTGAAACCGCACTGATCGCTGTAATGCTTCCTTCACGTTCTTCATCACCTAAAGCAATCACACGTCCTGAACGTTCATAGTATTCTGCCAAACGAGAACCTAAATAAGCAGGATAACCTTCATCGCCAGGCATTTCTTCTAAACGTCCACTCATTTCTCGCAAAGCCTCTGCCCAACGAGAGGTCGAATCTGCCATGATCGCCACGTCATACCCCATATCACGGAAATATTCCGCAATAGTGATCCCTGTATAGATCGATGCTTCCCGTGCGGCTACTGGCATGTTCGATGTATTGGCAATCAATACGGTACGTTCCATCAATGATTCCCCTGTATTAGGGTCGATCAATTCAGGAAACTCATTTAGTACATCCGTCATCTCATTGCCACGTTCACCACAACCGACATAAACCACCATGTCGACATCCGCCCATTTAGCAATTTGGTGCTGAACAACTGTTTTACCAGCACCAAAAGGGCCAGGTACAGCGGCAGCTCCGCCTTTTGTCACTGGGAAAAAGGTATCGATAACACGTTGTCCCGTGATCATTGGCGCGTCCGGATTCAATTTTGCTTTGATCGGACGACTACGTCTAACAGGCCATTTTTGCAACATCGTCAATTCTCGCAAGCCATCTTCTGTTTCAATCACACAAACCACTTCATCGATCGTAAATGATCCTGCTTCTATTTTTTTGATTTTTCCTTTCACACCATGAGGTACCATGATTTTGTGTTGGATGATCTTTGTTTCATCCACCACACCTAGAACATCTCCGGTGCTAACTTCTTGTCCCACTTCAGCAGTTGCTTCAAACCACCATTTTTTTTCATGGTCTAACGCTGGTAATTGGACACCACGACTTAAAAAGTTACTTTGTGTGATTTCCATGAACGTATCCAAAGGCCGTTGGATCCCATCAAACATTTGGGAAATGATCCCAGGTGCCAACTCAACAGATAACGCTTCACCTGTTGAACGTACGGGTTCACCAGGACCGATCCCTGAAGTTTCTTCATATACTTGTATCGATGCGACATCTCCGCGCATCTCAATGATTTCGCCGATGACTCCTAACTCTCCCACTAAGCACATATCTTGGATACTTGCATCTGACATATTTTTTGCCATCACGAGAGGGCCGGAGACTTTTATGATTTTTCCAATTTGCAATGCACTATCTCCTTTACATTCTATAAGATATTTTGTCCAACTGCTTTTTCCACACTCTTTTGAATCTCTGCTACGCCGATCCCCATCGTTCCTTGATGGCTAGGGATTAGGACAATTGCTGGTGTCATCGATTCTTTATAGCGTTCAATCGTCTCAGGCGTCATTGCCGCAGATTGTTCTGTGACATAGATCACTCCATAGGCGCTTTTTGCCATTTGTTCGATTGCGCGCCTCACTTCTTGTGGCTCTGTCGCATAGTGCACATCAAACCCAAATAATTTAAATGGTAAAACAGAATCTTTGTCGCCAACGACACCGATTTTATGCGTCATAGACTTGTCTCACCCTTTCTCTGATCGTTTCATTGTCAAACTGATTTTTCTTACCGATCACTAATAATCGAAGATTTTTGCTCTCGATTTCTTTTGCATTCAAGAAAGCAAGTAAAGGTAACGGGCCAAAAGCCTGCGTTTGTGCGGCTTCATACAGCGAAGATAAATAATCGTCTTTGATTTGTTCTAATCGAACAAAATCCAGTTCTCCTTCATGGATTGCAGGTTCGATCAATTTACGATAATCCGTTGTTTGCAGAAAGTTCAAATAGGTATCCAGCTCACTTTTAACAAAAGTCAAAAACGTTTTTTTCGGGATACTGCCAGAACTTGATAGTACTGCGGTCATAAATCCACTCGATCGTTGTTGCAAGATGCCGCGCGCCATCGTCGTGATATTAGTCAAATCAATAAACGCAATGATTTCTTCCAGTAATTCCGGATAACCAAGTTTCTCTCCAAGACGGCGTTGCTCTGTCAAGAAGTAGCGATCATAGATGACATCGATTCCTTGTAACACAGAGGATTCTTCACAATATTCATGGACTTCACGAATACTATCCATCAACTGCGATGGCAATTCTGTAGAGGCTTGTGTATGGATTGCTTGCTTTAACGTTTCACAAGAATAAAACCCATCGTTACGATATAGATGATCGAGATTTTTGCCCGTCATCTCAGCTTTTGTCAATACTTTTAAATTATGGAACGTATAACGCATCGTATAGACCCAAACGACTTCGGGTTCTGGTGCTGATTCTTTCAACCAAGTAAATAGTTTGCCCGATTCAGCCAACAGATTTTCCTCAAAGTCCCGTTCAAAACCTTCGTAGATATAAGGATGGTAAATCGTTGTTTTTAACATTTCGCCTAATGCGTCCAATGATTTCGTCTGGATCATGCGATCAAAGTCTTCTTTTGATAAAAGTTCTAACTCTCTTCCACGAATCAAGGGATTTAATTCATGATAATCCATTCACCGATCCCTCCTTACTCGAATAGTTGTTTCGCAATTTCAAAGCGCATTTGTTCTTGCACTTCTTGTACTAGATCACTATAGACAAAGTTGTATTGTACGCCTTGGTCATCAATCAAAAATCCTGCTTCTTTGGCAATCCTTCGTTCGCTTAGATGCAAGGTAAAAGGCAACTGTTGATTCCACTTTGTCACTACTTCATTGGTTAAAATAGCAGCAGATTTTTCTCCGGATAATAAAGTAACCTCACCAGATAAGGATAATGTCTGCACCATATTGAACATCAATGAAAGTTGATCTTCTGCTGGCCAACTTTCTAATTCTTGGCGTGCTTCAGCAAACAAACGATGTAAAAATTCTTGTTTTTCATTGAGTGTTGCTTGACGCACTTCCACCTGTTGGCGATTTCTTAATTGTCGGTAACTCTTTTCAATTTCTTCAAGCTCTTTAGATTTTTGCTTTTCATAATCTGTTTCTAAACGCGCACGCTCGATTTTGAACTGCTGATCGATTTTTTCACGTTCTGCTTTTTCAAACGCCGCTCGTTCTGCTTCAGCTGTTTCATTCATTTGACGAATGATATTATCAATGGCGTTCATTGTTTTTCCTCCTTGTTTAAGCATTCAATACTAATAAGAAAGAAATAACGAAGCCTAAGATTGCGTATGTTTCAACCATTGCGGCAAAGATAATTCCTTTAGTTGCATGTTCTGGTTTTTTCGCTAAGATTTGGATACCTGCAGCAGATACTTTCCCCTGAGCAATCCCAGAAAACAATCCAGTAAAGGCGATCGGTAATGAAGCGCCTAAAAAATTCAATCCTTGGACAACCGACATATCTGCATTTAAATTGATAAAGATCAAGAAGGCGATTACGAATCCATAAAGTCCCTGTGTTCCAGGAAGCAATTGTAAAATCAACGCTTGTCCGAATTTTTCCGGTTGACTCGTCGTCAATGCCGCTGCGGCTTCACCGGTCATCCCCACACCTTTCGCTGATCCGATCCCTGAAAAGATCGTTGCTGTTGCCATTGCTAATACCGCAAATACCATTCCACCATTTTGAGCAATTAAGTAATCCATCATTTTTTAAAATTCCTCCAATTTTTTTCTACTTTTTCTTATGATTGATATTGACATATTTTTCCGCTGTTTTCAGTGGATCGAAGGCCCGTCCGCCTCCGGTATAAAATTTGCCGAAAAATTCGACATATTGCAATCTCGCTCCATGCACGTAGGCACTAAGCAAGGTCAAGAACATATTCAACGCATGTAAAGCAATGATCAGTAAGATCCCGACGCTAAAACGTGCGGCCGGCGGCATGAAAGCAACCAACATATTGAAGGCAGCGCCGATACTCCCACCAGAGATCCCCAATGCCATCAAACGTGTATAACTCACTAGATCACCGATATAACCAGTCAATCCATACAAATTATACGCCCCTTTTGCGGCACCTTTGACTTTGGAAGAAGATTGAAAAATCGGAATAATCAAAATACATAGCGCTGATAAAATCGCTAATCCTGCACCTAGGTAAACAAAGATCGGGTTCTTAAGAATCATACTACCAAGCAATAAAAGGACGACTCCTACTAAAATCCCTTGCCAGGCAAATCCATCATTGATCGCATCCACGTAATCTTTACGCTTGATATGCTCTTTTGCTGCGAGAAACAAACCGACTAAAATCTGGATAAGTCCAAAGACGACCGATAAGACTAAGATCGTATTGACATCATCTGTTGTAGACAACAATGGGAATGGCAAGTGGATACCTAACACTTCGGTCGGTAACGCTTGTCCGAAAAATGAACTGTAAATAAATCCCCAGATGATCGACGGAATGGCTAAGATCTCGAAAAACTTAGCAAATCGTTGCATCCCTCGAGGCAATACCAACAATTTTTGTGCAATGATTGCGCCTATAAGCATGAGTAAGCCATAACCAATATCAGCCACCATCATCCCGAAAAAGACAAGATAAAATGGCGTCATCCATGGTGTCGGATCGATTTCATGATACTTAGGTAAACTATACATTTCCGTCAGCATCTCAAATGGCGCAACAATTGGATGATTCTTCAATTTCGTCGGTACTTCTTCATTGATCTCTTCTTCTGTTGGTTCTTCGAAGCTGAGAAAGACTTCATCAGCAGACAACACATTTTCTACCTGCTGGATCAATTCTTGCTTTTCTTCCTCACCGACCCAACCTTGGACAACGATCAGGTAGGGTGCCCAGACAAAGCGATCCTTCACTGCTTCTCGTTCTGCCATTGCTAATAGGATTTCTTCTGCCCATTCCAATTCTTGGATGTAACTACTACAATGACCGATTTTGATCGCTAATTTTTTTTGCGCTTCATAACAGGCTTGCAACTCTTGTTTGATTTTCTGTAGCTGTTCTTTTGGCGTGACATCATAAGGATATGCTTCTTTGACAAAACCATAACGAGTAGCGATTTCATCGACAGCGGAGGCTGAAGTTTTGAGCACCACATAAGTCAAATAAGCGAAATGATCCGTTTCATTGATTTCTTCCACATAGACTTCTGGTATTTTTGCTAATGTTTCTCTAAACTCTGTCGCATTAGCAACACTGATCGTTCCCATCACAACTGTTGTTTGTTGGCTGCTAAAGCTTTGTGGAATAAAATCTAGATTTGACCAATGTGTCAACCAGTCTTCTTGCTCTGTCAATTGTTCTCGTTGTTCTGCCAGTGTTTCCCATTGTTTCTTTAAACCTAATATTTCAGTTAATCGCTTCGTAAATTCTTCTTCCGAATAATTTGCTTCTAGTTCCTGCAAGGTCAGTTCTCTTCGTTTGAGGTGTTGCTTCTTTTGTTGCTTGTCCCCGTGGTGATCAATGAATTGAACTGCTTCTCTTGTTTGCATGATCCGACTAGAGAGCGCATTGACGATCGGTTCTTTTTCAAAAATCGCTGCTTTAGGAAAGTAAGTATCGACCCATTGATTATTTGTCGTTTCTTGAAAAAGATCTCGGATCTCCACATTTTGGATGCCTTGGATCGTTTTTAACAGGACATCCTCATGGCGCTTATCGGAAATAAGAGTGACTTTCTCCATCTTAGTGACGGCCATAAGTTTCTTTCACCCTTTCAATGATTGCGTCAACCGCTTGCTTCCGTTGCTTTTCATATTGTTCTTGTACGATGGATTGCAATCGTTTAGCATCTTCGTTCAATTTATTTTTTTCAGCAGTAGCTTGATGTTGTTCTGCTTGTTTTTTTTCTTCAAGCAACTGTTCTAAAAGTTTCCGCTGGTCTATACGAAATTGATTCAACTCTGCTTCTTTGATTTGTTTGTACTCTCTCAATTCCTGATGAAGTTTTTGCATGGTTTGTTCATTTGCTTTTTCAGCTTGTTGGATTTTTTCTAACGCTTCTAACACATTTCCCACATCCTTTCTCTAAAAAAAAAGAGGGACATCCTTTCTTTTTTCATTGAAAGTATGTCCCTCTAAAAATAACTTCAGATAATCTAGGCACTTCCAAAAAAATGTTCTTCTCACCCCTTGAAGAACTAGATCCTTGAAGCTTGCGCCCAACCATTTATATATTTCTTACTTACAAGTATAACAAATTCAGGTGAAATTTCAACTATCTGATATGTTTTTCCTCTCAGAAAGCTCATAACTGACAGTAAATGAGCAAGTTTAGATAAATATTCTACCTATTATATAATTACGTACGTTTTCCAAAACAAATATTTTAATTTTTTTTTAACTATTGTTAAAATAGAAGTAGTTAATGAATGGAGGAAATCGTATGCATCAAAAAATTGGTATCGTAGCCAATCAATTACTGCGGGTCACAGAAACATTTCAAGGAAATCGAGTCACTTATACCCCGCAAGGCTTTGTTAATGCGGTACAGCAAGCAGGGGGCTTACCTTTGCTCTTACCTATTTCTTCCACAGAAAGCGCTCGTGACTACATTCAGTTAGTCGATAAGCTACTCCTTGCTGGTGGTCAGGATGTCAGCCCTTCACTCTATAACGAAGCGCCTCACCCTAAATTGACAGAAACAAACCTCGATCGAGATTTGTTTGAACAGGCGTTGATCAATGAAGCATTGAAGCAAAATAAACCGATCTTAGCTGTGTGTCGTGGGATGCAATTATTGAATGTAGCGTTAGGTGGTAACCTTTATCAAGACCTCACTTTATATCCAAATTGGTCAGTCAAACATGAACAACAACCAACCCCACCGCAATTTGCTACGCATGAAATCACAGTCGAGCCAGATAGTTTGCTCCATGAGTTATTACCTACTTCGTATTTTGTGAATTCTTATCATCACCAAGCAATCAGGGATCTTGCTCCGTCGCTAAAAGCGACAGCTTACTCTCCCGATGGATTGGTGGAAGCTGTTGAAAGTAAAGAATCTGACCAACGAATACTTGGCGTACAATGGCATCCTGAACTCATCCATCAGAAGAATCCACTTGACCAAAAATTATTTGACTATTTTGTTCAGTCGTTATGATCGTTACAAATAAAATGAAAAGCCTGCCTTGCCGAAACATACTGTTTCAGCAAATCGGGCTTTTATTTATTTCATGCTACGAACCTTGATCAGCAGTTAACTTCTACGATACTCAAGCAACTTGTTTAATTCCTGGATTTGTCGCTGCAATTCGCTTCCTTTTGTCGTATCTCGATTTAGTTTTCGCGGCAACTGTTGATCAATGACCTTTTTGACTTCTGCCAAACCATTGGCTGTTTCAAATTGTTCCTCGATGCCTAAAAATGGATAGTGGGTCACGATTTGAAAGCCATAAGAGTTACATAGCAACGAATAACCTGCAATGCCTGTTGTTCGTTGATACGCCTTTGATAAACCACCATCAATCACGAAAACCGTTCCATCCGCTTTGATCGGTGACTCCCCTTTTTTCACTTTGACTGGTGTATGACCATTGATGATCACTGAACCATAAACAGGGACACCGAACTCACGTCGTACTTTTTGACTCAACCATTCTTTATCTCTTAATCGGTAGTAAGCATTGCTGACTTCCACATGCGTTTCTTTTTCCGCTAAATGATAACGCTCAAACGTAGCCATCTTACTTTTACCAAACAATGGCGAATAAGGGCCACTCCATGCGTACCAAATCAAATCAGTCGCTAAGTCTTCTTTTTTCTTCAGTGATTTTGCACTTTCACGAATCTGTTCTTCAAAGAATGTCATCAATCGCTTCCCTTGATATGTCTCACTCCCAAGTTTAAAACTCAGAAAATCACCATGTTCATCTACTGGCATACAACCATGGAACAAGACACTCTGGTTCGTGACGAGATACATCCCCCCTTTTTCTAAAAGAAAATCCATATGTTTTTGCATACGGAGTGAATGTTGAAAAGAATACAACAACATATCGATCACTCGCCGCTCGTCTTCCGTTAAACGATCCGGTTCCTGCGTAGAAATCGTCTGGAAACATGGGTGATGGATCGTATACTTTTGACCATCTAAAAATAACTCATTTTTTTCATAGTCGATATTTGCTAAGATATCCCGATCTGCCATCTCAAATTCCGGTCGTCGTTTCAGTAATTGGGATTCTAATTTGAATTGCATGATTGCGAGCGCTTGATGGATCTTTTCCATTTCTTCTCTTTCGCGTTCCGTCGCGTCTTGACTATTCTTCGGCGTAAACAAAGGGTTTGTCTGATAAGTTTCTGTAGCAAACGAACAAAGGGAACGAAGATTCAGCGCGTACTCTTTTTCTAACTCGAATAAATAATTATACCGCGCAGCGATACGCAGTAAGGTCAACAAACAAGTTTCCGAGCCACAATAAGCACCAAGCCATAAAATATCATGATTGCCCCATTGGATATCGATTGAATGGATCTCCATCAAGCGGTCCATCACTTTGGCGGCTTGCGTCCCCCGATCAAAGATATCTCCGACTACGTGGACATGATCGATCACCATTCGTTGGATCGTATGCGCTAACTTTTTTAAAAAGCGCCCTTCTTCATTCATCTCAATCAACTGATCGATGATTTTACTCACATAAGATTTTTTTCCTTGCACACGATCATCAACGTACAATAATTCCTCAATGATATAACTATACTCTTTAGGCAAGCCTTTTCTTACTTTTGACCTCGTGTACTTGACAGAAGTGAATCGTAGTAACTCGATCAATTGATGGATCAACGTTGTTTTGTCTTGTTTTTTATACCAGTCAGTCGCTAATGCGTATTCCGGATATGCAACAAAAATCGTTAAACGTTTCATCTCTTCTTCACTTAAACACTCTTGAAACAAATCTTTGATTTTTTCTCCTAGATTTCCTGAACCATTTCTCAATATATGATCAAATGCTGGAAATTCTCCATGAATGTCACTTAAAAATAATTCGGTTCCTTTTGGTAATTGTAAAATTGCTTCTAAATTGATGATTTCAGTAATGACTTCTTCTTTTGTTGGGAATTTTTCTGACAATAATTCTAAATATTGATCCATCCAAACGCCTCCAAAATTGGAATACCTAAAATTATAGGATAAATAATGGATATTTACAACAAAATTACTTAACCAAAATATAAATAGGTACATATACAATCGTTAATTTTTCAAATCAAACAAGAGCGCTTAAGGCATCCGCCCAAAAGCCACTCTTACGAAAAAAAGCCGAAACGCCCAAAATTTGAAGAACAATTTTCGGGTGTCTCGGCTTTTTTCTCAGAGTTGAACATTACTGTTACAACTTCAACATTTATTTCTTGTTACGTTCATTTTTCATGATTGAAATCGATTGTTTCAATGACGTCCAAATACCACCTTCACTGTAAACAAGGACGTTCGATTTGTACATATTTGCGGACATGAACATCAATGCGAATGTGATGATCACTAGGACGACCAAAGAAATCAATACGCCACTGATTTCAACCGTTTCATTTGCCAAACGGATCGGCATGATATATGAAGATAGGAACGGTATATATGAAGTGATGCGGATCACGATATTATTCGGATCAGATGCACCAAGGATCAATCCTAACATATAACCACCTAAAGAAAGGTACGTCACTGGTAAGATCGCTTTTGCTGTATCTTCGGCTTTGTTGACCAGTGAGCCACATAAGGCAGCTAACACGGCGTAGATCAAGATGCCAAAGAACATGAATAGTAAAGAGTACCATAAGAATGGACCGAAAATACTATCTAAAGAAATCCCATCCAATACACTTTTAACGATTTCCATATCTTTGAACTGATTGAATCCTACTGCAAAGATGATGCCGTATAAAGCCATCTGAGTGACTGCCACTAGCAGTACTCCTGTTAATTTTCCGTAAAAATGTTTTTGTGCAGTGGTACTAGATAAGATCACTTCCATGATTCTTGTGCCTTTTTCTGAAGCAATCTCTTGAGCGATGATCTGTGCATACGTCAAGATGATGATGAATAGAATGATCGTTGCAACATAACTGACTGCATATTGAACAGCTGAGTTATCTTCTCCTATCGTCATTTCACCATTGGCATCAAAACTGACTTTTTGTCTTGAAAATGCAGCGGGTTGACTTAATGCAGCTACTTCTTCTGGAGAGATCCCTAAACTACTTGCCCGCATCATCGACTGTAAGCCAGTCAACTGCTGTTGGATCAATAGTTGGGTCGCTTGTCCTAAAGAGTTTTCACTAAATAATTCCCCAGTCACTTCTCCATTATCTGTAGTGACTACCATGTAAGCATCGATTTTTTCATCAGATAGCTCACTTTTGGCTTCATCTTCTGATGAGATAGCTTCAAAATGGAAGTCCCCCATATCAGATTGACTCAAATAATCAGTGATTTGTTGATCTTCAGCAATGACACCGATTTTATCTGTTTCACTGTTTTGCTGAGCAAAATTACCTGCTAAGTAAATCACACCCATCAAAACAAACGGCACTAGTATCATGATAATAAAAGAAATCGATTTGACATTTTTCAAATAGACATCTTTCGTGATGATCCAAAATTTACTCATGTAGCTCACCTGCTTTCATCTTGAAGATTTCTTCTAAAGTAGGCGGTTGTTGATTGAACATTGGAATATAGCCAAATTGCGTCGCGCGGGTAAAGATCTCTTTCCCTACATCTGGATGATCCAACGTGATTTCCAACGATTGATCTTCGCGAAGAATCACTTTTTGGACCCCATCAATTTCCTCTATTTCTTGTTGTGATAATCCAGACTCCAAAAATAGCTTTGTTCTGCCAAATGCTTCTCGAATCTCGTGGACTTTCCCATCTAGTACCATCTCCCCATTTCGAAGCATGATCAAGTGGTCACAAATCTTTTCAACGTTATCCATATTGTGACTAGAAAAAATGACACAAGAGCCATTTTTCTTCAATTCGATGATCCCGTCTTTAAGTAGCTCAGCATTCACTGGGTCCAAACCACTAAAAGGCTCATCTAAAATAATCAACTTAGGTTCGTGGATCAGTGTTGCAATCAGTTGTACCTTTTGTTGATTTCCTTTTGATAAAGACTTAACTTTATCTGTTTTTTTTCCTTTTACTTGAAATTTTTCCATCCAAAAATCGATCTTAGGTTCAATTTCTTTTTTCGTTTTTCCACGTAATGCGGCAAAATAGATCAACTGTTCTTGGATCGATACCTTGGGATAAAGCCCTCGTTCTTCAGGTAAATACCCAATGATATCATAATCTTTTTCACTCAAATGATGGCCGTTCCATAGTACTTCTCCTTGATCTTGCGTCAAAAAATCTAAAATCAAACGAAAAGTCGTTGTTTTTCCTGCACCGTTTTGCCCAATCAATCCCATGATTTTCCCATCAGGTATTTGAAAAGAAACATGATCAACAGCTGTATAACTGCCAAATGTCTTAACCAAATCCTTTACTTCTAGCATTTTCTCACTCCTTCATCCTAAATTCCTCTGTCCTTTACTGTACGATATAAAAAAAACTCCTATAAAAAGACTTATGTTATTGTTTTTTATTGTACATATGAAAATGATAGGACACTTTACAGGTTTTGTAAAGCGCCCCCAGTTCAATTTTTATGCAGTTTATCGAAAACATTTTGTGCGACATTTTTTGGTAGACCAATTTCTTGCAACTCCTCAATTGACGCAGCAGTGATGTTTTTTAACGATTTGAACTCTTTCAACAACATTTTTTTTCGTTTGGGTCCTAATCCTTCGATTTCATCTAAGCGCGACGCAAAACTATTTTTACTACGTAATTGGCGATGAAATGTGATTGCAAAGCGATGGACTTCGTCTTGGATACGTTGCAATAAAAAGAACTCTGGTGAATTTCGTTCGAGCGGAACCACTTTTAATTCATTCCCAAATAACAACTCATTGGTTTTATGTTTGTCATTCTTAGCCATCCCAGCGACAGGGATATCGATTCCCAATTGATTCTCCAGTACATCCTTCGCTACATCGACTTGCCCTTTCCCCCCATCGATCAAAATCAGATCAGGTAAAGGCAGCTCCTCTCGTATCACACGCGCATAACGCCGGTAGATGACTTCTCGCATCGAAGCGTAGTCATCCGGTCCAACGACCGTTTTGATTTTATATTTACGGTATTCTTTTTTAGCTGGCTTTCCATCGATGAATACCACCATCGCTGCTACTGGATCAGTCCCCATGATATTAGAGTTATCAAAAGACTCGATCCGGACAGGTGCTGGGATATTCATGGCATTGCCTAGGCGCTCGATTGCTCCGATCGTTCGTTCTTGTTTCCTCACGATCAAGTCAAACCGTTCATTCAATGCCACCCTTGCATTTTTATTGGCTAGTTCGACTAATTTTTTCTTCTCACCACGTTTGGGCTGGATGACTTTTGTTGATAACAACGCCTCAACACTCGGTTGATCGATCGTATCAGGGATCACCACTTCTTTTGGAATGAAATGCTCATTTTCCTGATAAAATTGTCCGATATAGGTTAAGAAATCCTCTTCTGCTTCATTATAAAAAGGAATGATCGATACATCTCGTTCAATCAGTTTTCCTTGACGTACAAAGAATACTTGGACACACATCCATCCTTTGTCGATAGCATAGCCAAACACATCTCGATCGATCAAATCAGTGTTTGTCATTTTTTGTCTTGTCATGATCGTTTCGATGGCTCTGATTTGATCACGATACTCTGCTGCTTTTTCAAATTCCATATTTTCTGCAGCCTTGGCCATTTTCTCTTGGATCTCAGCTTCGATCGACTCATGACCACCATTCAAAAAGCGTTTGACTTCATTCACGATGCTTGTATATTCCGCTGGATCTACATCAAAATAATAGGGACATAAACATTGACCTAAATGGTAGTAAAGACAAGGTTCTTTTGTCTGACTTGGTTTACATTTCCGTAAAGGGAATAGACGATCTAAAATCTTTTTTGTTTCGTTCGCAGCCCCAACATCCGGATAAGGACCAAAGTAAAAGGCTTTGTCTTTTAATACTTTACGAGTGATCACTAAACGAGGATATTTTTCATTCGTGATTTTTAAAAAAGGGTAGGTTTTATCATCCTTCAACATGATATTGTATTTTGGATCATTCTTTTTGATGAGATTGATTTCCAGAAGCAACGCTTCAATGTTTGATTCTGTCACAATGTATTCAAAGTCTTCGATCTCACTGACTAATCGTTCCGTTTTCGTGTTATGACTTCCAGTAAAGTAGGAACGCACGCGGTTCTTCAAGACTTTGGCTTTCCCTACATAAATGATCGTGCCGTTTTTGTCTTTCATCAAATAGCAGCCAGGCTGATCAGGAAGTAATGCAAGTTTATTTTTTATTCGTTCATTCATGGTGACTGCTCCTTTACATTTCCGATATCGCTATTATAACAGAGGTTGAGATATAAGTATCATGCAAAGAGAAATAACAAAGAATCTACAGTGCTGACACTTGCATTTTTTTGTATCCGAATCGCTTATCCAGAAATTGATTCTAATCTTTTGAGCCTAGTTTGCTCTTCTATGCTCCGTTCATTTTTCAGTCGCAAAAAAACCGAGACAGCAATCTCAATGATTGTTGTCTCAGTCTGATGTGTTAGTTACTTAATCTTATAAGTGTTGGGCAATCATTTGACGTAATTGATCTTTTGATTGAACACCGATCGCTTTTTCTACTACTTCGCCGTCTTTTTTCAAAAGTAATGTTGGAATACTCATGATCCCGAATTGTTGTGGTGTTTCAGGATTTTCATCAACATCCATCTTCACGATTCTAAATTCGTCTTCGTCGTATTCTTCTTCTAATTGGTCTAGAATTGGCGCTTGCATTCGACAAGGTCCACACCAAGTTGCCCAAAAGTCGATCAAAACTAATCCTTTATCTGTTTCTTCGTTAAATGTTGCATCTGTAATTACTTGAGCCATATCAAAGACCTCCATTTATTAGTCTGTTCTAAGTATAGCACTAATGTAGTCTAGATTCGAGCTATTTGCTTACCTTTAGTAAGCTTTATTTAAATTTAACAATTGTCGCCCCGTTGCCCCCTTGATTCCCTGGAGCAAAATCAAAGCTCTTGACACTACGATGATTTTTTAAATAATCGGTGATCCCTGTTCTTAGTGCGCCTGTTCCTTTTCCATGTACGATCGTCACTTGAGGGTAGCCAGCCAAGATTGCCGCATCTAAATAAAGATCGACTTCATTTAGCGCTTCTTCATAACGTTTGCCTCGAAGATCAAGTTGATTGGAGACCGTCGAATGCGCATCTGAGCGCACCGTATGGATCACTCGTTGTTGTGGTTCTTTTTGGGGAGCGATCGGTGTCAATTCACTTTCCGAAACGTTCATCTTCAAGATACCGATCTCCACTTGCCATTGGTTGCCATTTTTACGTAACAACGTTCCCCGTTGGCCGTAAGTCGTGACGAGGACTTCGTCACCTGGTTTCAATGTTTTCTGTTCTTTCGCTTTTTTCAAGACTTTGTTTTTCTTCAGTTGTTCTTCTTGATGCAAGTTGGCTAACTGTGATTTCGCATCGATCAATTGATGCTCTTTGACCGTGCCTTGCCCCACTTGTTTTTGTAAGTTACGAATATCAGCGATGATTTTTTCTGCTTTTTCTTCTGCTTCAGAAACGAGCGCATTGGCTTTTTGTTTGGCTTTCGCCATTTCTTGTTCGCGCTCTTCAAAGAAGTAGCTGTAAGCTTCTTTCAAATCATTGTACAGACGTTGCGCTTCATCGACGTAATGACGCATTTCTAAATATTCTGTTTCTGCCATTTTCCGACGATTCTCTAAATCAGTGATCATTTCATTCAAGTCTTGACTTTCATCGTTCATCAATTGTTTGGCTTCATCAATGACTTGGCTGTCTAATCCTAAACGGCTAGAAATCTCAAAGGCATTACTTCTACCCGGCACGCCGATCAACAAGCGGTAAGTCGGGCTAAGGGTATCAACGTTGAACTCCATGCTTGCATTGATGGTATTTGAGCGATTGTAGCCGTAGACTTTCAATTCAGGATAATGTGTTGTTGCCATCACATAGGCAGATTTCTTTCCAAGGTCGTCTAAAATAGCAATTGCTAACGCTGCTCCTTCTTGTGGGTCCGTGCCCGCACCAAGTTCATCAAACAAAACTAAGCTTTTTTCATTGACTTTAGAAAGGATATCCACAGTATTCGTCATATGCGAGGAGAAGGTCGATAAACTTTGCTCAATCGATTGTTCATCTCCGATATCAGCAAAAATATCTTCAAAGATCCCGATTTGACTTTCTTCATCCGCCGGGATCGGTAAACCTGCTTGCCCCATCAATTGCAATAAACCTAGTGTTTTCAACGTGATGGTTTTCCCACCGGTATTTGGTCCAGTAATGACGATTGCTTGATAGTTTTCCCCAATCGAAATATCATTTGGCACGACTTTTTCTTGATCGATCAATGGGTGTCTGGCTTGCTTCAAATCAACGATGTTTTCTGTACTGATCGTCGGCACGATTGCCTTCAGTTCTTTCCCAAAGCGTGCTTTCGCATTCATCAAGTCCATTTTTCCAATGACATACGCATTGTGGATGATTTCTTGACGATGAGGAACTAACTCCGCCGACAACTCGCTTAGAATCCGTTGGATCTCATTGCGTTCGGCAATTTGATACTGACGCAAGCGATTGTTCAACTCCACGACTTGTTTTGGTTCAACGAATAGTGTTTGTCCCGAAGAACTTTGATCATGGACGACTCCGCCAAACACACCACGATATTCTTGTTTTACTGGAATGACATAGCGGTCGTTTCGCATCGTAATGATGGCATCGCTTAGGTATTTGGCATTTTTCCCACGAACGATCCCATCTAATTGTTCTCTGACTGCTTGTTCACTTCTACGGATATTATGGCGGATCGTCTTCAACTCTGGAGAGGCATCATCCGTTACTCGTCCGTCATCGTCGATTGCTTCTTTCAAACGACGACTCAAGGATGGGATAGCGACTAATTGATCTGTCCAAAAGTAAAGACGCGCAAACTCGATCTCGCTATCTGCTAAATCATCAATAAAACGTCGCAACTCACTAGTAGTAGATAAGACACGAGAAACTTGTGCTAACTCTACCCCATTAAGATCCGCACCGATTTCGATCCGTTTCATATGTGGACGGATATTCTCTAATTTGGGGATTGGGATACCGCCACGCAGTCGTTGGACCTTTAGTCCATCTTCCGTTTCTTCTAACCAATATCTGATCGTCTCTGCTTCATTCACTGGCACAAGCTGGGCTAATTCTTCTTGCCCTTGTGCTGTGATCACAAACTGTCGTACTTGTTGTTTTACTTTTTCAAACTCTAATGTTTCAAGAATTCGTTTATTCATTTTTTTCACCTTACTTTCGCTAAAAAAGAGGCCGATAGATGGCTAAATAGTCCTCAAGACTAACCAACATCTTCATAGCCTCTGTCATTGACAAGAAATAATCTCTTACTTAGTTAATTACTTGTGTTACCCATAGATCATATATTTTATTTGCTAAAATAGGTGTTCGTTCAACCATAAATGTTGCAAGATTATTGCCATTAAACTGGTTCTGGATAAATCCCACCGGAATAAACGTCAATAAACGTAAAACTAAAAACAACGAAATATAGGTGATGATCACGGATAAAATTCCTCCAGCCACCCAGTCTAATTGCTTTAGTACAGGAATAAACGTCAACCCATGCGCGAATACCCCAATGAATCTTGTGACTAGCCAACCAATAAATAAAATGATCAGGAAAGCCACTCCGGCATAAAACGCCTCATCTAATTTGAATGAAAAAGCTTGATCAAAAAAAACTAGGTTAGAATTGGCTGTTACCGCTGGATAAGGAATATATAATTGCAGATGACTGGCTAATGTTTTGTAATAGGTTTGTGCTGCTAGAAATGAGACAAAATAGCCAATCAGATAAATTCCCTGTAGCGCAAAGCCGCGACTTGCCCCAGAAAAAAATGCAATCAGCAAAATAAATAAAATCAAAAGACTAAGCATACATTCTTCCTTTCTCTTCTATAATAATATCAATTCGAAGATCTTTGTTTGATTTGACCTTTTCTTTTTTCATTTAGGATCTGTTGTGCTTCCACATGATTTTTGATCTCATGGTCGCTTCCACTTTCTTTTAATACTGCTCGCGCTTCGTTTTCAATTGCTTCGATTCGTTTGATGCGATTTTCCATTTCTGTGAATCTCACCATTTTTTGTTTCAGTTCTGTGACTTCTTTTATTAAATTCAAATTTTTTTCCTGTCTTTTCAATTGATCTGAAAATGCATTGACTGCTAATAAAATAGCTGCTTGTTCATTGTCTAATTGAGGGGACAATTCTTTCAGTTCAGCTAGTTGTTCATTGATTAATTTTGTGACCATATCCATATGCTGTTTTGATTCTTGCCCGATAATAGTATACGTTTGATCCGCAATCACCGCTTTATAGCGTGTTTTTTCATGTGCCATATGAATCTGTCTCCTCCTATTGCCAAAAATATTAACTAGTGTACCATATAGTTAAGCAATTAACCGTACACGAAAAACTTCATTATAAATACTTTACTATTATATGATAAACTTTGCAAAAATGCTATGTGTGCATTGATTTCAAATCAGCTGGATCTAGTCAAATGTAACTTTTCGTTCGACTTGATCGCAACAGGAGGAAAACATGAGTAACATTATCTTAAAAGTAACAACAAATCAAATGAACATGATGAAAGAGGCATATCGCCCATTTTTAGTACAAAAGCCGATTCCATATACGCATTTTTCCGCTAAAAAAAATGGCACGACGATCACCGCGTATACTTCTGGAAAAGTGATGTTTCAAGGTAATGGCGCCGAACAAGAAGCTGCGAAATGGGGAGACCCACTGACACCTAAAAAAACAACACAAGTTAGTACTTCTTCCTTACCCAAAGATCTACAAACACTATCTGTTTTAGGGAGTGACGAAGTCGGCAACGGCAGTTACTTTGGGCCACTGACTGTCTGTTCTGCCTATGTCGATCAAACACAATTGAAGGAATTACGCTCGTTAGGTGTCAAGGATTCAAAAGAATTAAAGGACTCACAAATTATCCAATTAGCCAAAGTATTGAAGGAAACGATCCCTTATCAATTGTTGGTTTTGCCACCAAAAAAATACAATGAGATCCAACCTACGTATAATGCAGTGAGAATGAAGGTCGCTTTACACAATCAAGCTATCCACTTATTGTTACAAAAAATAGCACCCGTCAAGCCGGATGCTATTTTGATCGACCAGTTCACACCGGAAGCCAACTTTAAAAAATACGCGCGTTTAGAAAAAAATCAAATCACCGAAAAACTCTACTTTGTTACCAAAGGTGAACAATATCATCTAGCTGTTGCTGCGGCTTCGATCATTAGTCGCGCAAGCTTTTTAGAAGAGTTGGACAAAGCTTCTGCTGAACTTGGTCTCACGCTTCCTTCTGGTGCGGGTACCAAATCCGACCAAGTCGCTGCAACGATTTTAAAAAAAGGTGGCGAAGCCTTGTTAGCAAACTATGCAAAATTGCATTTTGCGAACACAGAAAAAGCCAAAAAATTAGTCAACTAACTATCAGTTTTAGCTCGGTTCATTTTCTTTAAGTTCGATTTAAGTTTTGTTGTTTATCCTCATGTTCAAGAGGTGAAAACGATGAAAAAAATGCGAATTATTATTTTTATATGTATGATCGGGATCATTGCCCTTTTCAAATTTGGTCTTAGCAATCAAGACACAGATGCGAGACAACAGACAAGCAACAGTGTCTCTAGCATCATACAAACAACTGATTCTTCTTCAGAGGCTCTCATAAAAATCGGAAAAGAAGATGCCACATTGTATGCAGACGAATCATTAAGTGAACCGCTTATTTCCGTCAATGCTGGTGAACTGGCTACGCTTCTTTCAACTACAGCCAACGCCTACAAAATTACCACGAATGATGGTGAAAGTGGTTATATATCGCTTACGGACGGCTCATCAGTGACTCGCTCGACACAAGAAACACCGAGTGACCTATCAGAAGCGGTGATCGTACTAGATCCCGGACACGGAGGCGACGATACAGGCGCGCTTAGCACAGATGGAAATACGGAAGAAAAGACAGTGACACTCGCTGCCGCAAAACAATTACAAACGAGTTTAGAAGCCGCTGGCGCAACGGTTTATTTGACTCATGAAACAGATGACTACATTTCATTAGATGACATTTGTGCATTTAGTGAAGAAAAAGCAGCGGACCTTTTTATCAGCTTACATGCTGATTCGACTGAATCGGCCAATGAAGCAACTGGTACAACCACTTATTATTATTACAATAGTGAGCAACGTCTAGCGGAAACTGTTTCTGATGAACTGGCGGATCTGCCCATTACTTCTCGTGGAACTGCTACAGGGAACTATCAGGTGTTAAGAGAAAACCTTCAGCCATCCCTCTTGATCGAAATGGGCTATATGAACAATGAGGAAGATCTAGCAACATTGACTACTGTTAACTATCAACAACAACTGGCACAATCGATCACACAAGCGCTACGCACTTATTTCAATCAATGATTTTTTTCTAAACGTAAGAACCTCGCTAGGCATTGATGTTTCATCAAGCCCAACGAGGTTTTTCAATTCCATCAGCAACCAGTTGTCAGTGAATGGTCACTCCTGAATCTGCTAATATTTAAACGATCTAATTGATCAATTCCCATGGTCCCCATTGTTGAGTGCCAGGTTCATCGCCTTGTGTCCACCATTTTGCCTGATACGTATTTCCTAAATGAGTGACTCTATCCCCCAGAAGATAGACTGTTGATGCATCCCATGCCGCATACCCAGGCACACTGTCTTCCAAGGTTTGAACGATCACTGGTTGACTAGCTGCCGAAACATTGTTTGAGGCATCAAATGCTTTTACAGCATACGTATACTGTGTATCAGGTGTTAATCCCGTATCTGTAAACGATGGCGTTCTTGGTTGTCCGACCAATTGACCATCACGGTAAACAAAGTAACCTGCTACTCGCTGATTGTCGGTTGAAGCCGTCCAGTTCAACGTCACTTCTGTAGCATTGATCGTTGTCGCTGCCACATTTGTTGGAATTGACGGTGCCTCAACATCTGAAGGGTCTGGCGCTTCTGCACCAAAGATCACTTGGTGGTTGATCTCAATACCGTCAGTCCCAATTCGTTGACTTAAAGTGATCGCATCAATATGATCAACCGAAACCTGTGACGTATCAGATTGTAATCGGAAATCATAAGAAGCTCCTGGAGCAAGTTCTCTGCCATCATAAACGGTGGCTAGATCAACAGTTACCGTGCCGTTAGTGGTAGTCACAGCCCCTGCCTTGAAGTTACCAGAAGTTAATGTTTCATTACTATTCAACTCCAGCATAAGTTTAGGCAATTTGACTGTTTTCTGAGCAGCTTCCACAGCGCTTAGTACAGTAGACGTTTCTGTCAATGTTTCATTATTTGTCAAAGTGATTTCGTACCCGCTTACATTATTCTCTGTATATGGGGTGATATCCACAGAAATGTCTAATGGTGTACTAACGATTTCGTGCTGTGGTAATGGTGTGTTTCCAAATAAGCCTTCTTTGATTGCGTTCGTCAGTTCATCACGTTTTGTACTTGTCGTTTCTTTGTCTTGTGATTGCATCCAAGAAATCACACCGCCTAATTGTTCTTCCTGTACATATTGTGTTTTATAACCGATCGAGCGTACGTTATCAAAACTGAAAAACTCGCCAGTTTCTGTACTATACATGTAAGGTGCTTTCGCTACATCATCCCAGTATTCAGTCAGTCCACTCGTTGCACTGATCAAATCTGGAATATTTCGATATGGCCAGACACCACCGGCTCTACCGCCATCCCCTACAACTAACGGACTTTTATTTTTCGCACCGTATGTTGCCGATAGGTCAGCATTTCGATTACTCTGTTCAGCCGTTTGGAACAATCCAGGTAGTAACGGATCATTGCCTTCTGCCACTTCATGCCAACCACGAGTATAAAATGCTGCCCCAATCACGATTTTTTCAGCTGGCGCACCTTCATCTCGTAAAAACTGGACCGTCTGATCCACCGAAAGTCCTTGGTCATAATTAGGATCAGCAGGATTCCCATAGAGCGCTGTATGATGTCCACTGCGGTCACCCCAACCACCGTTCATATCATAGGTCATGATATTCGCAAAATCAACAACTTCAAATAGACCGTCAATATCTATCCCAGAAGATAATCTTCCTTGGGATGCAGGTAGTGCAACTGATAATTCATAAGTTTTACCTAGTTCTTCACCTTGTTCATCGATCGATTCGCGAATCTCATTTAGTAAAATGATGTAATTTTCTTTATCTTCAGGTACAGCATTCGGCGTTCCTTCATCGTTGACATTGTCTACCAAGTCAGGTTGTCGAACATCTGCAGGGTACTCCCAATCGACATCAACAAAATCCATATTCGTATATCTGATAAATCGTGTGACGTTCTCTACTAGGTTCTGTCTTTTGACTGGATCAGCCGCTACTTCAGAAAAATCACCTGATTTCGACCAGCCACCCAAAGAGACACCAATTTTCATATTAGGATTTTTCCCACGCAAATCTTGGATCGCATTCAAGATACCCGAACTTGCAGAATTCCATTGGACTCCTGTTTGTCCTACAGGCGCACCAACAGCAGCATCCGTATCTGTAAATTCTAAATCGCCATTACTATCAAAATCCAAAAAGGCAAAATTCAAATGAGTGATTTGATCAGCTGGAATATCTTTAGGATAGAAATTCCCTTCTCCACCCCAAATCGACCAATCGCCATAGTACATGACATTGCGATAAGGCGCTACCTGAGTTTCTCGCACCTCTTCAGCATGAACCTCTGGCGACTCATTAAATGCTGGTAAAGTCATTGCAACAATCGAAGAAAATAACAAAGCAACTAAACTAATACTCTTAATTCTTTTCATATCAATCTCATCTCCTTTTTTTCTCAGTTTTTTTACGGAAAAACAAGCGCGCCCAAATCACAGGTTAAAAGTTATTTTATCACTCCTTAAAAATTAGAAATTAACTAAATTTTAATTAGAAATATCTTGCAAATATGAATTTAACATTTATTTATTTTTAATGCAACTATTTGCAACCGATTACACATATCGCGTTTCAAGTTATTTTTAAGCCATATGATTTTGTTTATTTTTTAACTAACATGTTTTTTTCGGTAAATTTGAGTAAACAAGATAAATAACAACGACAGAATAACATTATAAAAAAAAGAACAAGGCAAACTGCCCTGTTCTTTTTGTATCTAAATTAACCAATTAGTTCCCATGGACCCCATTGTTCAGTTCCTGGCTCATCACCTTGTGTCCACCATTTCGCACGGTAAGTATTTCCTTTATGAGTTACTACATCACCTAAATCATAGACTTTGTTAGCATCCCACTCACCTTCAGCTGGAGGAGTTGTCTCTTCTAAAGTTGTGACAACTAATGCTTTGCTTTCTTCTGAAACATTTCCTGCTGCATCAAATGCTTTTACTGTATATGAGTATTCTGTATTTGGTGTTAACCCAGCATCAGCAAATGAAGTTGTTGCTGATTGGCCTACTTGTTTGCCATCACGGAAAACATAGTAACCTGCTACTGCAACATTGTCAGTAGAACGAGTCCAAGACAATGAGACATTTTTCTCACCGATCGTTGAAGCTTTCAAGTCTAATGGAATTGAAGGTGCTTCTGTATCTACTGGTGCTTTTTCTAACGTTTTAACAACTAATGCTTTACTTTCTTCTGAAACATTTCCAGCACGGTCAAATGCTTTTACTGTATATGAATATTCTGTTTCTGCAGTTAATCCAGCGTCAGTAAATGAAGTTGTTGCTGATTGACCAACTTGTTTGCCATCACGGAAAACGTAGTAACCTGCGACCCCTTTGTCGTCAGTTGATTTTGTCCATGATAGAGAAACATTTGTTTCACCGATTGTTGAAGCTGTAAGTCCTGTTGGTACTGAAGGTGCTTCTGTATCCGGAGTTCCTGGTTCAGTCGTTGAACCTTCACCAAAGATCACTTGTTTATTGATTTCGATACCTTCGTCACCAATTCTTTGGCTTAATGTGATGGAGTCGATATTGTCAACAGCGACATCTGCTTCAGCAGCATTTGAACTCAATCTGAACTCATAAGATGCACCTGGTGCGATTTCTTTGCCATCATATACAGAAGACAAATCAACGATTGCAGCGCCATCAACATTTGTTACAGTACCTGCTTTGTAATCACCAGCGCCAAGCTTTTCATTTGTCGCCATTGGAATCACTAGTTTAGGTAATTTGATTGTTTCTTGTGAAAATTCAACTAATTTCAATACAGAAGAAGTTTCTTCCATTTTCTCATTATTGGTAATTTTTACGTCGTAGCCACTAACGCCATATTGTGTATAAGTTGAGATCTCAACATCCACATTCAATGGTGTGCTCATGATCTCAAATTCTGGAAGTTTCTCACTACCTAACAATCCTTCTTTGATTGCATTGGTCAACTCATCACGTTTTGTACCAGTTGTTTCTTTATCTTGTGATTGTTGCCATGAAATGATTCCACCCAGTTGGTTTTCTTTTACATATTCAGCTTTATAAGTCACTGATTTTTCATTTTCGTAAGTAAAGAATTCACCAGTTGTTTCACTGTACATAAATGGTGCTTTCGCAACATCATCCCAATACTCTTTCAATCCAGATGTATTACCAAGTAACGTTTCGATATCTCGATATGGCCATACACCACTGGCACGTCCACCGTCACCTACTTTTAATGGATTTTTGTTTTTCGCTCCATAACTTGGTGTTTGATCGGCGTCTTGACTTGATAATTCTGCTTTTTGGAATAATCCCGGTGCTTCTGCATTATCCCCTTTTGCCACTTCATTCCATCCACGAGTATAGAATGCTGCTCCAATAACGATTTTTTCTGAAGCTGCACCTTTTCCACGCAGGTATTCTACTGTTTGATCTACTGAGAAGCCTTCATCATAATTAGGATCAGCAGGATTCCCGTAAAGTGCAGAATGGTGACCACTTGTATCTGACCATGCGCCATTTAAGTCATAGGTCATGATGTTTGCGAAATCGACAACATCAAATAATCGTTTCACGTCAATACCTGAATCTAATTTACCTTGAGCTGCTGGCAATGCAACAGACAGTTCATATGTTTTGCCTAATTCTTCGCCTTGTTTATCAATTGTTTCGCGAATTTCATCTAATAATTTTATGTAATTTTCTTTATCTTCAGGTTTTGCATTTGGTGTTCCTTCGTCGTTTACGTTATCCACTAGATCTGGTTGACGTACGTCTGCCGGGAATTCCCAGTCAACATCGACAAAGTCCATATTTGTATATTTAATAAATTTTGCTACATTATCTACAAGGTTCTTACGTTTCGTAGGATTTGCTGCTACTTCAGAGAAATCTCCTGATTTAGACCAACCACCTAATGAAACACCAATTTTCATGTTTGGATTTTTTCCACGTAAATCTTGAATCGCATTTAAGATACCAGAACTAGCAGAGTTCCATTGTACGCCCGGTAATCCTACAGGTGCGCCTGTCGCTGCGTCTGCATCAGTAAAGACTAGTTCGCCATTACTATCAAAATCTAAAAAGGCAAAATTCAAGTGAGTCAATTGATCTGCTGGGATATCTTTTGGATAAAAGTTACCTTCGCCGCCCCAAATCGACCAGTCACCATAGTACATTACGTTTCTATAACTTGCTTGCTGTTCTTTTTGTTGGATTTCTTCAGCATTGACGATAGACAATTCCCCAATTGTCGGAAGCGTCGTTGAAACAACAGAAGAAAATAACATTGCTGCCAACCCAATTTTTTTAACATTTTTCATTTTTTAATTCTCCCCTTTTTACACTATTCACTTTTCAAAAAACAATTATGTAACAAAATAAACACGAAAATATGTTATTCATTCCCCCTCTATTTCTTTAAAATAGTGAGATAAACTCAGTGAAACTTTTGTTGCTAACAGAATATTATCACCTGAAAATAGCTTTTTCAACCGTTTTCTTAAAATTATTTAAAAAACAAATTAAAATACCTCGGTTATTTATCTAATTTATAATCGTTATTATTAAAAATCTTTATATCACTTGCTTTTCACCTCTTTTTCTCAATTGTCAGAAAAATTAAATATCCCTCATTATTTTAATTAAAAAATAACAATCCAAGAAAATATAATAACAAAAAAAGTGTAGAGGACAAGAAATTAAATTCATTTTTGTTTCTAATTTTAAAAATCAAATAAACGATGTTCCAGAAGTGACTCCTTCATAAAAAGCCGAGAAACCCAAAATTTGAAAAACAATTTTTGGGTTTCTCGGCTTATTTCTCAGATCTGGATACTTCTGTCACAACCGCATTTAATCAGCTACCACACCATGAAGGTATAAATCGATCAGTCGTTCCACACTAAATGGATTTTCAAGTGAGTTCGAAGATTCGGTGATATATGGTGCTAACAAAAGAAAAAAGTGCTTTGCCGCAATTTCTGTCGTGACATGTTCGCGCATCAAAGATTGATTTTTCGAAAAAATCACTTCAAATGGTTCACGATAACTTTTTTTCCACAAGGTAAAAAGATGATTTCGTGTCTCTGCCGAAAGGTTTGATTTTAAATCATGGTGCATCATAAATAGGTCTAAAAGATGGGTATCGATCAAATACTTCGTCATTTTAGTCAAAGATTGTTTAAAATCAAGTTTGTTCTCTTCCAGAATAGCTCTTAAGTCTGTGCCTACAGTACTCAAATGCTCTTCTAAAACAGCACAATATAATTTTTCTTTATCACTAAAGTAATGATAAAGATTTGGTTGTGTGATTCCAGCATTTTTAGCAATTTCACGTGTTGAAGTTCCTTGATAACCTTTTGACATAAATAAACGATTTGCTTCTTTTAAAATTTTCTCTTGTGTATCCTTATTGTATCGATGGACCAACTTTTACACCCTCTGACTTATTTTTTTTCTTGAAAGACACCATCTTCTATCATAAATACTTTATCACATCTGTCAATAAGTCGGGTATCATGAGTGACCATAATAATTGCTTTATTTTTCTCTTTGGATTCTTTCGCTAAAATGTCTACGACTTCCACTGCTTTTTCTGAATCCAAACTAGCTGTTGGCTCATCTGCCAAAATAATCGAAGGATCGTTATATAGCGCTCGAGCAATTGCCACTCTTTGTCGTTCACCACCCGAAAGATCTTCTGGATACTTATTAAGGAGTTTATCCACCCCAAGTTGTTGGAATAATTCCTTCGCCTCTTCTTGTCGATTTTCATGCTTGATCTTATCAACCAACACTAATTGTTTTTTGACAGTCAAAAACGGAACTAGATTGGAAGCTTGAAGAATAAATCCGATTTCCTTGAAGCGTAATTTTACTCGCTTTTTCTCCGGTTGTTCACTGAAATCTTCTCCATTGATTTTCACGGTCCCTTTATTTGGTGTCTGTAAACCGCCCGCAATCGTTAAGAAAGTACTCTTTCCAGAACCAGATGGTCCAATGATTGCGACAAACTCCCCTTTATCGACACTGACATTTGTTTTTTTCAATGCTTGAATGGTTTGATCACCATCTTTAAAACTTTTTTCAACATCTATAAATTCAATTGCTTTCATTACCCATTCTCCTTTCTATCCGATTGCTTTTAATGGATCGATTTTTACGATCGTTCTAACAGAGAAGAGTGCCCCTAAAATAGCGACAATCAACATCATCACACTAATCACACCGAAAAACAGCCAGTTACTTTGGAATGGCACAGCATCTGGTAGCACCAGTGAAGTGACGAACGTTCCAAACAATCCAAGAGCAACACCGAAAAATGAAAGTAAGAACGTTTGGGCAACTACTGAACGTGCAATGAATCCACCAGTAACGCCTTGCGCTTTCAGTACACCAAAAATATTGATTTTTTGCATAGTCAATACATAAATAAAAATACCGATTACGATTGCTGCAATCACGATCAAGAAGCCAATCATGAAACCAAACGTCAACACTTGTGCATTGTATCCTGGTAATTCATTGATAAATGTCGAAATACTGATTTTTTCTAGATCATCCGGTAAGCTATCCACATCTCCTCGCACGACCACTGCATTAATACGAGCATTATCAGTTGCATCTTGTTTCTCAAATCGTATCTCTTGGTACGCATTGATCGTTGTATAGACGACAGGAGAGACATTGAATTTGGCATTTTCCGTAAATCCAGTCAATTTAAATGTCTTGTCGCTTCCTGATAATTTGATCGTATCTCCAACGTCCAGACCATATTCTTCTTTTAAACTGATATCACCGACTGCTTCGTCGTTTGACTGGAATTCTTCTCCTTCCATGATATTCGGCATGATGAATTGGTTTTGGTCAATCCCAAAAAAACTTACATTGACTTTATCCGCATCTGGACGATCTGGACTCGTGACTACTCCAGGTGTCTGAGCTAAGTAAGCCACTTGATCTCCCTTCACTTCTTCTGCCATCTTTTTCGTGATCATCGACATCCCTAAGTTTGTATTGGCATCCTTGGATAAGACAATGGTATCTGCCTCCCATTTATCTACAGCAGTTCGATTGTCTTGTGCCAACCCGTAGGCTAATCCTGTCAAAAAAAAGACAAGGTACGCAATTAGAAACATGACGCCAGTCACTAAGGCGTAGCGTAATTTTGAATGAATGATTTCATTTAATGCTAAAAACATAAAATTCCCCCTAAAAATTTATCAACTGATAAATATATATTATCACTTGATAAATTTTTAGAGGAATAATCTGCTCAGGATAATCAATAAAAGAATAACTAATTGAGTTGATCATATTCAATAAGGAATATATCAATCGTTTATTTCCAAGTTTCACCAAAAAAGTGAGGTTAAAATCCCGATTCTTTTAACATTGGTAATAGATATTCTTTCGCTTTTAAAATCTGACTTTCATAATCACTATCCTGACCACTCCACATTTCAATCAAGAAAGGTCCTTCGTAATTTACCCGTTTCAATGTTTTAAATACGCCAAAAAAATCAACACAACCTTGTCCAAAAGGAACGTCTCTGAACTTACCTTTACTATTTGCGGTTACTGGTTGCGTATCTTTCAGATGGATCGAAGTAATGTATTCGATGCCTTGTTCAATTTCAATAGCTACATTATTTTCTGGCCAAGCAGATAGATTTCCTAAGTCAGGATACACTTGTAAATAAGGAGAAGGAATTTGTTTTTTTATCTCCATGAACTTACGAATCGAATTCATAAATGGGTCATCCATGACTTCAATCGACAAAATTATCCCATATTGTGCCGCCTCTTTGATACTGGCACGCATCCCTCTGATAAACGCTTCTCTTGTCTCTATTGATTTTTCTTCGTAGTAAACATCATATCCCGCTACTTGTATGATCCTAATACCTAACCGATACGCAAGTTGTATCGCCTTTTTCATCATACATAAGGCTTTTTCCTGTTTTTTGATATCCGCTGAACCGAATGGGAATCGCCGATGCCCACTTAAACAAAGCGAATGGATAGCAATTCCCGAAACCGCCATCGCTTCCTTTAACTCAGCGATTTGTTCATTTGTCCATTCTAAACGAGCCAATCGTTCCTCGCTTTCGTCAATCGATATTTCCATAAAATCAAACCCTAATTCCTTTACTGCATGTAACCGCTCTTGCCACGACCATCCGCTAGGCAACGCCTTTTCGTAAAGTCCGATTCTCGCCATCTCATTCTCCCCACAGTCGCTTGATCTCGTTTTGGAATGCTTGTGCTTGCGTGATAGGGTCTGCACATGCCGTCAATCCTCGACCGACAATAAAATGAAAGATCGGCATTCCTTGGAACAAGGCTAACGTTGAAATTGACAGCCCACCAGTTACTGATACTTGAAAACCTAAATCGATCAATTGTTGGACGAGCTTCAGATCCTTTTCTCCCCAAACTTCCCCAGCTAACAAGGCATCCCTACTTTGATGGTAGACGACCTGAGAAATTCCAATTTCTCGCCATTGTTTTGCTTGTTCGATCGTCCACTCTCCATATAACTCTACTTGGAGTGCTTTGACTTTCTTTTGTGCGGCTCGCATGGTGGCAAGAGATGCACAGCAGATCACTGTCATGAAATCAGCCCCAGCCTTCGCTACGTTCTCAGCTACAGTTTCGCCTGCGTCGGCACATTTTGTATCCGCAACGAGCGTTTTTTCTGGAAACATTTGTCTCATACATTCGATTGCCTTATTTCCTTCTTGGAGACAAAGGATGGTACCTACTTCGATCACATCGACGATTTCTCCAATTTTCTTCACATCTGCCAATGCAGAGGCTAACGTGTTATGATCCAAAGCAATTTGTAGTTTTGGTCGTTTCATCTAATTCTCCTTTGATTTCAATTCTTTGTACAATGTTGTTTCTTTGAATTTCTCACAGATCTCAGTAGGTGACATCACATTTTTGATTCCAACGACCGTCACACCTCGCTCAATTGCTTTCATGAACATCGGCATAAAATTAAGTGGTGTAAACACGACATCATACTGACTGGCAGAACTTTTACCTTCAGATATCGGACAATGATGGATTTTACTTACTGTAATATTCAATTCTCTCATTGCCTTTTCCACACTACGCATCATCATTAAACTTGTACCAGAACCATTCGCACACGAAACTAAAATTCTCATTTGCTTTCCCTCCAATTAATTATTTTCTCCAAATTTCTCTTTATATTTTTGATAATCCTCAACGATCAAGAAATACCCTTCTGGATTTTTTCGATATTGCAATTGGGGAATGAGTAATAGACCTATGACGACTAATACGACACCTGCATATCCTAAAAATTTCATCAATACTGTAAAAGCTGGCCAAGCACTCGCCCAATCAAACATACCGATGTATCCTCCGTAACGAGACAATCCGATCCACGTTGCAAAGAGTGCAGAACCACCGACTTGGATCAGCCCTGATAAGAACGGGAACAAACATGCCGCTTTGAACCCGCCACGATTATTAGAGAATACAGCGATGACTGCATTATCAAAAAATAGCGGGATGAATCCAGCAATCACGATCGTTGGTGATCGGAAGACGATCAATAAGATGATCATCAAGAATTGTCCTAATGCACCAAATAAAAATCCGATCGTTACAGCATTTGGTGAACCGAAACCGAAAGTTGCAGCCACGTCGATCCCCGGCACAGCCCCTGGTAAAATAGTATTTGATATTCCTTGGAAAGATTGTGTCAACTCATCTATAAAGGTCCGGACACCAAGTTGTAAAATGGCTAAATACACTGCAAAGTTCAAGGAAGTTGTCAGTATGTAGAAAACGAAACTTTGTCCTGGTGCCATAAACTCCGACTCGATCAAATACTCTTGTCCTAGTACCAACAATATGATGCCAAAGAAGAACAACATCAATAAAGAAGTTGCCACCATATTCTCGTTGAAGATGGATAAGAAACCTGGAAGTTCCATATCTTCAAGCTTCTTATCAGCTTTTCTATTCCCACTTTTTTTACGACTGTTTTTTTGCCACCACTTCGCTAAGGTGGAAAATAGGTACACCCCAAACATCTGTTGGTGAGCAATCGCAAAACCAGCACCTTCTGTCAGTTCTTGTGTCACACCAACAGTCAAATTAGAAGCAACTGCCCAGTAACACCCTAAAATAATCCCCATAAACACTAATACTTCTACTCTTCCTAACTCAGGAAAACAGAAAAGTAAAATCCAAAAAGCTGTAGCTGCTTGCTGGATCTGGACATTACCTGTCGTAAAAACAGCTCGGAGTTTCGTATATTTTTGGAAACGAACTAACAGGATATTCAACACGAATGCAATCAATAATAAAATCATCACATCACTGAATGTTCGCCCAAACGTCTCCATCAACCCTGCATCTACAGCATTTTGACCAAAGTAGGGATCAGTCACCATCGCCTCAAGATCAAAACGATCCTTTAAACCGACTAAGATCGGCCGGAAATTGTTCACTAATCCGCCTGAACCTACAGCTAAAATCAAATAACCTACAGTTGCTTTCAAAAAACCAGCTAAACATTCATATAATGGTCGACCAAGGAGTACATACCCTAATAAAACGATCGAACCGATCAAGTAGGCTGGTTGAGTTAAAATATTTGTCGCAAAATACGTCCATATCTCCATCAAGATCTCTCCCATATTTTTCCGTTACCAAAAAACCAGAACAAATCATCAAACGATGCTAGATGTTATGGTTTTCGTGTAGACGGTCTCCCTCCCTTACATCGTATTTTTTAGTTGAAAATTTATCTTTTATGTCCATTTGCTTTCCGTCTAATGTTCCTCATCAACCAAACTTATCAAGCAACAGGCTATATCTTCCTATGTTGGCTCGTATTTCTCCATGATTACTTGATAATCTTCGATCGTTTCTGTCGCAAGTAGCGCTTCGATCAAACCATCTTGCATCAGTAATTCCGATAATGATTGAATGTTTTTCAAGTGTTGGTCCGGGTCTTTGGCTGCTAAGATGAAGAAAAGACTGGCAGACTGTCCCCCTTCTTCAAAAAGAACGGGAACTTTCATTTTAGTAAAGGAAATCGCTGTTCCAAAAACATTTGAGCCACCTTGCATGGCATGAGGCATAGCAACGTGGGGAGCAATCAGGATATATGCACCATATTCTTCGATACTGCGAATCATTTCTTCTACGTATACATGATCGATGATTCTTTTTTCTAATAAATGGCGACTACTCTCCTCAATTGCCATTCGCCAATCAGCGATCGTAGTTTCTACATAATTGACTAAGCCATTCTCATAAAAATATCTCAACATATTTACAAACAGCATCAAGCAATCATTCGTTCGACAACGGCGTATTCTTATCAAGAGACGACTTTATCTTACGTTCACTTGCTTTGATACGTTCTTCCTCCTCGCTTTTACTTTCACTTACAAAAAATCTCGGTTCAGCTGATTTTTTGTCATCTATCTCTTGTTCTCCTATAAAAATGATGGAAATGGCGTATCATTTTCTTGGGTGAAGACATCATGGAAGCCACGATCAAAATTGAAGGCTAAGTCTTGTCTGTTATCTGGATACGTATATTTACCACCTACTTGCCAAATATAAGGAGAAAACTGATAAGCCAAACGGTCTTTTTTCATACGCCATAATTGAGTGATCTCGCTAGGATCAGCCATGAAATTTGACCAAATATCATAATGGACTGGGATCACTACTTGAGCTCTTAGCGATTCTGCCATTCTCAACAAATCACTAGCGGTCATCTTATCAGTGATACCACGCGGATTTTCACCATATGCACCTAAACAAACATCGATTTGATGTTCATTGCCATGTTTGGCAAAGAGGTTGGAATAATGGGAATCCCCTGCGTGGTAGATCGTCCCTCCCGATGTTTTGAAAAGATAATTGACAGCGATCGTATCCATTTCTTGAGGCAACTGTTCTTTTAATTGCACATTAGGATCATCATGCGTGATCAATGCCGTACGATCAAAGGCTTCCAACGCAACGATCTCTAGTTCATTGATCAAAGCGATATCACCCGGTTTGACCACCTGAGTCTTTTCTTTAGGTATCCCCCAAGATAGCCATGTTTCTACTACTGCTTTGGGGCCAATAAATAAAGCCTCTGGACAATTTTGATGAACAGCTGCGGCAGTGTGGATATCCAGATGATCGGAATGGATATGTGTTACCACTAATGCATCCACATTTTTGATTGCAAATGGGTCGATCACAAAAGGCTGTGTACGTAAATTCGGTTGCATCTTTTCTGTACCGCTCATACGCATCATCTGATGCCCTTTTTTCATCTGTCCGTTCCCGTGGGTCCGTTTACCTGTCCCACACCATAAGTCACAGAGGATATTTGTGCCTTCATGTGTCTTCAGCCAAATCCCTGTACACCCTAACCACCATATAGATACGCTTTTTTCTTTTACTTGTTCCATTTCGATTTCTTCGTTCAGATAGGTTCCCCATTCTGGAAAAGTCGAACGCAACCAATCTTCTTTTGTTACTTCTGATACATTCATGCGCCATTGCCCCCTTTTTACTTTAGGTATACATAAATAATAGAGCGCTATCATAACGATTGGAATAGCTTTATATGACTGTTATTACTTTATGTGATTGTTTACATTTTTTTTATGCTCGTATAGCTATAATCAGTCATATAGAGAAAAAAATTAATAGAAAAGGAAGGATAACAATGAAAAATTCTCTGTCGGCGATTGAAAAAAGACGTAATAAAATACTTGATCTATTACAAGGGCGCAACCAAATGACCACGATCGAACTGTCTGAAAAGCTTCAAGTCTCCCTTAGTACGATTCGTCGTGATCTGACATTATTAGAAGAAAAAAATGAGATTATTCGTGAACACGGCTATTGCCTCTTCAACTATGACAATCAGACAAATTTTGATCTATCTGGACCAACGTGGATCAAACATCAAATCGCTCGTTTTGCTAGTCAATATATTGGAGATTATGCCACAGTATTTATCAATTCAAGTTCCACTGCCTTGGCTACACTCGATTATTTAGAATCGGATCACGTCACCGTCGTAACGAATAATTTAAAGGTCGTTTCTTGCGTCAGACAAGGAAACTATACTTATATCCTCACTGGTGGCGAATTACGTGTACCTAAAGAAATTTTAGTTGGAGACATTGCCGCTCGGACATTAGCAGATATGAATGCAGATGTTTGTATCATCGGATGTAGCGGAGTAGATTTGGATAATGGTGTGACGACAAAAATTTTAAATGAATCTAAAATCAACGAATGGATGATCAAAAAGAGTAGCAAATGTCGTATCCTTGTTGCAGATCATCGCAAGATTGGTCGGACTTCACAATTTAAGATCGCTGATGTCTCTGCCTTTGACTATTTGATCACCGATCAGCATTGTTCGCCTAAACTTGCAAAAAAAATCGAACAACTAGGTGTCACAGTTATTCGAGTGAGTTTGTAAAAAAAGAAAAATTTTACCAAAGTTGCTAACAGATAAAAAACAGATATCAGTATATCCACTTTTAGGATTCAAGCATCCTGAGCATGCGACCCCTCTCTCATAGCAGTGTTTCTTCGTTCAGTTAAATAAAATAAAACAGATTATTTGCCTGTTTTAAAAACAAGGCGTAGTATAAAAATGTAAACGCTGACAAAAAAGATATTATTTATTGATCGATACTAAGAAAGAAGGATTGTTTTATGGAAATGATTTATCAAGCTGGCTCACAAGAAGGGCAAATCAGTTTTATCAATACAGAAGACTTAGAAATGGCGGCAGCTCAAGTGATTCCTACTGGCGGATACGGTTATATCAGTAGTGGTGCTGGAGATCTATTTACGTATCAAGAAAACGTGCAATCATTCAATCATCAATTGATTATTCCTCATGTTTTAAAAGATGTGGAAATTCCAGATACAACGACTTACTTTGACCAAGAAACATTGTCTGCCCCAATCATCATGGCGCCTATTGCAGCTCATGGTTTAGCGCATACAAATGCAGAAAAAGCTTCAGCTAAAGGAGTCGCTGATTTTCATACGATCTATACAGCAAGTTCTTACGCTTCATGTACATTAGAAGAAATCCGCGAAGCCGGTGGTCCAGACGCACCACAATGGTTCCAGTTTTACATGAGTAAAGATAATGGCATCAATTTAGATATTCTAGAGATGGCTAAACGTAATGGCGCAAAAGCAATCGTTCTGACAGCTGATGCAACTGTTGGTGGTAATCGAGAAACCGACCTTCGCAATGGCTTCACCTTTCCTTTGCCAATGCCGATCGTTCAATCCTATCAATCAGGAGTCGGACAAACGATGGACGCAGTTTATAAGTCCTCAAAACAAAAATTAAGTCCAAAAGATGTGGAATTTATTGCCGCTCATTCTGACTTACCCGTTTATGTAAAAGGTGTGCAATCAGAAGACGATGTCTATCGTTCATTAGATGCGGGCGCAAATGGCATCTGGGTATCTAATCACGGCGGTCGTCAGTTAGATGGTGGTCCAGCAGCATTTGATTCCTTGAAATATGTAGCAGAAGCCGTAGATAAACGTGTGCCTATCGTCTTCGACAGCGGCGTTCGTCGTGGTCAGCATGTCTTTAAAGCAATTGCTTCTGGTGCCGATCTAGTCGCAATCGGTCGCCCTGCCATCTACGGTTTAGCTCTTGGTGGAAGTACCGGCATCCACCAAGTATTCGACTTCTTCAAAAAAGAACTAGAAATGGTGATGCAACTAGCTGGAACGCAAACCGTCGAAGATATCAAAAATGTGACATTACGGGAAAATCGTTTCTTCTAAATTGAGAAAATCTCAAATAAAGCAAGCGTAGTTCCCATAGTCATCTCGCACTTTTGAATCCAAATAAACGAACATCAAAAAAGCCTTTAAAAATAAGCAAGAAGACCCAAATATTTGAATAAATTTCGGGTCTTCTTGCTTATTTTTTAGAGCTGTATGCTATTTATTGCACTCTGTATACTACCTGTTTGGATGGATTTTCTAAATATACGCTTCACCTTTTGCAAACAAAGTTGCCTCTCCACTGATCATCACGCGATCTCCTAGCCACTGACAAGTCAAGAACCCACCTCTAGGAGAAAGTTGTTGAGCAACTAGGTCATTCTTTCCTAGCGCTTGCGCCCAATAGGGAATCAAATTCGCATGTGCTGAACCACACACTGGATCTTCATTGATCGTTAGTTTTGGAAAAAAGGTTCTGGAAACAAAATCTTCGTTCTTTCCTTTAGCTGTAACGATTACCCCGACTCCTTCTTTTAATTGCGTCATTGCCGTATAATCAGGCGTCAGATTTGCCACTATCCCTTCATCTTCTAAAACAAAAAATAAGTCCCTTGCCAGATAAGCTTCTTTTATGTTGGCACCAAGCACTTGCTCGTATTCTGGTAATATAGCGACCGGTTGCGGTAAGATACTTGGAAAATCCATCGCATATTTTTGCTCTTTTTGTGTGACATATAGATTACCACTTTGCGTTGAAAATGAAATCGTGGATTCACTGATGCCATAGAAATGGAACAATACAAATGCAGTGGCTAAAGTCGCATGACCACATAAATCGATTTCACGCTCTGGAGTGAACCAACGTAACTCATAGCCCTTCTCTTTTCTAACGGTAAAGGCGGTTTCCGATAGATTGTTTTCGATGGCGATTTTTTGCATGACATCATCAGGTAGCCATTCGTCTAATACAAAGACCGCCGCAGGATTTCCTTTGAACACTTCATTGGTGAAGGCGTCAACTACATAATAGGGTAAATTCATTTATAAACTACTCCTTTACTTTTTGATAAATATATTCGGCGCAACATAAATCTTCCACTGCTAAGCCAACAGCATCGAAGATCGTGATCGCTTGTTCGTCTGTTCTCCCTGTCTTCTTCCGGGTGACTAATTCACCTAGAGAACCGAGAATGCTTTTCTGGTCAATCTTCCCTTCTGTCAGCGGAATCAAATAGTCGCCACTTTCCGTTTTGACCGCTTGATAATCATCCACATACAATTGTCCAGATGCCATCAAATCACTCGTTAACTCACGGGTATCTGGTGTAAATGTCCCGATCACATTGATGTGTGTACCAGATTGAACATCGTTTTTTGATAAAAAAGCATGTCTACTAGGTGTTAAAGTACAGATAATATCTGCTTCTATGGTCGCTTCAGTCAACGTGGAACAATCAATAAAGCACAGTTCAGGATATTTATTTTGCTGTTCTAGGATAAATTGTTTTCTTCGTGCTTCATCTAAGTCATAGACAAACACCCGATGAATCTTTCGGACACAGATAATTGCAGCTAGATGCGAAGCCGCTTGTTGCCCTGATCCAATCAATGTGAGTGTATCTGCCGATGACTTTGCTAAGTAGTTCGTGGCTAATGCTGAAACTGCTGCTGTTCGTATCCAAGTGACTGCATTCGCATCGATCATCGCGACAGGTTGCCCATTTTTTGAATCGAAAAGTATGATTTCACCTAAATGTGAAGGTAGCTTTTGTTTGTGATTGTTTGGAAATGCCGTAATGATCTTAGAACCAAAGTAACGATCACTTCCTAGATAAGCAGGCATCATCGCAAAGATATTTTTGGCCTCTCCATCTGGTAATTGTTGGACCATTCGCTTCTCTTGAGAAATCTTTCCGACTTGAAAATCTTTAAAACACTGTTCCATTACTTTGATTGCTTCTGCAAAACTAAAATGAGTGATTACTTCATGACTATCGATGATTTGCATATTTCCCCTCCTTTTTTTCTATCCTAGCGTTCAGAAACAATACATTCAATGATATAATTGTATGGAATACAATTTTTGAAAGAAGGAAAGAGTATGTCAATCAACTCTTATGAGAACTATCCATTGACTTGGCGTCCAGATAGAAAAAAGTTACATCGCCCAATCTATCAATCCCTTATCAAGCAACTAGAAGCTGATATTTTATCCAATAAATTACAAAAAAATACAAGGTTGCCTTCCCAAAGAGAATTAGCTGATTTCTTAGACATCAATTTCACAACGGTTGGTCAAGCTTATAAGTTGGGCCTAGAAAAAGGGTTGCTCTATACAAGTATCGGGAGTGGTACGTTTGTTTCGCCAAATGCGTTTACCTCCATCACTATTTCCTCTGATCAAGTACCTGATCATATCATTGATTTTGGGTTAGTCAGTTCATTTGATGAATGCAACGAAATGATTGCGCCTTTTATTCAAGCCGTCGCCCAAAATCATGCGACAAGCGGACTTCTTAGTTACCGTGAACCTTTAGGGACAAACTATCAATTGACGATTGCCAAAAATTGGTTGGAAACACAAGGTGTCTATGCTTCAAATGACCAGATTGCTATTGTTTCAGGTGTTCAAAATGGCTTGGCAGTCACTTTAGCTGCTCTGTTTTCTCCAGGAGATCGTTTGGCAGTCGATCGCTATACTTATTCAAATTTCATTGAACTAGCTCACCTTTATCACATGGAAATCGTACCGATTGATTTTGATGCGGAGGGTATGCTTCCCGAATTGCTTGAACAAGAATGTCGGAAAAAAGAAATCCACGGTATTTTTCTGATGCCTTCTTGCAACAATCCCATTGGGTTTCAACTATCCGCAGAACGGAGGCAACAGCTAAAAGAAGTCATCGCAAAGGAACAATTGATCGTGATCGAAGACGACATCCATTCTTTTTTAACTACCTATAATCAAAAGACGCCACTCCCTTCATTCCAACAGTTACTTCCTGAACAAACGATCTATCTTGCTGGAATGACCAAGTTTATCTGTGCAGGTATGCGTGTTGCCTTTCTAGTATTTCCCGAAAAGTACAAACAAAAGATCCAACAGGCAATTTTCAACATTAATGTCAAAACCTCGAGTTTAGATGCTGAGATCGTCACGCAAATCTTATGTTCTAAAACCGCACAGAATATACTAGAAACAAAAACCAACTATACAAAACAAGCAAATGAACGATTCGATACACTTTTCAACTTGCCACGACCGACCAATCCACTTCCTTTTTATCGTCATATCGCTGTTCGAAATGACCTATCCCCAGAAACAATCGAACAAGCTTTTTTAAATAAAGGGATTCGTATCTATCATTCGCATCGTTTTACAACACACCCGCAACATGATCCTTTTATTCGAATTGCTTTATCCTCTAATCCTTTGGAAGTTTTAACAAGAGGGCTTGAGATCGTCAAAAAAGAAATCGTTCACTTTCAACGATGATTTACCCCATAAAATCAAAACGATCCAACTGGTTCTTTTTGTTTTTAACTGATCGAAACCACATCGAAGAAGAGGTCGGGACAGAAGTGTTCAGCCTCGAGAAATAAGGCGCCATCCACGAAAATTGTTCTTCAAATTTTTGTGGATGGCGCCTTATTTCCGAAGAGGTTACTTCTGTTCCCGCCGTTTATTCGTTTTAGGTGGTAGGAGACAACTAATGTCC
>NZ_PUAP01000027.1 GCF_002947535.1 Enterococcus mundtii
ATTGTGATATAAGCTGGTTTGGTTTTTACTAGCTCTGACACAATTTTATTCACTCTGTCCCTACGGATATCTGTCAACCGTTTATGAAGTTTTTGTACTTTCAAGACTTGTTTTTCAATATTTTTGCGAGTAGCTTCTCCTCTCTTTGATTGTTTTTCGTTGACACGCTTTTTTTCGCTTTCGTATTTCCTCGACAGCTTGCGTTGTTGTCGTTTTAATTGTTTTTCGATTTTACGAATTTTTCCTGATTTATTGATATTTTTATAGGTTTTCCCCGTGGAAAGAATCGCAAAATCTTTTAATCCTAAGTCGATACCCACGCCTTCGGTAGGAGTATCGTTCAGTACTTGAGCGGTACAGTCCTGTTCCACGATGACCGACAGGTAGTACCGGTTTGCTTGTTGGCTGATTGTGCCACTCTTTATGCTATGTTTGTCATCGTGTTTAGGAATATAGCCTTTTTCTTTCAGTTTTACCCAATTCAAAGAGGGAACTTTTATCCGATGACGCTCACAACGGATGATTGTCTTTTTATCGTTCTTCACGAAATACATCGATACATCTTGGTGCTTCTTCTTTTTAAATTTAGGAAAATTAGCTTTTCCTTGAAAAAAATTTCTAAAGGCTTTTTCTGTCTCCATAATCGCGTGTTTCGTTGACTTCGCATAAACAGCTTTGATCCACAGCTTGTCTGGATGGTTGGGAATGTAGTCGTTATTCAACCACTTTGAAAAATCTATACCTGAGACAAATTTCCCACCTGATTTATAGACTTCTTGGTTGTGGTAAATATAAAAGTTCTTTACAAAACGAGCAACACCAATGGTTCGATTAATGATTTTTTTTTGTTCTTCTGTTGGAAGAATTTCTGTTTTGTACGCCACTAACATCTTTATCACCTTCAATCTCTTTATTATACTTATCTATCTTTAAATGTGACATAGATGGCGTCTACATTCTTCGCCATTACTTCGTCTAACAACAGATTCCATGTTTTACACTTGTAATTAAGACCACTGCCAATATCCACGATTACATAATCTAATAATTATGCCTTTTACATTTGCATATTTTCTCAAAAACTCAACTTGATTTTTCAAGTCATCTGTTTGTCCGACATTAGACACTCGAGCGTAAGCAATGTGCTTTTTGCCACTTGTATTATCGCCTTTGATGTAAGTTAAATAGTGATCTTCCGTATAATATTTTCGATTTTTTGGTGTCCGATGTGCGTTTAACGTGCAATCGTTCGTTCTTCGCTTATAAACTATACTACAGCTATATGGAGATTTCAAACTGGACTTGGATAGAAGGAAGATGTTTCTACGACAAGGATAATAACGATTACAAGTTATTTATGTTTTTAGCATAAAACGCTTGCAATTTGTTGAGAAAAACATTATAGTGTGAGTACAAAGTAACTTGTATAAACAAGTCAAATGAAAGGGGTTTATGTTATGGGGAAATATCAAGCAGATGCCGAGAAGCTGTTAAAAGGAGTCGGCGGGAAAGAAAATATCTCTGCGGTTAGCCATTGTGCGACACGAATGCGCTTTGTTTTAAATGACCCTGCAAAAGCAAATGAAGCTGAGATCGAAGAGATTGACAGTGTAAAAGGAATGTTTACCAATGCTGGTCAATTCCAAGTGATCATCGGAAATGATGTCTCAACATTTTATAACGACTTTGTTGCGGTATCAGGAGTTGAAGGCGTTTCAAAAGAACAAAGTAAAGCGGCTGCAAAACAGAATCTTAATCCGTTGCAACGAGCAATTGCAGTTCTAGCTGAAATCTTCACACCATTGATTCCAGCGATCATTGTTGGGGGATTGATTTTAGGATTCCGTAACGTATTGGAAGGAATCCAGTTCGAGAGTTTGGGTGGAACGATTGCAGAAAGTTCGACATTCTGGAATGGTGTTAATTCATTCTTATGGCTACCTGGGGAAGCGATTTTCCATTTCCTACCTGTAGGGATCACTTGGAGTATTGCAAAGAAAATGGGAACGACACAGATTTTAGGAATTGTTTTAGGGATTACCTTGGTTTCACCGCAATTATTAAATGCCTATAGTGTCGCATCAACTGCTGCTGCAGATATCCCATTTTGGGACTTTGGCTTTGCACAAGTACAAATGATTGGTTACCAAGCGCAAGTCATTCCAGCGATGCTTGCCGGGTTCTTGCTTGCTTATTTGGAGATTTTCTTCCGTAAGTATATCCCACAATCGATCTCAATGATTTTTGTCCCACTGTTCTCACTATTACCAACAGTTATCGCTGCTAACGTAGTGTTAGGTCCAGTCGGTTGGGCAATTGGTAACTGGATTTCATCAATCGTGAACACTGGATTGACTTCATCGATCAGTTGGTTATTCAGTGCGTTATTTGGTTTCTTGTATGCGCCACTGGTTATTACGGGATTACACCATATGACAAATGCAATCGATATGCAGTTGATCGCTGACTTTGGTTCAACTAATTTGTGGCCAATGATCGCATTGTCAAATATTGCGCAAGGCTCTGCCGTACTAGCAATCATCTTCTTGCATCGTGGCAATAAAAAAGAAGAACAAGTTTCTATCCCAGCGATGATTTCTTGTTATCTAGGGGTAACGGAACCAGCAATGTTTGGGATCAACTTGAAATATGTTTATCCATTTGTAGCTGCAATGATCGGTTCTGGTGTTGCAGGAATGTTTGCAAACTTGATGGATGTTCGAGCAAATGCGATCGGTGTCGGTGGTTTGCCAGGAATCTTAGCGATCCAAGCACAAACGTGGTTACCATTCACGATCGCAATGATCATCGCCATCATCGTACCATTTGGTCTAACAGTAGTGTTTAGACGTAAAGGGATCTTGAACAAATTAGATCCAGTCAATCCAGAAGAAGTAAGTGTATTACAAACTGCAGAGGGCGTATCTATTCCTACACAAAACTTTGAAGCCGCAGGAACAGCTACTGTAGCCACTGCTAATGAAGAGTTATTCGCCGTTGCAGACGGACAAATCAAAGCAATTACAGAAGTGAATGATCCAGTTTTCTCACAAAAAATGATGGGTGAAGGCTATGCGATCGTTCCTGACAATCAAAAAATCTATTCACCAGTAAATGGTAAAGTAACTAGTGTATTTGAAACAAAACATGCAATCGGCATTTTGAGTGAAACCGGTGTGGAAGTTCTTGTTCACATGGGACTTGATACTGTCGAATTAAAGGGTGCACCGTTCAATGTTCTTGTGAAAGAAGGCGAGCAGGTCTCACCAACTACGCTATTAGCAGAGATGGATCTCGGTGCCGTTGAACAAGCTGGTAAGCAAACAGATGTCTTAGTTGTTCTAACGAATATGGACAAAGTAGCTGATTTCTCATTAAGTAAATCAGGCCAAGTACAACATGAAGAAATGATTGGACAAGCAACTATCAATCGCTAATATACAGAGAAAATATGCTACGAGTTTGGGTCTTTATCAAAGATCTAAGCTCGTAGTTCTGTTTTCGGGAACACTTTTTTTAAATCGCAAAGTATGCTACAATGGATAGAAATATGGGAACGTATGTGTGCGAAAGAAAGAGGAAATTTCAATGTATGAATATCTAAGAGGCATCGTGACTTTTATCAGTCCGTATTATATCGTTGTAGAAACGCAAGGAGTGGGCTATCAAATTGCGTTGGGCAACCCTTATCGCTACAGTAGTAAGTTAGATAAAGAAGTAAAAATCTATGTTCATCAAGTCATTCGTGAAGATGCACATTTACTATACGGGTTTGATTCGCTTGAAGAAAAGCAGTTATTTTTACGATTAGTCAGCGTTTCAGGGATCGGACCTAAAAGTGCATTAGCGATCATGGCGAGTGATGATCATTCTGGCTTGATCCAAGCGGTGGAAACTGGCGATGTCACTTACTTGACGAAGTTTCCTGGTGTAGGTAAAAAAACAGCACAACAAATGATCTTGGATCTAAAAGGCAAATTTGGCGAATTGAGTATCGACACCCCATTTTCTTTATTTGATGAAGCAACGGTACAAGATGCAAGTGCCTTGTCAGAGGCAATGGAAGCTCTATCTGCTCTTGGTTACAGTGAGCGTGAAATCAAACGTGTAGAAAAACAACTCAAAGAAATCGACAATCAAACAACCGATGAGTATTTAAGGCAAGCATTGAAATTGATGATGAAAAAGTAAGGAGGACGCTCGATGACAGATGAACATCTTCTTTCACCAGAACCCGGTGAAAATGAATTAAGTTTAGAAAAATCTTTGCGCCCTCAATTGCTTGCGCAATACATCGGTCAGCACAAAGTAAAACAAGAATTGAGTATCTATATCGAAGCGGCGCGTAATCGTGAAGAACCGTTAGACCACGTCTTGTTATACGGTCCTCCGGGATTGGGGAAAACAACGATGGCTATGGTCATCGCAAACGAGATGCAAGTCAATATCCGTACGACGAGTGGGCCAGCCATCGAGCGACCCGGAGATCTGGTGGCAATTTTGAATGAACTAGAAGCAGGAGATGTTTTATTTATCGATGAGATCCATCGTTTACCTCGTGTGGCAGAAGAGATGCTTTATTCGGCGATGGAAGATTTTTATGTAGATATCATGGTAGGTCAAGGACCGACCGCTCATCCCGTTCATTTTCCATTACCACCTTTTACTTTGATCGGTGCAACGACTCGAGCAGGAATGCTCTCTGCACCTTTACGTGACCGTTTTGGGATCATTTCTCATATGGAATACTATGAAGAAGAAGACTTAAGAGAAATCGTTTTACGATCTGCCGATATTTTTCAAACGGAGATCATCACCGAAGGGGCTTTAGAAATCGCGAGACGTTCTCGTGGTACTCCGCGGATCGCCAATCGTCTATTAAAACGAGTGCGTGACTTTGCTCAAGTACAAGGGGATGGCAAGATCGATCAGTTGATTGCTGATCGCGCATTGACGCTCTTACAAGTCGATCAAGCGGGATTAGATTATGTCGATCAAAAACTGTTACGTACAATGATCGAATTATATGGCGGTGGGCCAGTAGGGTTAAGTACATTATCCGTTAATATCGGAGAAGAACGAGAAACGGTCGAAGATATGTATGAACCTTTTTTGATCCAAAAAGGCTTTTTGAAACGGACGCCTCGTGGTCGGATCGCTACCGCCTATGCTTATGAACACTTTGGCTATGACTACCAAGTGTGATCACTCTTTTCTATTAAAAGAGCAAATAGTAGAATATTGATTGAAGAGATGGGAGGGATCATTGTGGGAGAGGCGTCACATACGAAACAAATGATCAAAAAAGTCTTGGTGTCGCTTTGCGAAACACAGCCTTTTCGTAAAATCAGTGTGCAACAGATCGCACAAGAAGCAGGCATCAACCGACAAACATTTTATTATCATTTCACCGACAAGTATGACTTATTGCGTTGGGTGTACTATGAAGATTCATTGCATTACCTAAAAACAGAATCACTTTCTCTCGACAATTGGGAAGAGCAAGCCTTGCTGATGTTGAAAGCCATTGCCGAAAATAAACAGTTTTACTCAAGTACCGTTAGTTCAGAACAGGAGATTCTGCAAAAGCAATTTTCTGCGTTGATCCAACCCTCATTTATTAAAATATTTGAGCAAATGGATGAAGAAAAACAACTAACTTCCAAAGATAAATTATTTTATGCTCGTTTTTTCTCTTATGGCTGTAGTGGAGTCTTAGTCAATTGGATCACACAAGGTTATACGGAAACACCCTTAGAAGTTGCAATGCAGTTCTTTCGTTTAGCTAAAGATACTGAATTGTATTCGTATCGGCTGTACGCATTGGAAGAAGAACAAGAAACAAAAGACGAGTGACCTTTTTCATTGATTCCAACAATAGGAATAAAAAAGGAGAGAATGCTATGACGAAAGTATTATTTGTTTGTTTGGGAAATATTTGTCGTTCACCTATGGCAGAAGGGTTATTAAAAAAGAAAGTGGCAGAAAAGGATATGACGGATTCCTTCGTCATTGATTCGGCTGCAACGAGCACCTATGAGGTAGGTAGTGCTCCTCATCCAGGGACACAAGCGATCTTGGCAAAAGAGCACGTTGATACGCGAGAAATGATTGCTCGCCAAATACGTCGAGAAGACTTCCAAAAATTTGATTGGATCATCGGTATGGATCAGTCAAATGTGGCGGATTTAAAGCAACTTGCGCCTATTGAAGCGCAAGAGAAAATCCAACTATTTCTGAGTCCAGTCATTGGCAAAAAAGCACAAAATGTACCTGATCCATATTACACGAATAACTTTGAAGAAACCTATCGATTGGTCAATGAAGGCTTAGAAAAATGGCTGGAATTATGGGTAGAGAATAGCTTAAAATAACACACGTATTGTTTGGTTGTTTTAGCTGGAAGTTGGTATAAAATAAACTATATTCTTGTTTTTTTAAGAAAAATTAGATAAAATAGGAGTAATTAAGTAACATATTCTTAGCTAGGGGAGGGGTACATTCAATGGATGAAGAAACAGTATCACCAATGAAGAAACTGACAAAGTTAGTGACTAATACTTCGTTTCAACTTTTTGATTCATTTGTGAATGACACAGAAGAAAAAGCTGAGAATGTACGGTTACAAGGGGAGTTCATTCTCGAACTCCAGAAAGCTGCAGCTCAGAATAGTTTAGTGATTCTACAAGTACGTGAGAATCCGTTAAGCAATAAGTACGAAACCTTTTCCGGTTGGGTAGCGACGAAAACAGTTGAACATGACCGAGTGATGATTCGCTTGCAAAACCAAGAGCAACAAATCCGAATCGTTCCAATTGAACAAATCGAAAAAATCACTAGTCTTTCACCTACGGGAGACCAAGAGCGATTGTCTAAATAAGAATAAAAGCTATGAAAAAGTAGATTTCTTTTTCATAGCTTTTTTTATGGTTTTATTATTAGACAGATAGGATCTAAAGATTCTCAAAGAACTTAATTTGATGGATATGTCTGAATAAAAAAAGGACCTGCTAGCCGGGGAGCTAGCAGGAAAGGAGTTAAAAATGAAAAAGTGTTGTTAGGGTTGTTTGTTGGTATACTTATATATTAAAGGTGAGTTGTGAATATTTTGTGACGAAAGTTTACCAAAGTTGTTAATTTTTTTATACAAAAAGTTAAACATCTCTTTTTTTTGTTAGCTAACAGTCAAGTCAGACTTTTTTTCATTTTTAAAGAAACTCCAGAGTAATCCGATGATAAAGCCGATCAATGCTGGTGTGATCCAACCCATTCCTAATGAGAAGAATGGGAGATAGGAATCAGCGAATGTTAAAATTTCTTTGACGAAACTTGTTTGCTTGATTGAATCAGGACAAGCATTCAGTCCATCCACGATGGAAGCTAGTAATGTGAAATATGTGGTCATTCGATAAACAGAAGTACGTTGTTTAAATAATGGCCCAATCAATACAAGTAAAATCAAGGTCATTGCCAATGGATAAATAAACATCAAAACAGGTAAAGAAATCTGGATAATATTCGTCAAGCCCACGTTCGCAACTAAACATGCCAATAAGCTTGTTCCAGTTACAAAGAATAGATAGCTTCTTTTAGGAAACAATTCAGTAAACGTTTCTGCGAATGCAGTAATCAGTCCGATACCTGTTTTCAAACAAGCAAGAATCACGATAAAGGCTAATAGGATACTTCCGTAAGTTCCTAAATAGTGATCAGCGATTTGTGCCAAGGCGATACCGCCATTCGCACTCATCGGAAATGTTCCTAAACTCATCGTTCCTGCATAAGAAAGTAGGGTATAGATGATCCCCATCAACACGATGCTGATCGCGCCTGATTTGATCGTATCTCTTGCAATATCAGAAGGCTTTGTGACACCCATACCACGAATCGTCGTGACGATGATGATCCCAAAAGCTAAGGCAGCTAACGCATCCAACGTATTGTATCCTTGTGTAAAACCAGTAAAGAATGCTTGGTTTTGATAATGAGGTTGTACAGGAGCATCTGCCACTGAGCCAAGTGGGTTGATAAAAGCAAGTAATAGCAAGATCCCTAGTAAGATTAAGAATGCTGGATTCAAAAATTTACCAACGTAATCTAAGATTTTAGTTGGGCGTTTGGATAACCACCAAGCAGTTAAAAAGAATAAGAAACTAAAAATAGCTAAAAATAATGTTTGATTTTCTGCTGGAATAAAAGGTGCTAAGCCAATTTCAAAAGAAGTAGTTGCCAAACGTGGTAAGGCAAAAAATGGACCAATGACTAAATAAAGTAAGACAGTAAAAATAAGTGCATAAGTTTTATTGATTCGTTGTGCTAATTCATAGACACCAGAGGTTTTGGAAACACCGATCGCAATGACTCCTAAGAATGGTAAACCGATCCCTGTAACTAAAAAACCAAGATTTGCCCAGAAGATATCCGCACCAGCTTCTTGTCCCATATGAACAGGGAATATAAGATTACCGGCTCCAAAAAATAGACCAAATAGCATGGAACCGATGAATAGATTTTCTTTGAATGATAATTTTTTTGACATAGAAAACTCCTTTTCTTTTTGTATTTTGTTAAAAGTAACAAATTATGCGATGAATTGCAACAATTTTCTGAAAATTATCGAATTCTTCAAAATATTGCTAGGCACTGACGAAAGTACTCTTGACCTTGTGAGAAGAATGAATGGCACGTTTTCTTTCACATGAATAAATGTTAACCAGAAGCTAATCTCAACAAGTTGATACGTGGATTTTCATGGCTTTCTCACAACCACATGTTACGTGAGGTTGCGCAAAAGTTCAACCGATAAAGCGATCGTAACAAAAACAATGAATAAAAAAGAACCGCAACTTTTTGAGTAGGATGACCTTGCTCAATCAAGTTGCGGTAGTTTGAATACTAAGGGTGATTTGCTACTTTATTAGTTATTCAAAATGCGTGACAAGAACTCTTTCGTACGTGTTTCTTTTGGATGAACGAAGATATCTTCAGGACTTCCTTCTTCCGCGATCACACCTTTATCCATGAAGATCACTCGGTCAGAAACCTCTTTCGCAAATTCCATTTCATGGGTCACGATGATCATTGTCAGTCCGGTATGGGCTAGATCTTTGATCGTATTCAATACTTCACCGACCATTTCAGGATCAAGGGCAGAAGTTGGCTCATCGAAGAGCATCACATCAGGGTCCATTGATAAAGCACGAGCGATAGCGACCCGTTGTTTTTGTCCACCAGATAGTTGAGAAGGGCGAGCTTCGACGTATTGTCTCATACCGACTTTTTCTAAGTTTTCGATTGCCACTTTACGGGCATGCTCTTTTTCTCTTTTTAAGACAGTCGTTTGACCAGACATACAATTTTCTAAAACGTTCATATTATTGAAAAGATTGAAGGACTGGAAAACCATCCCGACATTTGTCCGATACTTTGGTAAATTATATTTTGGTGCTAAGACGTTTTCGTTGTTGTAGATGATCTCGCCGCCTGATGGTTTTTCTAGTAAATTGATACAACGTAAGAATGTTGATTTACCTGAACCAGAGGAACCGATGATAGTTACGACTTCTCCTTTATTGACGGTCATGCTAATATCTTTCAGCACTTCATTTTCGCCAAATTTTTTACTTAAATGATTGATTTCGATGATATTCTCACTCATAGGACTGCCTCCTTATTCCTGTAGGTTCGCGTTGTTGACTTCTTCAATTTTTGTGTACGCAGTAGGTCCGTCGATTTTCTTCTCAATCACACGTAGGATTCTTGTGATCGTGAAGGTCATGATCAAGTAGATGATCCCAACGATCGTGAATGTTTGGAAGAATTGGAAGTTTGCACCAGAGGCAGAGTTACCTTGGAAGAATAGATCTGCCACACCGATGACACTTAAAACGGCGGTGTCTTTGATATTGATAACAAACTCATTTCCGGTAGCCGGCAAAATATTTCTCAATACTTGCGGAATCACTACTTTACGCATCGTTTGGCTATGGGTCATACCAATCGCTTGGGCTGCTTCAAATTGGCCGCCATCTACTGCGAAAATCCCGCCACGTACGATTTCAGTCATATACGCACCAGTGTTGATCGAAACGATGAATAACGCAGCGATCGTACGATCCAGAGAAATACCAAAGGCTAAAGCCAATCCATAGAAGATGACCATGGCTTGAACCATCATTGGTGTACCACGGAAGACTTCGATATACACTGATAGTAAGAAATTAGCAACTTTTTGGAAGAAGCGTGTCACTTTATTATCAGATTCTGGAATTGAGCGAAAGACGCCAATCAGTAAACCTAATGTTGTTCCTACAACTGTACCGATCAATGCGATAAATAGTGTCAAACCAGCTCCGCGTAAGAACATGTTGCCATATTGATCCCAAATCGTCTTGAAATCATGGATCAAACCAGTTTCTTCTGCATCTCCATCTGTTGACGCAGGTTGGTCTTCAATCGCTTGGTCCATAATGGCAATGCGATCATCATGAGAAATGCCGCTTAATATTTGGTTGACTTGTTGGAGATCAGGATCACCTTTGCGCATCCCTACAGCGATTTGGACGTCTTCAGGATTTGTTTGAAAGCCATTTGCTTCATCTAGTTCGAGCATTTTCAAGTCTGGGTTGACACTTGTGGCTGTTACTCCTTCAGGACGTTCGCTGACATAACCGTCGATCATGCCAGAAGCTAGTGCTGTTCGCATGGCTGAAAAGTTATCCATTGCTTGTTGCTTGTTCACTCCTGGAATCTGGTCGATCACGTTGTAGTGGAATGTATTCAATTGTGCAGTGATTTTTGCGCCAGAAAGATCTTCTAAGCTTGTTGCATTCGCAAATTTACCATCTTTTTGTACGACGATCACAAGTTCTGATTCATAGTATGGATCAGTAAAGTCGATTTCTTTTTGGCGTTCTGCTGTCGGACTCATGCCGGCAATGATGGCGTCGATCTTTCCAGATTGAAGGGCAGGAGGTAAACCGTCCCATTTTGTTTGGACAATGACTAGTTCTTTACCTAAACCTTCGGCTACTTTTTTTGCAATTTGTACATCATACCCGCCAGCAAAGCTGTTTTGTCCTTGGATTGGATAGGCGTTATTTGCATCTGTTTGTTGCGACCAGTTAAAGGGCGCATAACCAGCTTCCATTCCGACACGAAACTGATCGCTCGGTGTTTTATCATCTGCATTAACCAAAGTGGTCAAGCTAAAGATCGATAGAATAAACGTAAAAATTAGAGTGAGTGTAACTGAATTTTTTTTCATCTGTCTTCTCCTTTTTGTTTGTTCACGTACGTCGTCCTTCAGGCATATACTGATAAGACCAACGTTCGTTCAGCTTCTTTGGCTGATAACCAAAGCGCCTTGACACGAGTGGTCGAATACATGCATTGCAGTTGCTTATCAAGGAGAAATAAAAAACGACCACTTTGTAGGTACAAAAGGGCCGCTAAATTTCACAGAGTGATAAACCTCTCACAAAACATAGCGCAACTTAGCATCACTGCTAAGACAGTCCGTAAGCTGTTAACTTACGTCCCAACATACTTTTTAAGCAAAAAAAAGCACATTTCGGCGATCCTCCCTAGCCCTGCTTCCACATGTTTGCTTCACTCCACAGGTTTAATGATTCTCGCGACCTCTACCTCATTGATTGAGGCATCTCGTATTCAGTTATTTATACAAAAAATAGTCTACGATAGACTAGCCACTTTGTCAATGAGAAACTACATTTTTACAGAAAAAAGTTGATAAATAAAGAAATATACTGTTTATTTAATTTCTTTCATGAAAAAAGGAAAATAGAATGTTTTCAAAAAAAGAATAATTATACATTTTATACAAAAACTAAATGATAGTAAAATAACGAAAAACAGACCGCAAAATCATGCAGTCTGTTTCCTTTTTTATTTAAAAGTATTTTAAGCTGTAGCTTTCTTAGGTTCACGACCAAGAATGGCTTGTAAAATAACTGTTACCCCATAAATAGCTAAAACGAGATAGATCAAACTAGAGTATTGTGTGATCCCCCAGCCCCATGTGCGATAAACAACTAATGTAATTGCTAGAACAATTGCTGCCAATACATTGAAAAAGGCAAACGCCCATAGATTTCCATTTTCTTTACGTGCTAAATAGAAGATAGAGAAATAAATACTTAATGCTAACCAAGCGATACATGCTAAAATAACGCCCCAATAAATTAAGAATGCAACCATATTGATTCACCTCATTTCATACTCAAAATATACAGATCATTGGTATTGTAGCACGTTTTCATTGTTTTGTCAGTGATGTTTGTGAGTATTTTCTCAAAAAAAATCTTTGGATTTTCATTCGATTAGGGGTCTGTTTCATTATATTTCGATTATAATAGAAGAGAGGTGAGGTACAAATGTTGGAACAAACAATTGAAGAAGCAGCGGCAGCGATGATTGAAAGTCAAAAACTGACATTTCTAACAGGGGCAGGTGTGTCGACACCTTCTGGAATACCCGATTACCGTTCACTAACAGGTGTTTACCAAGGAATGGATCGTCCAGAATATTTATTGAGTCATCAAGCCATGGACGAAGAACCACAGAAATTTTATTCGTTTCTCAAACATCTTTATCATCCCGAAGCACGTCCGAATATTATCCATCGAGAAATCGTTGAGTTGGCTAAAGAAAAAGAAGTATGGGTCGTTTCGCAAAATATCGATGGTTTACATGAAAAAGCAGGAAGTAAAAAACTAGTTAATTTTCATGGGAATCTGTATCATTGTTATTGTCGAAACTGCCATCAAGCTGTTGACTGGCAAGAATATCTCAGCAGTGACAAGCACCAACTATGCGGTGGCCAGATTCGCCCAGATATTGTGTTATATGGGGAAGGATTCCAAGATGAAGTATTAGAACAAGCAGCTTTTGCCGTCAGTCAGGCCGACTTGATTGTGATCGTAGGAACAAGTTTTCAAGTCCATCCTTTTTGTGATTTGATCCAGTTTCGCTCGCCACAAGCGAAACTGTTAGTCATCAACCAGACCCCTGTCTACCTATCAGAGGCGTATCGATTTGTCCAAACAGATGGAACGAAGGTATTCAAAAAAATACAGGAGAGTGTAAAATGACAGCTAAAACAGAAAAAGAAAAAATGATTGCAGGCGAACTTTATTTTGCTGGTGATCCAGAACTATCAGCCGATAGAAAATTTGCTCGAAGCCAAAGCCAGATCATCAACCAAGCGGAGACAAGTGAACTTCGCAGTCAGTTGCTTAAAGAAACGTTTGGCGCTACGGGTGAGAAGATCTATATGGAACCGACGATCAATTTTGATTATGGTTATAATATTTATGTAGGGGAGAATTTTTACGCGAACTTCAATTGTACATTCTTAGATGTCAGTACGATCAAAATTGGCGATAACTGCATGTTTGCTCCTAATGTCCAACTATATACTGCCACACATCCACTACATCCAGTAAAACGAAACAGTGGGTTAGAATTTGCTAAACCAATCGAGATCGGCAATAATGTGTGGCTAGGTGGCGGAGTGATCATCACCCCTGGTGTGACTTTAGGGGATAATGTCGTTGTTGGGGCGGGAGCAGTCGTAACTAAATCGTTCCCAGATAATGTAGTGATCGCAGGGAATCCGGCACGGATCATCAAACGAATCGATGAACCAATGCCTGAAGAGTCATTGGAAGACTTGAGACAATCGATTGATCAAATCGACCACCAATTAGTAGAACTACTTGAAAAAAGAATGGATACAGTCACGAAGATCGGTGAAGTGAAACGTGCAACAAATCAAGCGGTTTACGATGGAAAAAGAGAACAACAAGTACTGGATAAAGTCGCAAAACGTGTGAAAAATCCAGCGTATACTGAAACGATTCAAGAAACATTTTTAGAGATCATGAAACATTCTCGAGAATATCAAAAGAAGATGAAGGAAGGAATCACCCATGATTGACGGAGAAACTCGCCGAAAAGAAATCATTGAAACGCTAGTTGATGCAGAAAAACCGGTCAGTGCCAGTAAATTTGCCAAGCGTTTTGGTGTCAGTCGCCAAATCATCGTAGGAGACATTGCGTTGCTACGGGCAGCGGGAGAAGCAATCGTGGCAACAGCCAGAGGATATCTTTTGGAAAATGAACAAGACAAAAATGGATTTATCAGTAAAATCGCGGTACAACATCAAAGGGAGCAAACAGAGGAAGAGCTACAGCTGATTGTTGCCCACGGTGGTGAGATATTAGATGTCATTGTTGAGCATCCCTTGTATGGCGAACTAACAGGAATGCTTCATATCCAGACAGCTGAAGATATTCGCTCATTCATGAAACGTTATCGGAAAAGTCAGGCTTCGTTATTGTCTGAATTAACGGACGGGATCCATCTGCATACGATCCGCTACTCAAATAAAGAGGTATTGCAACAAATCAAACAAGGGTTAGCAGAAGCAGGCATCTTGTTCGAAGGGAATCAATAATTTAGTTTATGAGATTGAGATAGGAGTGTTTTTACTTCTATTCTCAATCTCATTTTTTCTTAATTTATAAAATAATTGATTTAGGCTGTGGCAAATCTTTAACTATACTGAACAGAAATGCTATAAATATTTTTATGGAAAGAGGGGAAAATATGGTTCAAGGAGAAAAACAAAAAACAATTCTTTGCTTTGGAGCAGATGAAGGTAACTTGGAACAACGGTTGAGTGATAGAGAACTCAGAGAAAAAACAAATCCGTATGATCCATTAGTTTATACGGTAGAGTTGGCCGACCATCTGCTCCAACAACCTTTTGAGAATTTCTCTCTTCAACCCAAAGAGTTGATTGACCAAATAAAAGAAGTGAGTAAATATCCACTCTGGGAAGATATTCAAACCATCATGATCGATAATCCAAGGTTTCAGTTACATAGGATCTACTCGGAACAGTTTCTTGAGGAGTATCAACAATATAAAGAAACAAAACAATTTGCCAATCACGTAATGAAAGATACTTTGGCTTATGGGATACGAATCCAATTGTTGAAAAACACAGAATTATTAATGATTGAAGTTGCGAAAAATCGAAATGATCTTGTCATCTGGATATCTTTGGATTCTTATAATGGGGATTTTGTAGCGACGATCCAAGGAAAACAAAACAGGTATGCAGATTTTACTTTACGTAGTTTATATCATGAAAAAGACAAGCTCAAAGCTTCAATTGTCTTTTGGGAGAATGGTCAAATCGTCGCAGCTCCTTGGGAAAAAAATGCTAGATCATGGAGAAGGTGTGTAGAAAATGATTTGAGAAAATCACCGAATATTTACCCTTTAGAGAGGAGTCTGCTAATCTACGGATTACGATTAGCACGTATCCATTTTAACTATGAAGATCAGGTTTTGTTGAAGCAATTCCACTGTAAGGACATAAATGATTTCAATATCGATAAGTATAACGATATTTTATTGGAAAGTATTATTGAACATATAAAAAATTGTCCTACAGAAAAAAGTAGAGAAGAATTTTTTAGTCATTGGATTGATTACCTACCCGAAAAGGAACGCTATTTACCCTTGTGGGAAGCATATTATCGTGTCACACAAACGATTGAGAAATTTCAATTGAAAAATATCTTTAAAGAGGTTATTTCAGAAGACGATACCCAATTTGATCGTTCAGAAATCAAGCAACACTTCATAAAAAAAGGTTGCAAAATAGGGTTAGAACTTACTTTGTTGTCTCAACACGTAACAGTTATCTTTCTATTAGATGAACTTTGTGACTTAAGAGTAGTAAAAAAGGTCCCCAGTATTACTGGGAGTGAACTACGATATACGTATCGAAACTGGGAGCGATTCAAACATCGAATCGTTTTTATTGAGAAGAAGAAATTTGTTTCTCCACCTTGGGAATCTTATCCTGAGTTTTGGGCAACCTATCAGCCTAAGTCAAAGAGCATGGTACAACCAGAAGTGTGTGTGCTTAGTGATAAAAAAGAATTTAAACAGTTGAAAACCTACGCCCAGACCAATCGCCAATCGCAAAGTAAACAACGAATCAGTAGAAAGGAACATTGTCGCTGACTGAATCAAAAAATACATACTGACACACCAGTGAAACGAATAGATAAAAAATAAAACTATTTGGAGGTCAACTATGATGGATCAAACAACGAATGAATTCAGAAAAAAATTAGACATGTTAGCTTTATCTTTGTCACTACAAGGAAATGACAATCATTTTGGTTTAAATAAAGACTATCAATTATTATTCTCAACGTATATTCAAATGATTCATGATGATCCAGACGAATTTTTTATTGAAAAAGGCCAAAAAGAAAATATCATTGAATCGCTAAAACGGACCAAAGATTTTTATGATTTTGAGAAAAAAGAACAAGTTCAAATGATCTTTGAAAAATTGAGAAATAATGATCCAACAGATTTCATGTTGATTCCTTCTGCTTTTTATCCAGGAGAGTTTGGAGAAGTTTCACCTCATACATGTGGATTGACCGTTTATAAAAAAAATAATTCTTTTGTAGTGATGAAGGTGGATAAAGAGAGGGGCTTTGATGATCAAACGGTTTCTTATTTTGAAATTCCTCCAACAAATATTGCGGAACTAAGTGAAGTGTTTCTTAAAGAGCGATTTCATGAAGTTCGAAAACCATATTTTGTATTGAAAAGGTTAGCAGCTCTTTCAACCCAAAACGAATCGATCGGTATACCAGCCATCGTCATGAAAGAACAAAAGACTGGAAATTGTTCAGTTAACGAGGTTGATGCTGCTCTAAAAACAATTTTATTTCATTGTAGGAAAGATATCTTTTCTTTAGATACGAGTCAGCAAGTGACACCTAAATGGCATTCAGAACATGGTGAATCGATTTTAGAAATGCACAATAGATTTCTTAGTACTTTGAAAGGAGAGAATCCAGAGTGGAATCAGCAGCTTGATTATATCTTTATTTATTATTTATATAAAAAAGGTCAGCTTAAAAGTGAGTTTTTGAAAAACATTGATACTAAAAAGCGTCGCTGGCATCTCCAAATCCAGTTTCTTTTTAAAGAAGATCCTTATATTTCGGCATTATTCAGTAACCCTGGACAACTTCCAATCATAGATGAGCGCTTGATCCAAGAAAAAGCCAGCAAGATCATTAAGTCACTGGGCATCCATTCTACGAGTAAGCTTGCAGAGATTTCATCTGATGATTTAATAGAATATCTTGATCAACAAAAGTATATAACCGATATAATTAATGGCCGTTTACGATTTATCCAGGTTCCAATAGCTAAGGAAATGACCCAACGAATGATAGCTAGATTAGAAAAGAAAGAACAGGAAGTACAAGAAGAATTACACCAACGAAAAGTATCAAAAGAAACAAAGATGGAGCAGAAAGTGAGCGAACCTGCCTTGATTCATGCCCCACAGAAAATGAGCTCTCCAATAGAAAAAAATGTCGACAAGTTAAAACACGTATTGATTTTTGGTGACGAACAGGATAGAAAAGTCTTAATGGAAAAATTGGATCATTTAGATCCTAGACAAAAAAAGATACCCCATGATTCAAATGTTTACATAGAAATGATTTTTAACGCCTTAAGAAAACGTTCATTTAATTCCAAGGATTTAGAAAGAGCGATCCAGAAAAATCCTCTACTTAAAGAAATCATTCAAGTAATAAGAGATAGCATAGATTTGAACACAAACGCTGTTTATCCAATGCAATCACTGGGGGAGAGGCAAGAGTATACACAAACAATAGAATATAATAATCAAGTCTTTGAAGAGATTGCAGATTCGGGGAGCCAAAACCCCTTGATCCACCGTTCTGAATTGATCCTGATTGAAGCTGTTAAAAAAAGAGAAGATGTTGAGCTATGGGTACCATTAGACTCGCATCGCGATCAAATTGATCGAACGATTACAGGTTTTAAAAACGGTGTGCTTGATTATGTTTTGCGAGATTTATATCTGCAAAGAAACCAATTGAAAGGTAAACTTATTTTCTGGGAAAATGAGCGAAGAGTAGCTGCACCTTGGGAGCGTGATCCAGAACTATGGGCAAATTGTGTGCCAAAATCAGTTATCAAAAATGAACCTTTTCCTATAAAGGATTCACATATAGCAGTAACTAAAAAAGCAACTATAGAGATGCTTCCACCGTTAAATGAAGAAGCAAAGAAATTTGACCGGACATTCACTTTGCTAGATAAGATCGAACCACAAAAAGCTAAGGTAGTAGTCAATGATCACCTCAAGGATTTCAAAAGGGTCGTTACTCAATTAAGCACGGTAGTAAAAGAAGACCAAGTTGTAGTCACCTTGATGAGTTCAAATAAAAAGATAAATGAAAGGGATAGCGTCAAAAGATGTCTATCTGGAAAAGAAACCTCAAAACACAAGAAAAATTCTATAAATAAATCAATGGATGACCTTAAACGATACAAAAATGTAAGTACGCTATTTAGAAGGACGACACCTAATACCAGAGTCGAAATGAAGCTAGATCCACTACACAAACCGATAAAACGATTGATTGATCAAGCTACCAACCAGTCAATTCAAAGAAAAAGTCAATCGAATCAAATAAGAATGGCAGGAATGAATGGTCGCAGCACGAACACTAATGAGAACGCTAGAAGTAATAACAATCGCTTTAGTAATGTGGTTACTAGGTTCAATCATCTATTTGAAAAAGGGGAAAGTAATCCTGAACAAAATAGTGCGAACAAGCAAACCAATACAAAAAAAGTTAGCTTGGCTACATTGTTAACTTGTTTCCGTCCAACTAAATTTGGAAAGAAGCTTGTGGTGCACCAAACAACGAAATACCAGCATAAAACAATGTCGGAACGTTGATTAACCAAGTCTTTTATCTGTATCTAATCAAAAAATCAGAATAAATGAATGGCATCAATCAAAATTGGGAGGACAAGATGACTGAAAACAGTAATGATTTTAACGAACGAGTAGAGATGCTTGCTTTGGCTTTATCCTTGAAAGAAGATGGTAGAGTATTTGATATAAGGAGCAATCGGCTGGTGTTATCAACTTATATAAAAATGATTGAAAGGGATCAAGATAGTTTTTTTATAGAAAAAGAACAAAAACATAAGATCATTCAATCGTTAGAAAACTCGCTTGCCGTTTATGATTTCCATGAAAGTGAAAGTATCCAAAAGATGCTTGAAAAGCTAAACAATAATGATCCGACCGATTTTGTGCTACTACCGATCTTTTTCTTACCTGGAGATTATCGTAAAATGATCGGTCATGTTTGTGGGGTTACAGTATATAAAAAAAATGAAGAATTTATCGTTTTAAAAGTGGATAAACAGCGTTTATTCGATGGCTATACTGCTTCATATTTCGAAATTCCTGAAAAAAGTAGTAAGGAGTTAAGCAATCTGATGTTTCTTGAACGTGATAGTTGGCAAAAGGAACCCTATTACATATTTAACGAACTAACTAAACTTTCAAGTAGTTCTAAATCGATACCAATACCAGCCATAAAAATGAAGAAACAAACGACTAAAAATTGTGGTGTCACTGAAATTGAAGCCTCGTTAAGAACGATATTATTTAATTGTCGAAAGGATATCTTTTCTTTAGATAAAGACATCAAAGTAACCCCCAAATGGCACTCAAAACACCCAGCACCAACGCTAGAAATGCGTAAAAGATTTGTTGACGCTATGGAAGGTGAGAATATAGAACAAAATGAAAATTTGAAATATATCCTTCATCATTATCGATACCGTAAAGGTGAATTAGTTGAAAATCCTGCGTTTGGTGCTATTTTAACGAGTCATGGTTGGTATCGGACAATACGCAAACATTATTCTGAAGATCCATATATTTCAATAATGCTCGATAACAATGGCCATATACCAGATACATATGATAAATCTCAGGTAAAAGAAAAAAGTAAACTCATTGAACCGCCAGGAGTATTGTATAACATGAGTATTCAAATGGTAGATACATTTGATTTGAGATGGACCCAGTCCCAAATCACCTATGATATAAAACTATATAAAGATCGCTTACCTCACATAAATATCAAGGTAGCGAAAGAAGTAACTGAGTATCTTGTCACTCAACTGGAAGAAAAACATCAAGAAATAGAAGTAGAACTACAAAAACGTTTAGAAATCAACCGAATGAGCGATAAAGAGGAGATGAAACAGAAACTGAATGTGAAGGAAGAAGGAGGAGAAATTCATGCAGAAAAAAATATTGATACGATGACAAGTGAGAAGCAGAAAGACACGACTGATGAAAAGGGGAGTTGTTTTCAGTCACTTAAGGAGCATGCAGTGATTCAGGCAACAATGAAAAGGAAAACTTCGCCATATGAAGATATTCGCGCAGTGGAAAAAATAGACGAAATATCAAGTGGAAGATGTAGGGTCAACAAAACTGGTTGTTTCTCTTTCTTACGTGCATGGAATCCTTTGTTGCAAAAAGCGAAACGTCCTTCCTTAAAACTCGGTATGCCAGAGCAAGAAAGTGCCAAAAAAGTAAAATTTACAGCCTTGTTCCAACGTTTACGGCTAAATGAAAAGAGACCCGTATCAACAGGTCATACTACATCCAGACAGCAACCGCTAAGTGTCTCTCGTTAGTGACATGATTGAGTCAAAGGCTGTATTAGATGATAAAATTTACAAAAATATCAACGAGACAAGTGAAGCAAGAAAGATAGAGCAAGGATTGTGTCTGTTTCAGTGCAAAGTTGTACCTGTGTTTATTGCGCAGCACTTTCTTCTTCCACATAGCCCAAAGTAAAAATAGAATGGATTCAGCAAGAGAAATAACTGCTTCAAGTACAAGAAGAATTCACTTTGTAGAGAGTAGGGAATAGAAAATGTTAGATGAACAAAAGCAGCATGAGTTTGAAAAAAGAGTGGATATGCTCGCATTGTCGTTAGCTTTAAAACCAAATGATAAAAATTTTGACCAGAATGATGACTATAAATTATTGATATCCACGTACATAAAAATGCTAGAACAAGACCAAGATGATTTTTTTATTGATAGAAATTCGAAGCAAAATATCATTCGATCACTGGAGCGAACGAAGGAGTACTTTGATTTTGCTGAAGAGAACCAATTGCGAGCAAGTTTAGAGAAGCTAGTAAATGATGATCCAACCGATTTTATGCTTTTCCCCATGGTTGTTCCGCTTAGTGAGGATATCAATGTATACCAACATCTGATTGGGTTCGTCGTGTATAAAAAAGAACATGATTTCATAGTGATGACTGTCGATAAAATGACCAATTACTATGACGACAATGTTGTCTATCAAATTATCCCTAAACAGAGGATCAAAGAGCTTAGTACTTTGTTTTTTGAAGAACGATATGATTTTAAATTAGAGAAATTTTATCTTTTGGAATGTTTGACTAAGCTTTCAACTCATACGGAACCTATTGAGGAAATAATGATGAATGACCAAACTGTAGGGAATTGTGTCATTGCGTCACTTGATGCTTCGTTAAAAGTCATTTTATCCAATTGTAGAGAAAACATCTTTTCAGTAGATAGAGAAGATCTGTCAATCAGTTGGAATCCGTACCATAATAGGTCTACCTTAGAAATGAGAAAAAGATTTCTCACAGCAGTAAAGGGAGAGAATCCTGAGTGGAATCAATTATTCGATTATATTTTCGATTTTTATCTTTATCGGGTTGGCAAATTGCCGGAAAATAGAGAAGATTCTCCGATAAAATCAAAAACGTGGTATAAGGTTATTCGGAACATGTTCGCGATGGATTATTATATACAAGAGATCATAGCCAATGGTGGGAAGATCCAACCGAATCATGGGCCACACCCGAACTCAGTTTATTTGATTGAACCGAAAGGCGTGCTTTTGAAAAAAGAGATTCAGAACGTTCCATCTTCTAGACTAGATAGTCAATTCGGATGGATAGAAAAACAGATTCAACGATTCAAAGAACGTTTACTGTTCATAAAAATCGATCGCGCAAAGGCAATCACCCAACATATTATTTGCAGTCTGGAAGAAAAGAAAGAAGAAATAAATCAAGAGAATGAAAGAAGAAGAGTCATCACGGAGCCGGTGATCGATGAAGGAAAGATAAAACCATCATTGAATCAGCTCATCCAACAAACCATTCCAGTTAGTTCGAATCACTCAACAGAGCAATCAAAAAAACAAGTGAAGAATGAGTTGGAAAAGTAATTGATGATAAAAAAAGACCAGAGAAAAGCAGGTAAAGCTGCCACTCTCTGGTCTTTTTTGTGATTATCCATTACTACTCGATCACCAAGACGCCTTCTTTTAAGGCAAAAGGATTTTGATCATTGATATGGTCATAGAACATTACGCCATTGATATGGTCGATTTCATGTTGTACTACGATAGATTCATAATTTTTCAAACGGATTTTTTGTTTCTCACCGTTCTTGTCATAATATGAAAGCGTGATTTTTGCATGACGCACAACATACCCAGGGACTTCACGATCGACTGATAAACAGCCTTCACCTTCGCCTAAGCAAGCATTCTGGACGGAATGGCTCAAGATTTTTGGATTATACATGACCGTACTCAACGTCGGTTCTGTGATTTCTGGATCTGGATTTGGTACATGGACCGCAATGATCCGTTTTGAAATATCAAGCTGAGGCGCAGCTAGGCCGACACCACCACGTAAATTTAATTCTTCTGCTTTGATTGGATCTTGGCTATTTTTAAGAAATTCCAACATTTCTTCTCCTAATAAAAGATCTTCCTCACTGAGTGGAAGAGCGACTTCTTGCGCTACTTCACGTAATGTTGGATTGCCTTCTCGAATAATATCATCCATTGTGATCATGGAATATGTACCCCTTTCTTATCAAACACTCTCTTTTCGGTTAATAGTTTACCATAAATTTGAAAAAGTAGTAGCCTGATTGTTTAATCAACTAGATTTTCTTAAGGATTCTACACTTGATTTATTAGAAAGATTCAGGTAAAGTATAGCTGTATGTTTAAAGCATATGTCCTGTTACTTGGTTAAACGAATCACCAACGTTTTACTCAGTCACAGGGGAATAATTAAACGAGGTGAAAGAAATGGCAATTTCAAAAGAACGCAAAAACGAAATCATCAAAGATTACGCACGTCATGAAGGAGATACTGGTTCTCCAGAAGTACAAATCGCTGTATTAACTGAAGAAATCAACCACTTGAACGAACATGCACGTGTTCACAAAAAAGATCATCATTCATACCGTGGTTTGATGAAAAAAGTTGGTCATCGTCGTAACTTGTTAGCTTACTTACGTAAAACTGACGTTCAACGTTACCGTGAATTGATCCAACGTCTAGGCTTACGCCGTTAATTTTTAACAGAAAGTGGGGTTCGCGTGAATCTCACTTTTTTACTTTAAACTATCAAACATTTCTGTGAATCAGCTCGATGGACTCCTACTAACCAAATGAAAGGTGCAAAAGTACGCTTTCGCGGTTTTCATTTGTTTAGTAGCGTCTAGCGTTCACGAGAAGGAAAAGGAGTATTTATGTCAGAAAAACAAGTTTTTAAAACGACATGGGGCGGACGTCCCTTAGAGATCGAAGTTGGCCAATTAGCCAAACAAGCAAACGGAGCAGTATTAGTTCGTTATGGTGATACGGTCGTATTAAGTGCGGCAGTCGCTTCAAAAGAAGCAAAAGATACAGATTTCTTCCCATTGACGATCAATTATGAAGAAAAAATGTATGCAGCTGGTAAGATCCCAGGAGGATTTATCAAACGTGAAGGTCGTCCAAGTACGGAAGCAACCTTAACTGCTCGTTTGATCGATCGCCCGATTCGTCCAATGTTTGCGGAAGGTTTCCGTAATGAAGTCCAAGTCACAAATATCGTGATGAGTGTGGAAACAGATTGTTCTCCAGCAATGGCAGCAATGTTAGGTTCTTCATTAGCTTTATCGATTTCAGATATCCCATTTGATGGACCGATCGCAGGTGTTGAAGTGGGTCGTGTGAATGGCGAATACGTCTTGAATCCAACAGTTGAACAAGCAGAGACTACCGATATCGAATTAAGCGTTGCTGGTACAAAACAAGCAATCAACATGGTTGAAAGTGGCGCAAAAGAAGTTTCTGAAGAAGATATGTTGGGCGCATTGTTATTTGGATTTGACGCAATCAAAGAATTAGTCGCATTCCAAGAAGAAATCGTTCAAGCTGTCGGCAAAGAAAAAATGGAAGTTTCTTTATTACAAGTCGATGCTGACTTGAAAAAAGAAATTTTTGATGCATCGTATGGCACGATGAAAGAAGCGGTCATGACAGAAGAAAAATTAGCTCGTGAAGATAATATCGACCAAGTGAAAATCGATATTCGCGAAGCTTATGCAGAGAAATTTGCCGGTCATGAAGACGAAGCGCAATTACTAAAAGAAGTGAAACAAATTACGGAAGATCTTGAAAAAGATGTCGTTCGTGAATTGATCACGATTGACAAAATCCGTCCTGATGGTCGTAAATTAGATGAGATCCGTCCTTTAGCATCAGAAGTTGGCTTGTTGCCACGTGTTCATGGTTCTGGATTATTTACTCGTGGACAAACACAAGCACTATCATCATGTACATTGGCACCTTTAGGAGAACACCAAATCATTGATGGCTTAGGTGTAGAAGTCAGCAAACGATTCATCCACCATTACAATTTCCCACAATTTTCTGTGGGTTCAACTGGTCGCGCCGGATCACCAGGTCGTCGTGAAATCGGTCATGGTGCATTAGGTGAACGTGCATTAGCACAAGTGATCCCTTCAGAAGAAGAGTTTCCTTACACGATCCGTCTAGTGGCAGAAGTACTTGAATCAAATGGTTCATCTTCTCAAGCAAGTATTTGTGCAGGGACATTAGCATTGATGGATGCAGGTGTGCCAATCAAAGCCCCTGTTGCTGGTATTGCTATGGGATTAGTATCTGATGGTGAAAACTACACGATTTTAACAGACATCCAAGGTCTAGAAGACCATTTAGGCGACATGGACTTCAAAGTTGCCGGAACAAAAGATGGAATCACAGCGCTACAAATGGATATCAAGATCCAAGGTATCACAGAACAAATCTTAAAAGAAGCATTGGCACAAGCAAAACAAGCACGTATGGAAATCCTAGAAGAATTGACTTCAACGATTGCGACACCACGTGAAGAGCTTAGCCAATATGCACCGAAAATCGAAATGATCCAAATCGATCCTGCGAAAATCAAAGATGTCATCGGTAAAGGTGGCGATACGATCAATGGAATCATTGATGAAACAGGCGTGAAGATCGACATCGATCAAGACGGTAAAGTAAGTATTGCTTCTTCTGACAAAGAAATGATCCAAAAAGCGATCAAGATCATTGAAGACTTGACAAAAGAAGTCAAAGTTGGCGAAGTCTACCTTGGTAAAGTTGTACGTATCGAAAAATTCGGTGCATTTATCAACTTGATCAAAGGAAAAGACGGTTTAGTCCACATTTCTCAATTAGCGAATGAACGTGTGAACAATGTAGAAGACGTTGTGAAGTTAGGCGATGAAGTGTTGGTGAAAGTGACAGAGATCGACAAACAAGGTCGTGTGAATCTTTCAAGAAAAGCAATGTTGAACGAAGAGGAAAAGAAGTAATTCCACTGTTTTAAGATAAAAGTTTTTTAATAAGCGTACTACTACGAAAATAATTTTATATTTTCAAAAGTAGTACGCTTATTTTTTAAAATCGTTAAAGTAAAAGGCATAAAGGGTCAATTTATATTTTCTTAAAAAACACTTAGTTATTTAAAGTGCAAAAGGAGGAATGGAAATGATCCATTTTTTATTCTCACTGATTGTAGGTGGCGTATTAGGATTCGTTGCTGGAGCTGTTCTTAATGAAGATGTTCCAGGGGGCGTAACTGGAAATATTATCATTGGTTTCTTTGGTAGTTGGCTAGGTGAATTTGTGTTAGGTGATCTAGGTCCGTCGATCAGTGGCTTTTATCTTATCCCATCATTGATCGGGGCACTCGTTTGTTTGGCTCTTTACTCCTTTACAGCCGATTATTTAAGAAGACGTCGATGAATCGGTTATTTTTAGCTGATTTATTGACACCGACGTTGAATACTTGGATAATTAGGTGGAATTTAGGTCAATCATAGGATTGGAGAAATGAGGGGGAACAGTGACAACAAAGCATAACACAAAAAAAATCTCGATGGCTGGGTTATTAGTCGCCATGGGGGTTGTTTATGGAGATATCGGTACCAGTCCGCTTTATGTAATGAAAGCTATTGTAGAGGATAATGGCGGCTTGCGGGGGATCAACCCAGATTTTGTTATCGGAGCAGTCTCCTTGATTTTTTGGACTTTGACATTATTAACGACGATCAAATATGTCGTGATTGCATTAAATGCAGATAACCATGGAGAAGGTGGGATCTTTTCTTTATATACTTTGGTTAGAAAAGGCGGTAAATATTTGATCATACCTGCAATGATCGGTGGCGCAGCATTATTAGCAGATGGGGTACTTACTCCAGCAGTAACGGTTACGACTGCTATTGAAGGATTACGTGGGATTCCACAATTCTTTGACCGTTTCGGCAATGACCAGAATATCATTGTCATCATTACTTTAGTTATTATTTTTGTTTTGTTCATGGTCCAACGGTTCGGTACAGAAGTCGTCGGTAAAGCATTTGGACCGATTATGTTTTTATGGTTCACCTTTTTAGGTGGCATGGGCTTGTTTAATTTCAGTCAAGACTGGACAGTGATCCGTGCCTTGAATCCTTATTATGCGATCCAGTTGCTATTTAGTCCTGATAATAAGCTAGGGCTATTTATTCTAGGGAATATCTTTTTAGCTACTACTGGGGCAGAGGCGCTTTATTCTGACTTAGGACATGTCGGAAAACGAAATATCCGTTTAAGTTGGCCATATGTCAAAGTATGTTTGGTATTGAATTATTTTGGGCAGGCAGCATGGTTGTTGAATGTCTATCAAAATCCAGAAACACAAGCGATTGAAAACTTGAATCCATTTTTCAAAATGATGCCGGCTAGTTTTACCGTTATTGGGGTCATATTTGCAACGATTGCGGCCGTTATCGCTTCGCAAGCGCTAATTACTGGATCATTTACTCTAGTTTCAGAAGCAATCAAATTGAAATTATTGCCTCGGTTGAAAATCATGTATCCTGGAAGCAGTATCGGACAGATGTATATTCCGGCAGTGAATTTGATTCTATGGATTGCTTGTTCACTGGTTGTCGTTACCTTTAGAACCTCACACCATATGGAAGCTGCGTATGGGCTGTCCATTACCGTAACGATGTTGATGACGACTGCTTTACTTTATTTCTATTTGCTTCAAACTGGCTATCCGAAGTGGCTGGCTCATACAATTACCTTTTTCTTTGGGGCAATCGAAGTCGTCTTCTTTATTTCAAGTATCGTGAAGTTCTTCCATGGCGGTTTTGTCGCTGTGTTGATTGCTTTAGTTATTTTAGCGGTCATGTTTGTTTGGGAACAAGGAAATATCATTCGTGAATCGGTCGCAGAAGAAGTGGCGTTAAAAGAATATATTCCACAACTTCAAGCATTGAAAGAGGACAAGACCTTACCAATGTATCAAACGAATGTGGTTTTCTTAGTGCCGGATATGGCAGATGGGAAGGTCGGTCGTCAGTTCGTGTATTCCATTTTAGATAAACGACCAAAGCGGGCGAAGGCCTATTGGTTTGTACACGTAGAAGTAACCGATGAACCCTATACGAAAGAATATCAAGTGGATATGATGGGAACCGATTTCGTTGTTCAAGTGAACCTGTTCTTAGGATTCCGCGTACAACAAGAAATCAATGTCTACGTTCGACAAATCATCCATGATTTAATGAAACAAGGACGTCTACCAAAACAACCACAAACGTATTCATTGACTCCAGGAAGAGAAGTCGGCGATTTCCAATTCATCTTGATCGACGAAGTAGTTTCCAATGTAACAACTCTTGGAAAATGGGAACGACAAATCATGCAAGCCAAACTTGCAATCAAGAAAATCGCTACGACGCCAGAAACATGGTTTGGTTTAGAATACAGTGAAGTCAAACATGAAACAGTACCTTTGCTGATTGGTGGAACAAGAAAAACGTGGTTGAAAGAACGAAAAAATAAGTAGATAAAGAATTAGTTTATGCTATACTAAAACTGGAAAGAGGAGTTGCGATAACAACTCCCCTTTGACAGCGCTGTTTAAAGAACAGTGGTATAAATCTAAATATCTCTAAAAAGAAATAGCTAGTCTCCTGTTAAAGTGACGGCTATTTCTTTTTTCGTTAAGCAATGCTACAACCAACGTGATCAAGGCAATGGTAAACATACCAAAGCTGAGCATCAATTTAAACTGAATGCCCAACTGACAGAGGATCTTCCCTAGAACTTAATCTAGCAAGCTTGTCGATAGTATGCTATACTACATACGAAAAGAGGAGTTGCGTCAACAACTCCCCTTTGACAGCGTTGTTTAAAAAACAGCGGCATAGGTTTAGTTAATTGTTATAAAAATAACCGTCCTAGGCCGAGGACGGTTATTTCTTTTTGTCGTCGCTGAGCAATGCTACAACCAATGTGACCAGAGCGATGGTAAACATACCAAAGCTGAGCATCAATTGGACTGTATCGAGTGCCGACAAAAGGCGTCTCCTTTCGTAAGATTTAGAAAGTATGTGCATACGCACCACCTCGCTTTCGAAGGATAGCCACCGTCATTAAACTGTACTGTCACGTAATAGCATAGCACATGCGCAGATTTTAAACCTTAATTTATAAATTTTCTTGTTATTGAATAGCTGTTGAATGCTAGTGATACAAGTGAATAAATCCTCCCATTATTTAAAGTGATCTAGTGGGAGAAGCAGAAATCAAAAGCCTCCTAGTTATACTCTTTTTATGAAAAGTTGTACAATTGAAATGGAAAAGTGAGGCGAAACAAATGGTATTAAATTTTGTCATATTATTTTTGATGATAGCAATCACTGCTTTTTTTGTTGCGAGTGAATTTGCTTTGGTAAAAATCAGACGTTCCCGTTTAGAGCAATTGGAAAAAGACGACGTGAAGAACGCCAAACTAGCGTTACATGTGACCCACCATTTAGACGATTATTTATCTGCAAGTCAGTTGGGTATCACATTGACAGGCTTGATCATTGGTTGGGTTGGCGAAGGTTCTGTGGCAGCATTGTTGGAACCTTGGATCGGTCAGCTCCCAATCGGACGGGGAATAAGTGCAACGATCTCTGTCGCAATAGGGTTCATTCTGGTGACGTATGTCGACGTTGTGGTGGGGGAACTTTTGCCGAAAAGTTATAGTATCGTCAATACGGAACAAGTGGTGTTATTCGTAGTCAGACCCTTGCATTATTTTTATCTGGCGATGTTTCCTTTCATCTGGGTGTTGAATCATTCGGCAGCAAGCTTAGGTAAATTGCTAGGCGTGAAACTAGTATCAGAAGGTGAAGAAACACTCTCGCAAGAAGAATTGACTTTAGTTGCCCTCAATTCTTACCAGCAAGGTGAGTTGACAAAGGATGAATACCAGTATTTAGAAAATGTCTTCGAGTTTGATGACACGCTGGCAAAAGACATTCAAGTAGATCGGACATCGATGCAAGTATTTGATGCGTCAGATACAGTCAAACAAGCCATCAAGGAATCGATTGAACGTGGGCATACGAGATATCCTGTCATACTGGAATCCAAAGATAATGTGTTAGGATACGTTACATTACCTTCGTTGATCAAACAATCTTTAGAAGATGATCAGATAACGGTGGAGTCTCTGATTGAAGAACCAATCGTGACCGCAGAAACCATCCCCATCAAAAAACTATTGACGATCATGCGAAGAAAAGGAAAACATATAGCGATCTTAAAGGATGAGTATGGTGGGACAAGTGGACTTGTCACAATCGAAGATATTTTAGAAGAAATCGTCGGTGAGATTCGAGATGAAACAGATGTGGACCAAGCGTTGATTGCGAAACAAGCAGATGGCAGCTATATTGTTTCAGGTAAATTGACACTTGATGATTTTGAGCGCTACTTCAATGAGGATGTGCCAGAATTTGAAGAAACGAATTTCATCACTCTCGCTGGTTTTATGTCGAGCTATCAAAAAGAGATCGAACCAGGTACAGTGATCACGATTGGACAATTCCAATTTACAGTTTTGGAATATGATCATGCACATATCGACTATTTCAGCTTGGTGATTTTACCAACGAATCCATAAAAAAAAGTGTTCTTCCCATAATATAGGAGGAACACTTTTTTTGAATCTAATAACTGATTTCAGCATCTTCAATTGAAAATTGCTGTTGTTCGGCATCTAGCTGTTTCAAATGTTTCACAGCGCGGATATAAGAGTAGAGCAAGACGACTACAGAACCAGCCCAAGCAAGTGGTGAAGCGAGAGCGGCTCCTGGATAGCCCCAGATTCCAGTCAGAATAATTGCGGCAAAAGAACGCATGATCAGTTCCATCATCCCTGCAATCGTCGGCACTTTACTTTGACCAAGTCCTTGTAAAGTGTAACGTAAGATAAATAGGATGGCTAAGATCCAGTAAAGTGAGCCGTTGATGTTGAAATACGTTTGTGCCAAATCAAAAACGACAGTTTCATTTGGGCTGACAAACAAGCTCACCAATGGTCGGCCAAGGAAAATGACAATTGCTCCGGCTAAGAAACTAAAGCCGATACTCATCACTAATGTTTGACGAACGCCTTTTAAGATACGGCCATATTGTTTCGCCCCATAGTTTTGTGCCGCAAAAGTCGCCATCGCAATCCCAAAGGACATCATAGGTTGAACAGCAAATTGATCGATTCGACCAGCTGCTGCTTGGGCAGCTACGACATCTGTACCTAAGCTGTTCAATGCAGATTGCAAGACGATTGCACCAATCGCAATGATTGAAGATTGAAAAGCCATGGGTAAAGCAACATTCAAATGCATACGGATTTCTTGTTTATCGAACGAAAAATCTTTTTTACGTAATTGAAGCATCGGGATCTTTTTCTTGATATAGACGATGCATAATAGACTAGAAGCAATTTGCGCAATCACTGTTGCAATAGCTGCGCCCTCTACTCCCATACCGAAGTTGATAATAAAGATCAAATCCAAGACAACGTTGATAATTACCGCAACGATCAAAAAGAGTAAAGGTGTTCGACTATCACCAAGTGCGCGAATAACATTTGACAATAAATTGAAGCTGACGGCAGCAAAGATTCCCCATAGGATGATCACGATGAATGTTTGTGCTTCATCAATGATATCTGCAGGTGTTTGCATCAACTGGAGCATCGGACGAATAAATACTAAGCTAAGGACAGTTAAAATCACAGTAACAATTACACTAATCATGACACTTGTAGCAAAACTTTTTTTCAAACCGCGGAAGTCTTTTGCACCATATCGTTGTGCTGTAATAATGGCTAAACCAGCAGTTAGTCCTTGAGCAAAACCAATAATCAAGAAAGTTAATCCACCGGTAGCTCCTACAGCTGCTAGTGAGTTTTTCCCTAATGTCTGCCCAACGATGATCATATCTACCATGTTGTAGAACTGCTGAAAAACATTCCCTATCAATAAAGGGACAGTAAATAGCAAAATCAGTTTGGCTGGGCTTCCTTTTGTTAAATCGCGCATCTTGTAAACTCCTTATTTCTTTTAAAATTTAGTTAGTAGTATATAGTGTTTACCCTTGGAATACCAATTAGAATCTGATGATAAATAAATAGCTAAAATGCTTTATGTTTTCTGAAAGTTTTCAGAGAAGGTCATCATAAAAGTAGCCAAGAAGTGAGTCTGCGATGAAAATCAAAGAGTCAACTTACTTGGCTATCGTGCAAAACAAAGGGTTTGTTTAGTATTGTTTAATTTCACTTGGGAGAAGAATGGTTTCTCTGGTCCCATCATCATAGGCAAATACTTGCGCCGGATACTGTGGAGAATAAGGGAATGGTAAATCGATCCCCATCTCGACGGTACTGCCTGCTTGAGAAAAATGCAAGGTTACTTTCCCATGATTGTTGATTAAATCAAAAGCTAAAATATTATCTAACGGAATAACACCCTTAAGGTCTAAATCAATAACGAACCAGATACTATCGATCAGTTCATCTGGTAAACTTGATACCACACCTAGTGATGCGTATCGATTACGGCTATTATCAAAACTTTCAAACATCGGCTTAGCCTCCTTTGTCTAAAAAACCGAAATGACGAGAACAACATATTATTATCAGGATAAACGAGTTATACTTTTTTAACGTTGGTTCATTCTAATAAACATTTATACAAAATGCAACAATATTTGCATACTTTTTTTCAAAGTATAAGAATTTTTTAAGTGGTCATGCGAAAACCTTATTCCATAAGGGTTTTTAACCTTATGGAAAAATAAAAAAATACGAATCAAGGGCAACAAATAGGAATATACCATTCTTGTAAAAACCTTTTTTTAGAGAGAAATAAAAAAAACGAAGCAATGACACAAGTCACTGCTTCGTTGATCAAAAGACGTTTATTCTTCAGTTGAACCAATCACTTCTGGTTCTGCTGCTTCACCAGTTGATTCTTCTTCTTCTGTTGGTGCAACAACTGCGGCGATTTGTTCTTCTCCATCAGTAATGATCGTGTATGCGTCATTTTTCGGTAGATCCGCTACAGTGATCGAATCACCTAATGCTAAATCAGTGATATCCACTTCGATGTTTTCTGGTAATTGATCTGGCGTAGCAGAAACAATCACAGTATATAGGTTTTGAGCCAATACACCACCAGATTTCACACCAGTAGATTCGCCGACAAGGACAACTTCTGTTTCGACTTCTGTTTCTTCTGTCATATTAACAGATAGGAACTCCACGTGTTCTAACTGGTTGGTAAATGTGTTTGATTGGACTTTATGAACAAGTGTGTTGACTTTTTTTCCTTCAATATTCATTGTGATAACTGTGTTTGCGGCATTTTCACGCAATACTTTGCTAAATGTCGCACTATCAAATGAAATGGGTGTGCTTTCTACATTGTAGCCATAAACGATTGCAGGAACTTTTCCTTCATGACGCAATTTGTTTCTCAATGAACGGGGACGTACTTCTCTTTTACTTACTTCTAATGATACTGACATAACCAAAATTCCTCCTTAAAATGTGACTATCTGCTTTGGTGTCAGACAGATTTTATTTAAGTGAATGTCACATGGTCTCTTGCACATTATCAGGTAGCGCGAAAAAAACGCAAAAAGACAGATGCGCGCATCTGCCCTTAAAAAGTCAGGATTCAACTTTTCTCCACCAGGTCATTACGCTGTGTATGAGAAATCCAATTCACTTTACTCTTTAACCGTAACGCGAATTTCCAAGTAAGTCAAGGAAACAACTTAACGTTTCCATTTTGCAAGGTGTAAGTTTAAGGTTATAATGCGTATGTAGCTAGGAAAGGAAGCAGTTATGCGGTTAGATAAATTAATAGAAAAAGAATTAGATACATCACGTAAAGAGATGAAACGACTTTTTGCGATGAAACTCGTTCGTATCGATGGTAAAGTGGAACAGAAACAGAATCGTAATGTGGATAGTTTGCTCCATTGTATCGAAGTGGATGGCGTAAAGCTACATACAAATGAAGTATACTTTATGCTGAATAAACCGAAAAGAGCAGTAACAGCGGTGACAGACATTCACAAAACGACTGTTATCGATTTGTTGGCTTCAGCCGACCGCACACAGCCTTTGTATCCAGTGGGGCGATTAGATCGTGATACAACAGGGTTATCGCTAATCACTTCAAATGGACAATTAGGCTATGAAATGTTACTGCCTGAGAAGAAAGTGAAGAAAACATACGTAGCAGTTGTCAATGAACAAGTGACAGAAGCCGATCGATTCGCTTTTGAAAAAGGGATCATCTTTGATAGTGGCTATCAGTGCTTGCCAGCCCATCTAGAAGTCTTGGACATCCAACAAGGTCAAAGTATCGTACGCCTGACGATCCAAGAAGGAAAATTCCATCAAGTGAAAAAAATGTTTTTGGCTTGTGGAAAAAAAGTGACTGCGTTACACCGTATCAGCATGGGTCCATTACAGTTAGATCCACATTTAGCTGAAGGTTCATATCGTTCATTGACGTTAGATGAACTAAAAAAACTAAAAAAATATTTTAAATAATAAAAGTGAATTGAGTATTTCATTCGATGAATTTTTAATATACTCCTATTAGGAGTAAGAGGTGATATTCTATGTCTGGAATCGAAGGAAAAGACAAAATCAACGAAAATAAGAAAGTTCAAGTGAATATCAATAAGAATTTAGCTACTGATGTTGAAAGCATTTTAGATTCATTAGGAGTAAATCCATCAATCGTCATCACTGCTTTATATAAAAGGGTAGCAGCTAGAGGAGAAATTCCATTTGATTTATCTTTAACAAGCAAAGAGAAGGCTGAACTGCAGTTAATGAGAGTTGCGGAAGCGTCTGTTGAAACTAATGCGCCAGAAGATAGCGGTGATCACGAAGATTTAGTGTCATGGATGAGAGACTTAGATGAATAGTCACGACGTGTTCTTAATCTATATTCCTTTTAACGATGGCAGTGGAGGGGAGACTCGTTCTGCTATTGCTATCCGTCTCCGAAGCAGAGAAGCATTCTTGATTCTTCCTATTACAAGTAAATACGAGAATAAATCAGAGACAATCAAAAAGCGATATTACGAAATAAAAGACTTAGATTCTGCAGGATTAAAGAGGAAATCTTGGGTCGATACAGGAAACCGATTTGAACTGAAGAGTAACTTCAACCCTTACAGAGTCATTGGGCACTTCTCAGAAGAAGATATTGTTGGACTTTCTAAAATGATTTAGTGCGATCAAATAAGCAAGTGTACAGACGACGATTCTAAGCACTTGTTTCTTTGTTTTATGAATAACAACCTAACAACCCACGAAAATGCAAATAAACTAAACATTAAATATAGAAGAAATAGGAGAATCAGATGAAATATCATACATTATTATTTGACGTAGATGATACGTTGTTAGATTTTCAACAAACAGAAGCAGAAGCCTTGCACCAACTGTTTGCGGAACAAGGCATTGAACTGACACCAGAAATCAGAACAAGTTATAAAGCATTGAATCATCATTTATGGCGAGAATTTGAAAAGGGGCAGATGACAAGAGATGAAGTGACAGGCAACCGCTTTGGTCTGTTGTTCCAACAGTTCGGCAAGACTGTAGATAGCCAAGCAATGGATCAACGTTATCGACATTATTTGAATCAGGGCCATCATTGGATTCCTGGAAGTCATGAATTACTGGAAGCAGTGTCAAGTGAAGCTGAACTTTATATAGTGACGAATGGAGTTTCTCAAACCCAACATCAACGATTAACAGATGCTCGGATGATCCATTATTTTCGAGAAATTTTTGTCTCAGAAGCGATTGGCGCACAAAAGCCTATGAAGGCTTTCTTTGATCACGTATTTGCAAACATTCCTGAGTTGGATAAAGAGCGAACGGTGATTATCGGTGACTCATTGACTTCCGATATCAAAGGCGGGAATGAAGCAGGAATCGATACGATCTGGTTCAATAAAAATAGATTACCTGAAATGCCAGAGATCCAACCTACGTACCGTGTTGATTCTTTAGAAGAGCTTTACTCTATCTTGGAAATCTCACCTCATTAATTTTCAGAAAAATAGTGCATTTTCCTTTTTTTTCGCTATAATAGATTAGAATGAAAAAACGGATATGAAAGAGGTTTTAGTCAATGACAAAAAGCAAGCCAATTATCATTGGTGTGACGGGCGGATCGGGAAGCGGAAAGACAAGCGTCAGCCGAGGGATTTTTAGTCACTTTCCAGACCACTCCATCATGATGCTTGAACAAGATTCTTATTATAAAGATCAAAGTCATCTTAGCTTTGAAGAACGTTTGAATACAAACTACGATCATCCTTTTGCCTTTGATAATGAACTGCTGATCCAGCACGTTGAAAAACTACTGAACTATGAAGCCATTGAAAAACCAGTCTATGATTATGTTGCCCATACGAGAAGTCAAGCAACGATCATCCAAGAACCAAAAGAAGTGATTATTTTGGAAGGTATCTTGATTTTAGAAGACGAGCGTTTACGTGATTTGATGGATATCAAGATCTATGTAGATACAGACGATGACATTCGGATCATTCGGCGCATCAAACGTGACATGGAAGAGCGCGGCCGTACCTTGGATTCTGTGATCGAACAATATTTAACCGTCGTTAAGCCGATGTATCATCAGTTTATTGAACCAACGAAGCGTTACGCTGATATCATTGTTCCAGAAGGTGGCGAAAATCACGTAGCCATCGACTTGATCACAACAAAAGTAGCTAGTTTTTTGAATCACCAGTAAAAAGATAAGAACAGGTGATAGGACTGTAACAGAAGTGCTCAACTTCGAGAAATAAGCGTGAAACACCGAAAATTGTTCTTCAAATTTTTGGGATTTCACGCTTATTTCTGAAGGAGCTACTTCTCACCATTTATTTGGGATGGGCATAAGATGACCGATGTTCCAAGCTTACGATTTATTTCTTGGAGCTGAGTATGGCTATCTTGTACTTGCCTTTGACTGTTCTTTTATGAAACATAGAAAAATGAAAAGTGTAGGAGAAACGTATGGCTGAGAAAAAAACATGGGTACATAGAACCATCCAATTTGCACCACTCCTTGGGTTAAGTATTTTTTTCATATTGATCATGCATGGGTATCGACATGGCATCTTTCAATCGGCAGATTCTTTGCAACAATTCATGCAACAGTTTGGAAGTTATGCGGTCATTTTATTTATTCTTATCCAAATCATCCAAGTGATCATTCCGATTCTGCCAGGAGGGATTTCTTCTGTTGCGGGGATGTTGATGTTTGGAAATGTCTTTGGGTTGCTGTATAGTTGTATTGGCTTGATTATTGGTGAAGCAATCGGCTTTTTATTTGTGCGTTATTATGGCACGAGTTTTGTCCGTTTCATCCTATCACCAAAAAAATTCCAAAAATTTGAACAGCTAGTCATTGAAAAAACAAATAATATCAAAAAGGTATTGATCGTTACCTTACTTTTGCCTTTTGCGCCAGATGATTTGATTTGTCTCGTCGCTGGGTTGACGAAGCTTTCATTTAGAGAATACATGCAAATCGTTATTCTTTTAAAACCTTGGTCTGTCGCTGTATATAGTATGATCATGTTGTTTTTATTCCAACAGGCACAAGGGCATTTTTAGTTCATTGAACGGGGGAGAATAAATGTTAGAGAAAGTAACAGTAACTGAGAAAGAACTCGATGAACTCGTGGCAGTTATCCATGAAGTATGGCCTGAAGCCTTTACGCCAATCATCGGTCAAAAGCAAGTCGCTTATATGTTGGAGACATATCAATCAAAAGAACAGATCGAAAAAGAATGTGCAACAGGAGTCAACTACTTCTTGTTGAAGCTAGATGGGCGGACGGTTGGCTATACTGCTTATGAAAAGATGGGTTCTTCGATCTATTTAAGTAAACTCTATATTCTTCAGGAAGTGCGAGGAAAAGGTTTGACCTCTGAAGTGTTTCGTTGGTACGAACAATTAGCCAAAGAAACAGGAGCACAGGAAATTTTCTTGCGCGTCAATCAAGGAAATCAACAAGCTATCGCAGTCTATCAACATCAGGGATTTGTCATTGAGGAAGAATTGATCACTGACATCGGCGAAGGATTTCAAATGGTTGATTATAAAATGAAAAAAAGACTCGCATAAAATGGTTGCTTGTGTTAAAGTATACGTTATGCGACGGGTCGAGAAGATCTCTGAACGTTAGAGGTCTAATTGATTTTGGCGGCACATGATCCACGGATCACCTACCGGATGTAGGCGTGCTGGACAAGACTTTTGTGGAGAAGGACTTGTCTGTCTGAATCTTTCAGGCACCAGTGAGTGGCGAACAGAAATGTTCAACGCTCAAAAAAAGCAGGAATTCCCAAATTTGCTAGTCAAATTTTGTGGAGTTCCTGTTTTTTTGTCTTTAGATGGGTGCGTATCTAGGTGCTTCTTTCACAACCTCTATAGGGTGTTGGCTGCTTTGCTCCTATGGTATAATCAGTTTTGTACCCACAGGCATGTGTGTATGTCTATAGAGATGCTGTGTTGACATGACAAGTAACTCATGTTTAATACGTAAGGAGTTTTTATATGATTGATAAAATCAAACAATTTGGGCGGAATTTTACCCAGACGACGCCTTTTATTTTGAGTAATACGGTCATCTTGGTACCGTATCTTTTATTTTTAAGTTTGAGTGATGGGAACCAATGGTTATCGATTTTACCCTTCACGTTGTTCTATACCTTTCGGATGACCGGCCTGTTTTTAGTGAGTAGTATTCGCTTTGGTCTAGATAGTTATACCTTATTGATGATTTCTTTATTGATGGGTGGTGCAGGTTCGTTGGTGGGGATTTTTGGTGCCCTCTATTTTCCGTTGTATTATCTATCAAGTGTACTTTTAGGTCTAAGTGCGGCTTGGTTGATCCCCACAAATATCACGGTGAATTATCATGAGAAACAACAAGGATTCACGAACATATCAGCAAATAAGTTCCCGTTTGCGATTTTGTTGTTGCTTCTTTTGTTTCGGGTGATCGAGCTGCCTGAGTCGACACAAGTCGTCATGACGTTAGCTTTATATACATTGTTCTACATTATGGCATACCATACGGTCAGTCATTATCCGCGCTACGAATTAGATTTCAAAGAGATGAAATCGAACGTGGTAGTTACAAAAGAGCTGCTTTTATTTATCGGCTTTTTCGTTTTGTTATTTCTTTTGAGGAATGCTCGGTTGTTGATTGCTCCTGCGTTATTTGATGTAGCAATCTACGGTTTTATGTTGTTGTTTCTATTTGCGGCTTTTTATCTTGGGAGAGCGAGAAAGCATTGGAAATTACCTACTTGGTTGAATAGTTTTACTTTTCTGAATGGGATGTTAGGCAATTTCCTTTTTTTATTCGGGACACTCTATATCGGTCGTATCTATGGTTTCGACTATTTGGGCGTGTATATGTATTTACCTTATATTGCAGGGATGGTGTTAGCCAAAATCATTGGCAATCAAGTGATCCAGATTCCGACGATCGAACCAGTCCTCATTCAACTAGCCGGATTAGTTAGTTCATTGATGGTACTGTTGCTTCCACAAATCGGTTTTGTGGTTGGCTTATTCTTATTAAGTTTTTGGCATGCGATAGTAGGCAGTTGGTTAAATCGTACGTATTATGAGATCGACGCAGAAATACCGATGGATAATCGCGTGATCAAGAAGTTTACGACGCAAAACAAAGGAAGTGTGACCCATCAATTCTTATTGATGTCATTGATGTTGGTGATGGCACAATGGTTGGACAAACCTGTGAGTGTATTGCTCCAACTGACTGGTAGCCTGAGCGTACCAAACGCGATGATCCAATTGTTAGTTTACGTAAAATGGATAAATGTCAGTGTATTGATCCTTGGAGTCATCGCTGTCTATCTTTTATGGAGGAAAGAACATGCGAAAAATATTCATTGATGGTGACGGCTCTCCAGTGAAAAATGACGTGATCGAAATTGCGGCATCCTTTCAATTAGAGGTAATGATCGTGACGAGTGTCGATCACTATACCAATAAAGAGTATCCAAGCTATGTACAGTTTGTTTATGTCGATAAAGGGGCAGACAGTGCAGATTATAAAATCGTGGGACTGATCAAAAAAGGTGATTTTTTGATCACTCAAGATTATGGCTTAGCTTCGTTGGTCTTACCTAAAGGGGTTCGGGTATTTCATCAATCGGGGAAAGAGTTTGACACCACGAACATTGATGGATTATTGGAACAACGTTACCAGAGCAGCAAGTTGAGAAAAGCGGGTATTCGCACGAAAGGGCCAAAGCCTTTCACTCAAGAAGATCACCAACGGTTCAAAGAAGCATTGATCCGAGCGCTTAAAGAAATTTGAATAGATTATAAAATAGGTGAACATTGTTTCTAACTAAACAGAAGCGGTGTTCATCTTTTTTATTGCTAGAATAAGTACGATATCTTTGATTGATTCTATAACAAAGGATATAATTATGAAGATTATTTAATTATATAATCATATATTTTTAACCAAAAAGAAGGGAGTGCAGAAAATGAAACATGTGAAGGCGTTGGTGGTAAAAGCAATCATGATTTGGGCAATTTTGTGGATCGTTTTAACGGGACTGTATGGTGTTAGTTTTATGGATTCGACGATTGTCGGAGTGATCATTGTTGTCATGATCTATGTATTAGGTGATTTGTTGATTTTACGAAAAGTAGGAAATATCGCGGCTACAATTGCAGATGCTGGTTCAGCTGCAGCCATTCTATGGTTATATCTTTATTTTATGAACGATATGACGGATATTTGGATGAAGGTTTTAGTACCTGCGTTATTGATCGGGATCGCTGAATGGTTCTTCCATAAGTGGTTGCTCTCACAAAGAATCGTACCAGATGAACGAAAAATGAAATAATCAAACAAAAAAGCTAAAATTTTAAAATAGATAGTGAGCAAAAGGTTGCAGACTAAAAAACAGGAATAGTACGTATCCTTAACTCTAATCATCAAGCAATGAGGTTGTGTCAAAAGTACACAACTAAAAAATAAACGAGAACATCCGAAAATAGTTTCATATTTTGGGATGTTTTCGTTTATTTTCGTCTTTTTTTATAATATTTGATCAATGTATCAATAGCTAAAAAGAGAATGACCACAGCTGCGATCGTATACGTGAATATACCTAATAGTGTAATAAAATTGATTTGATCATCTGGTGCAGCTTGGACGAGCAGCGAAGAACCGACGATCAACGCAGCGAGTATCACACCAAATACTAAGCGGTTCACCATACTTTCGATCCGGCTCATCAATTGGTCTTGTTTTTTTAGCTCCAAATTGATTTTCCCTTGTCCAGAACGCCAAGTTTCTAGGAGATGATAGACTTGCTGTGGGATTTTCGGTACGGTTTTGATTCCATCTAATATGTCTAAGCCTGCTTGTTTCAATGTATCTTCGACAGAGAGATGTGCCAAGAAATAACGTTGTGCAATGGGCGTAGCGACTTCCATCAAAGAAACTTCAGGATCAAGGACACGAATCACTCCTTCTAATGTACTAAACGCTTTAAGTAATAACGTGATGTCGCGATCGATCTGTAAGTTGTTCTGGTGGCAAATCGAGACGATCTGCGCAAAGACTTCTTGCAAGTCGATTTCTTCGATCGGCAGGTCTAAATATTGCGTCAAAAAACTAGCGAGTTGTTGATGGAATTCACTTTCATCAAAAGGACCTTCTTGTTGGCATAAGTTGATGACGGCTTTTTCGATACGGTAAATATCTCGTGTGTAAATCGCTAGGACGATTTCCATCAGCTTTTGTCTTAGCGAAGCGGAGAGACTGCCCATCATACCGAAATCAATATAACTGATTGCATATGGCTGTAATGGTTCTGTGACAGTAGCAGTCGTTTTGAAAGAAAACGAGCCTAGTTGTTTTTGGTGTTCTTTTGTGTCTGTCGTTACATTTTCTGAAAGTTCTTCAACGCTTAAAGGGTGGAACAATAAATTCCCAGGATGTGGATCGGCATGAAAAAAGCCATCGTCAAAGATTTGCTTCATAAAATGTTCGATCAATCGTTTTGCCACTTGTTGCTGCAGTTGTGTATTAGTATATGCTTCAATAAGCCGTTCATCCGTTTCTTCAAGATTCATCAATTGGTTGAAGTTCTTTCCAGGCATTTCTTCCATCACAATGACTTTTTTTGTGCAAAGTGGCTCATAGATTTTAGGAGATCGAATTTCATACCAATGGTTGTTTAGATCGTAGAAACGTGCGCCATTCTGACTTTCTTTGTAGAAGTCCAATTCATTTGTCAATGAACGTTTGACTTCTTGTAACACGCCTTTCAAATCGATCACGCTTGTTTCAGGAATATATTTGATCAAAGGGATTGCCCGTTCAAATAACTGTAAGTCCATCATGATTTCCTTCGCAATATTTGGATGTTGGACTTTTACGACGACTGCATCGCCATTTTTTAGTGTTGCACGATGCGCTTGGCCCATAGAGGCAGAAGCGAAAGGTGTTTTATTAAAATGATCAAAAATCGTTTCTAAGGGTGCGTCTAATTCCTGTTCAATCGTTTTTTTCGTCGTGACAAAGGGATCACTTGGTACATTGTCTTGTAATGTTTTGAATGTCTTAGTAAACTCAGCAGAGAGTAAATCATCACGTACAGAAAGCATTTGTCCAATTTTTATAAAGGTTGAGCCAAGTTCTTCAAAAGCTTTTTTTACTTGTTCTGGATTTTTTTGTTGGATCAGATTAGGCAGAACATTTTCTTTGATAAATACTTGGATGATCTCTGTCAAGCGACTTCGAGAAGTAGTTTTAGTCATAACTATGCCTCCTTTCTCTTATCATAACGATAAAGAAAAAAAGCGACAACTATTCCGCTGTTTTACGAATAAAATGACATGTCCCTCACCTTTTTTCAAATAAGCTGTTTGCATCTTTTGTTTTTGTGCTAAAATATGAAGTAAAAATGAATGATATCGAATACAGGAGGAAAATCTTTTGAAGATTACTTTATTATATGGTGGACGCAGTGCGGAACACGAAGTTTCGATTCTTTCAGCGTTTTCCGTTTTAAATGCTATTTATTATGCTTATTATCAAGTACAGCTCGTATTTATTAGTAAAGACGGCCAATGGGTCAAAGGCCCCTTGTTGACTGAAAAACCTACAAGTGAAGAAGAATTACACCTGACGTGGGACCCAAGTGGAAAAATGACAGAAGGATTTACCGGCACTGTCATCAATCCAGGAGAGATCAAAGAAGAAGGAACCATCGTCTTCCCAGTTCTTCATGGTCCAAATGGCGAAGATGGTACGATCCAAGGATTCTTGGAAACCTTGAATATGCCTTATGTCGGTGCGGGGGTATTGACGAGTGCTTGTGCCATGGATAAGATCATGACAAAATATATTTTACAAGCAGCTGGTGTGCCGCAAGTACCCTATGTTCCAGTTTTGAAGAATCAATGGAAAGAAAATCCTAAAAAAGTGTTTGACCAATGTGAAGGCTCATTGCTTTATCCGATGTTCGTGAAGCCAGCAAACATGGGGTCAAGCGTGGGGATCACTAAGGCTGAAAATCGAGAAGAATTACAGAATGCCTTAGCAACAGCTTACCAATACGATTCACGTGCCATCGTTGAACAAGGGATCGAAGCTCGGGAAATCGAAGTGGCTGTTTTAGGAAATGAAGATGTCCGCACCACCTTACCTGGTGAAGTGGTGAAAGACGTGGCATTTTACGATTATGAAGCGAAGTACATCAATAATCGCATCGAGATGCAGATTCCAGCTGAAGTACCAGAAGAAGTCCATCAAAAAGCACAAGAGTACGCAAAATTAGCTTATACGATGTTAGGTGGAAGTGGCTTGAGCCGTTGTGATTTCTTCTTGACGAATAAAAACGAATTATTCCTTAATGAATTAAATTCAATGCCTGGCTTTACAGCATTCAGCATGTACCCATTGCTATGGGAAAATATGGGCTTGAAATACGGTGACTTGATCGAAGAATTGATCCAATTAGGCTTGAACCGTTACAATCAAAGACAAAGTTTCTTTGCATAATTGAAACGTAATCAGCACAAGTATGCATGTGTCGAAGTAGTGTGTATATCAAAATAAAGGTTGTGGATGATCATCTGGTACTGATTGAAAGCGAAAGATATTTACTGTTCGACGCTATCAGTATTGGCGATTTTCCCCACCTTTTTTGTTCCTATTCCTATAGGACTACTTGTCTAAAACGAAAGGACAGAGAATGGATGAACATAACAATACAAGAAATTGCTCAAGCAGTTGGCAGTCAGCATGAGTCAACCCAAACAATCACAGGAGTAGAATTTGATAGCCGCAAAATCAAAGAAGGCGACTTATTCGTTCCTTTAGCTGGCGCAAGAGATGGACACGAGTTTATTGAACAAGCTATCGCAAATGGGGCAGGTGCTTCTTTTTGGAGTTGGGAAGCCGAAAAGGCACCTGAAGGAATCGTGATCATACCAGTTTCTGACCCTTTAAAAGCGATGCAGGAATTGGCGCGCTATTATTTGAAAAAGGTTGGGGCGGATGTTGTGGCTGTTACCGGTAGTAATGGGAAGACGACCACAAAGGATCTAACAGCTTCTGTCTTAGCACAAGGATATAAAACCTATAAAACACAAGGGAATTACAATAATAATATTGGTATGCCTTATACGATCTTGCATATGCCTCAAGATACTGAAAAAATCGTTTTAGAAATGGGAATGGATCATGCCAATGAAATTACAGAGCTATCGTCGTTGGCACAACCAAAAGTTGCAGCGATCACGATGATCGGTGAGGCTCACATTGAGAATCTTGGGTCACGAGAAGGCATCGCCAAAGCTAAAATGGAGATTGCAGACGGGTTGCTACCAGACGGATTATTGCTCATACCGAACAATGAACCATTGTTAGAACCGCTTATTGCTCCTTTGACTCAGAAAATCAAGACGTTTGGAATCGAAGAAGGCGATATTTCGGCACAACAAATCATCGAAGAAAAGCAACAAACCACATTTGTCGTTGAAGGCGAATCATTCACGATCCCTTTACCTGGTAAGTATAATGTAACGAATGCACTGATTGCTTATGCGATCGGGCAGTTTTTCGAGTTATCTCTGTCGGAGATCCGACGAGGTCTAGCAACTGTCTCAGTGACACAAAACCGCACAGAATGGCTGACTGCTGGAAATGGAGCAGCGATCTTAAGTGATGTTTATAATGCAAATCCTACAGCCATGGGATTAGTTTTGGATACTGTAGCAAATCTTCCAGTAACAGGACGGAAACTTGCCGTTTTAGCAGATATGTTGGAACTAGGAGCAGACTCATCCAACATGCATGCTTCAATGAGTGAACATATTTCTTCAGACGTCTTCTCGATGATCTTTTTGTATGGAAAAGAAATGAAGGCATTAAAAGATACATTGTCTCAGAAATACCCTGATTTGCCGGTGTATTATAGCGAAGAAAATAAAGAACAATTGATTGAAGCAGTCATTGCTGAAATCCAGCCAGATGACACGATTATATTAAAAGGTAGTAATAGTATGGGCTTGATCGAAGTGGTAGAACGACTACAAGAAATGAAATAAGAACTGTAAACTTGCAGAAAACAATAAATTATGCTAGAATAACCTATTGCCGAAAGATGAAGAGAAATTGGACTGGCTTGATGATGAAATGCGAAAGCCAGATGTCATAACAATGATAAAGCTGAACGCGACCCGTTTGGCTTTTCTAATGCCTAAACTTCGCAAAGTGATTTTTCGGTGGTGCCACAGGGGCTAAGAATGGATGGGAAACGTGCGTGGCCACTGTCAAAAAAGCAACAGACACTTTGACCGAACAAAAGACGGGGTAGCAAACTATAGCTACATCCTCAGTTAACAACCATATAGGAGGATTCATTTGAAATTTAAAGAACTAGAATTATCACCAGAATTATTAAAATCAGTAGAACGTGCAGGATTTGAAGAAGCGACACCGATCCAATCAGAAACGATCCCACTTGCTTTACAAGGTAAAGATGTGATTGGACAAGCACAAACAGGAACAGGTAAAACTGCTGCGTTTGGCTTACCGATGTTAGAGAAAATCGATGCAAATCGTCAAGAATTACAAGGATTGGTTATTGCACCAACACGTGAATTAGCGATCCAAACACAAGAAGAACTTTATCGTTTAGGACGTGACAAACGTGTCCGTGTCCAAGCTGTCTATGGTGGCGCCGATATCGGTCGTCAAATCCGTGGATTGAAAGACCGTCCACATATCGTCGTTGGTACACCAGGTCGTATGTTAGACCATATCAACCGTCACACATTGAAACTTGGAACTGTTGAAACATTAGTATTGGATGAAGCAGACGAAATGTTGAACATGGGCTTCTTAGAAGATATCGAAAGTATTATCTCTAAAGTGCCAGATCAACGTCAAACACTATTGTTCTCAGCAACAATGCCACCAGCAATCAAAAACATCGGTGTGAAATTCATGAAAGATCCAACTCACGTGAAAATCAAAACCAAAGAAATGACTGCTGATTTGATCGATCAATACTATGTACGTGCAAAAGAATACGAAAAATTCGATGTGATGACTCGCTTGCTCGATGTACAATCACCAGAATTAACGATCGTCTTCGGCCGTACAAAACGTCGTGTAGATGAATTAGCTCGTGGCTTAGAAGCTCGTGGCTATCGTGCAGAAGGTATCCATGGCGATCTTTCCCAACAAAAACGTATGAGCGTGTTACGTTCATTCAAGAGTGGTCATTTAGATATTTTAGTTGCTACAGACGTAGCTGCACGTGGTTTAGATATCTCAGGAGTTACTCATGTATACAACTATGATATTCCACAAGACCCAGAAAGCTATGTTCACCGTATCGGTCGTACAGGCCGTGCAGGTAAAGGTGGTATGTCAGTGACTTTCGTTACACCAAACGAAATGGGTTACTTACATGTTATTGAAAACTTAACGAAAAAACGTATGACAACTTTACGTCCACCAACTGAAAAAGAAGCATTCAAAGGACAACTAGGCGCTGCTATTGAACAAATCGAAGAAAAACTTGAAGAGAATGGCTTAGATAAATATCTGCAAACTGCAGATAAATTATTGGAAGAATATTCTGCTCAAGATTTAGTCGCTTTATTATTGAAAACAACAGCCAAAGATCCATCAGATGCGACACCAGTAAAAATCACACCAGAACGTCCATTACCAATGCAGAAAAAAGGCTACAACAAAAATGGTAAACGTGGTGGCGGAAATGGTGGCGGAAGTAGCCGAAATCGTCGTGACAACGGCAACTACCGTGGCAACAAAAATTCAAAAGGTAGCGGTAGCTACAGCAAAAACCATAACAAGCAAAAAGACAATGGTGGAAAACGCACAAACGACAAAAAACGTGGTTTCGTGATCCGTACGAACAACGACTAATCACCATGTAAGGTGGTTGACTTAGAAAGACCATCCAAATAATCCCGTAAGATCCGAAAATAGCTTGCCTAATTTTTGGACCTTGCGGGATTATTTTGTATTGCTTATTTGGAATTCCCAGATAATAAAAAAACAAACATCCTCTCTTTTGATTACATCAAGAAGTAGAGATCATCGTACATAAATCTACTAGTAACAGGAAATCTAAGAGTATAAAATATAAATTGAACTTAATTGCTCACTTTAACGATCAATTTAGATAACTTCAATAAAAATGTTATTTAAAAAAATAAAATATTTGATTTTTTAAGAGGATAGCGACAAATTATTGTTTTTTTTGTTTATTAAGTAAAAATCATTTCTTTTTTTATTCGTAATTCATGGTAAATTAGAATAAATACCAATAAAATGGTTTTACAAACAATCAAGACGAAAAATGATTTATATATCAGCTGTTTTTCGAATTGCAAGACTTATTTTTTTGAAAAACGTTCGTAAAAAAAGAAGCGAAGTGACTGGAGCTGTTTTTTAAGTATCAGAGATTTTTATCAATCAATTCTCAATGGCTTTTTATTAGAGAAAATGGAGATAGGTGTTTTCACTAAGAAACAACTTTCATTTTTGTTATTTCTAGACTTATTGGTGGTAAATTGTCTAAAATTTGGTAGAATTAGAGTGTTCTAAAATTTTTTGAAAAGAGAATCGTGTATGATAAAAGGGATTGGGATTGATGCAGTTGAACTGTCGAGGATTGCTAAGATCATTAAAGAAAAGCAAAACTTTATTGATCGCGTACTGACACCAAGTGAAATCGAAATGTTTCATTTGCTGCCATTTCATCGCCAAGTTGAGTTTTTAGGCGGTCGTTATGCATGTAAAGAAGCTTTTTCAAAGGCTTGGGGAACAGGAATCGGTAAAGTTACCTTTCAAGAGATCGAAATTTTAAAAAATGAATCAGGACAACCAATTGTAACGAAATCTCCACATGAAGGAGCAGTCTGGGTCAGCATCACACATACAGATGAGTTAGCTTTTGCACAGATTATTTTAGAAGACTAGAAAGAAGGAAGAACAATGGTTATTGCTTGGCATCGTCCGACAAAAGCAATTGTACATAAACAGGCAATTACAGAAAATGTAGCCAATGAAGTTGCTCGATTAAATGGGAAAGAATTGTTTGCTGTTGTAAAAGCAGATGGTTATGGTCATGGAGCAATCGAAACAGCAGATGCTGCAAAAAAAGGTGGCGCTTCTGGTTTTTGCGTAGCTACTTTAGATGAGGGAATCGAGCTGAGAGAGGCTGGTTTCACACAACCTATTCTTGTATTGAATATGGTCCCGATCGACACATTGACACTTGCGGTCATCCACGATCTATCCATTACTGCGGGAACAAAAGAATGGTTGGAAGCTTCGGCTGCTTATATGGCAGAACGGCATTTAGACTATTTATTGAAATTGCATTTGAAAGTCGATACCGGAATGGGAAGAATCGGCTTTCTCAATAGTGCAGAAGTGAATGAGGCAGTCGCAATCATCCAAGATAGTCCGAATTTAGAATGGGAAGGGATCTACACTCATTTTTCTACAGCAGATCAAGCAGATACGACTTATTGGGAAAAACAGAACCAAAAATTCAGTGAGATCATCGAAAGCCTACCCACTTTACCAAGATATGTCCATAGCAGTAATAGTGCCACTGCATTATGGCACGAAAAAGCTATAGGCAATATGATCCGCTATGGGGTAGCAATGTATGGCTTGAATCCATCTGGTCACGCGTTAGCGGAAGTGTATCCCCTACAACCAGCACTTGAACTTGTATCTGAGTTGATCCAAGTGAAAGAGTTGTCAGCAGGAGAAGGCGTAGGATATGGAAAAACCTATACGACTTCAGCTTCAGAATGGATCGGAACTGTACCAATCGGCTACGCAGATGGTTGGTTACGAAAAATGCAAGGTTTCTCATTATTAGTAGAGGGTAATTATTGTGAGATCATTGGTCGTGTATGTATGGATCAATTAATGATCCGTCTACCCTATCAAATGCCAGTAGGAACCAAAGTTACGTTGATCGGAAAAAATCAACAGGCTAAAATCACCATGCAAGATGTAGCAGATCAATTGGGTACGATCCATTACGAAGTCGCATGTGTGCTAGGGCCCCGTATACCTAGAGAATATCAAGAGTGAGGAGAGGCGTATGGTAAAAAGAGGAGATATTTATTTTGCTGATCTTTCTCCGGTGGTAGGATCAGAACAAGGTGGGACAAGACCGGTCTTAGTGATTCAGAACAATTTAGGTAATCATTTCAGTCCAACGGTCATCGTAGCAGCAATCACTGCGAAAATGGCAAAACCTAAATTGCCCACACATATAGGAATCAAAGCGACCGGAACAGGGATCGAAAGAGACTCAGTCATTTTACTTGAACAAATCAGAACGATTGATAAATCTAGATTAAAAGAAAAAGTCTGTCATTTAGAACGATCGATCATGTTAGATGTCGATCGTGCATTGAAAATCAGTGTTGGTATCGAAGCGCTTGTCCCAGTTTCAAAATAAAAGACAAAAACAGCACGTTTATACATAAAAAAATAGCACCGTGTGTTTAGTCAATCATTGCGCGATTCAGCGCTTGGCAACAACAAAAAAGAGGAACTTCAACGTGTCTGGGACATTCGTCCTTTCGCACCATCTAAAACCGAATAAACGGCGGGAACAGAAGTAACCTCTTCGAAAAATAAGGCGCCATTCACAAAAATTTGAAAAATAATTTTCGTGGATGGTGCCTTATTTCTCGAGGTTAAGCACTTCTGTCCCAACCTCCGGCTATCCTGCCTTTTTTTGTATGGTTTTTCGGTTTTAACGTATTTTCCAGTTTTATCGGAAGATTTTGAGGATACAATAACGAGATATTCTTATTCAAAATAAGAATATCTTTTTATGAGTACCCAATTTAGACAATTTTTTTAGAAACTATGGTAAGCTTTTTATAACAATTCTATTTGAATATACATGAGAATTTTGTCAGAACGCTAAATTTGATAGTGGAATAGTGGATAAGGGAAGATTAAGTATTTGTTAAGCAAGAGATGACAATATTCGGACAGTTTGATTTAACTGTCAAAAAATCAGTTGTTGGATTGAAAATAGGATTGAAAATCGTATGGTTTTCATGATAAAGTGATGCAGCTGAAACAAAAAAAGGTGATGAATATGAAATCAATAAAAAATACAATAAACTTATATTTACTCGATTGGAAACGAATTTTTAAAAATCCTGTTGCGACTCTTTTGATCATCGCAATTATGATCATTCCTTCATTATATGCTTGGTTCAATATCAAAGCTTTATGGGACCCTTATGGCAATACAGGGGAATTGCCGATTGCTGTTTATAGTGCAGACAAGCCGGCTGAGTTTGAAGGACAAGAAGTCGCTATCGGAAAAGAAGTACTGAAATCTTTACATGAGAATAAGGATTTAGGTTGGCAATTCGTTGACTCTAAAAAAGAATTAGAAGACGGTGTACGGTCTGGGGAATACTATGCTGGTATCTATTTGCCAGAGAATTTCTCGGAGGATCTATTAAGCTTTATGAGTGGAGATATCAAAAAGCCGGAAATTGAATATACAGTCAATCAAAAAATCAATGCCATTGCACCAAAAATCACAGATAAAGGTGCATCTACGATCCAATCACAAATCTCCAGTGAATTTATACGGACGGCGAGCGAAACTTTACTAAAAGTCTTTAATGAAATTGGGTACGATATCGATACCAACCTTGTAAGTATCAATAAAGTAAAATCAATGATTCTATCAACAGATGAAAACTTGGATACGATCGATGGCTATACCCAACAAGTACTTGACCTACAAAAACAATTACCAGATATCAAAGATAAATTAGCGAAAGCAAATGAATTTGTTGATTACCTCCCAGAAGTAGATGAGATGGGACAAAAAGTCGTTGAATTAAACGATAAAATGCCAGAGTTGAAGGAACAAGCCAAAATCATTCTTGACCTTCAACAAAAAATTCCAGAGATCCAAGATGCCGGACGACAAATTGCTGAAATCGACAACGATTTTTCATCAATCGAAGAAACGATGAATCAAGGAATCGAGGAAGCAAAACAAGGATTGACCATCATCCAACAAGTCCAAGACATCTTGCCTGATGTGAAAAATTTAGAATCACAAGCGAAGAATCTTGCAGCGGATACCAAAACTGGCGCTGAACAATTAAAAGAAGCAGTACCAGGTATCACGACCAGCGTGAAGACGACGTTAGATTCGATTGGGCAAGTAGCGACAAATACAGCTAGTTTAGCTGAGGCAATCAATTCTGCCCTAAAAACAGCTGTAGAAGATAATAAGTTAACAGATGAAGAACGAGAAAACCTAGTGAAGTTAGTTGACAACATATCCTCTAGTATTAGTAGTCAGCAAACAGCAATAAATAGTCTAATAGAATTTTTAACAAATTTACAAAAAGAAAATGGCGGAGAGAATTTAACGGATATTATCAATCTATTAAACAATATCAGTGCAAATTTAAATACAATTAACTCACGTCTGCCAAATCTTAAGAGTATCATTCAATCAGCTAGTGTAGAAGAAATTGAAAAATTAGTGTCTGACGAATTAACAAGTATAACAGCAGCTGCAAAAAATGTTAATGATACTATCGGTAAAATAGACGTAAATGAAGTCAGCACCACCGTTGAATCGATCTTGACTCAAGTGATCGATACGATCAGTACGGCGCAAGGTGCATTGAGTAAAGCAGATCAAATCGACTTTGATTCGCTATTAAATTCAACCAAAGCAACCGTGACGAATGCGGTGGCGATCTTAGAGAAATATCAGAAAGAAATGCCTGCGATCGGTCAAGAAATCCACGATGCGAATACGATGCTAAATGATAATATGGAAACGATCGTGAATGGGATCAACAAGGGAGCTGACCTATACAACAACGATTTACCTGTATTAGAAGAAAAACTTGGTTTAGCTGCTGATTTTATCCAAAATGATTGGCCAACGATCAAAAATGAAATCAATAGCACAATGACCACCGTCAACGATAAAATGCCGGAAGTCGAAACAGCGGTGAATGCTGCAGCAGACTTGATCACGAACGACTGGCCAAACATCAAAGCTGGTATCCAAAAAGCCGCAGATGCGATCCGTAAAGGAGAAGAAGAGGTTGATCTAGGTGAAGTCATCAAACTCTTGAAATTAGATGCGACAAAGGAAAGTGATTTCTTTACGATGCCTGTGGAACTGCAAACTAATTCGTTGTATCCAATCCCTAATAATGGATCAGCAAGTACACCGTTCTACACTGCACTATGTTTGTGGGTAGGTGCGGTCTTACTTTCAAGTGTTGCGACAACAGATTATTATTTAGATAAAAAAGCGCGTAAAAACTATACAAAACGGGAACAGTTTGGCGCCCGCATGTTGACCTTCTTGACGATGGCGATCGCCCAAAGCTTGATCGTGACTTTAGGGAATATGTTCTTGCTAGGTGTGTACGTAGTGAATCCAGTCTATAGTGTACTATTTGCTATTTTGATTGCTTTGTCATTTATGATGATCGTCTATGTTTTAGCAGCACTGTTTGACAATGTCGGCAAAGGGATAGCCATCATTATTCTTGTCTTGTCCATATCTGGTGGTGGTGGGAACTACCCAATTCAAGTTTCAGGGAAATTTTTCCAAATGATCAATCCTTTCTTGCCATTTACTCATGCAGTCAACCTTTTACGTGAATCAGCCGGTGGTATCTACTGGCCAAATGCGACACATGCGATTTTGATTTTAGTCGGCATATTCATTGTCGTAGGGATCATTGGTACAGTATCCTATCCATTTGTTAGTGAAAAAATGAAGAAATTCAAAGAAGCTGCGCATGAAAGTCGAATCTTCCACTAGAAACTTGGCATCATCCATTCGTTTCTCGTAAAGATTTTATGACTCAGTTTTTAGACGAAGACGAGTTTAGGATAACGTTATTTTCCTAAGCTCGTCTTTCCTCTATACAAAAGAAAGTGAAGGGTTGATTTATGGAAAATGCTCAAAAAATAAATTAAAAAAAGATGGGGATTTTCTATCAATATTTTTCCCGAATTTTGTTGACATTTAAAGGTCAAGGGCGTACTATAACATCTTGTTTACTATAAAAAATGACACCTGTAATTCGTAGGGGAAAAGGTGTGTAAAGGAGCATAGAAATTGGATTACTTAAAAAGGTTGTTAGTAGGGAAGCCGTTGAAATCGGCGGAAAACGACGAGCATAAATTAACAAGGTTCGCCGCGTTAGCACTACTATCTTCCGATGCGTTGTCATCGATTGCGTACGGAACAGAACAAATCGTTGTGGTATTAGTTGCGTTGTCTGCTGCTGCGATCTGGTATTCATTGCCAATTGCTGCATTTGTTATTATTTTATTGATTTCATTAACTCTTTCTTATCGGCAGATCATTCACGCTTATCCACACGGGGGTGGGGCTTACGTTGTTAGTAGTGAGAACCTCGGTAAAAATGCTGGACTGATTTCGGGTGGGTCTTTATTGATCGATTACATGCTGACTGTTGCGGTTTCCGTTTCAGCTGGTGCAGAAGCAATCACTTCTGCTATACCCGCTCTATATGGACATCAAGTAGCGATTTCGGTGACTATCGTCCTCTTGTTGATGATGTTGAACTTGCGTGGACTGAGAGAATCAGCTTCGTTTTTACTGTTTCCAGTCTATACATTCATTCTCGTCATCACCTTATTGATCATTGTTGGTTTGTTCAATATCGTGACTGGGGCAGTACCACTACAAGCAACAGCGCTTCCTGGTGCAGTCGTTCCTGGGGTTTCTGTCGCATTGATTTTACGCGCCTTTTCTTCTGGTTCTTCTTCATTGACTGGTGTAGAGGCGATCAGTAACGCGGTACCGTTCTTCAAGAAACCACGGGCAAAAAACGCAGCCATGACCTTGACGATGATGGCAGTGATCTTAGGGTTCTTTTTTGTAGGGATCACGTTTATCAACTATTGGTATGGGATCGTTCCTGAAAAAGAAGTAACTGTTCTTTCCCAAATCGGACAAGCTGTTTTTGGACATGGGATCTTGTATTATATCTTGCAATTTGCGACAGCCTTGATTTTGGCGGTGGCAGCAAATACAGGGTTTTCTGCCTTTCCAGTATTAGCTTATAACTTAGCAAAAGATAAATTCATGCCTCATATGTACCAAGATCGTGGCGATCGGTTAGGCTACTCAAACGGCATCATCACGCTTGCGCTAGGTTCGATTGTTCTATTATTTATTTTCCAAGGTTCGACAGAACGATTGATTCCTTTGTATTCGATCGGTGTATTCATTCCATTTGCATTATCGCAAACAGGAATGGTCATCAAATGGAAAAAAGAAGGCAAAAAGTGGTGGACGAAATCAATTGCGAATATTACGGGTGCATTTATCTCTTATGCCATCATCGCAATCTTATTTGTTTACCGCTTAGGAGATATTTGGCCGTTCTTCATCATCATGCCAATCGTTATGTTCGTCTTCTATAAAATTCATGATCATTATAAAAAAGTAGCAGAACAACTTCGCTTAGAAGATGAAGTGAATTTACACGAGTATGAAGGAAATACGGTTTTGGTACTTGTAGGGAACGTCACGCGGGTAAATACCGGAGCGTTGAATTATGCGCGTTCGATCGGTGATTATGTTGTCGCTATGCACGTTTCATTAGATGAGGATATCGAAAAGGAAAAAGAGATCCAAGCAGAATTTAAAAAGCATTTTCCAGATGTTCGTCTTTCAATCGTCCATTCTTCTTATCGGTCGATCCAAAATCCGATTTTGCGTTATGTGGACATTGTCAGCAAAAATGCTGCAAAACAAAATTATACGACGACCGTATTGATTCCACAATTTGTCCCAAACCGCAGATGGCAGAATATTTTGCATAATCAGACGAGTCTGAGATTGCGTTTACGCCTTTCTTGGCGTGAAAATATCGTTGTAAGTACGTATAGTTATCATTTGAAAAAATAAGCACATGATAGTGAGTAACAACTTTTAACCTTAGAACAGCACTTTGGTGTTCTAAGGTTTTTTTATAGTTATGTGAAATGGGTTGGGTATTCAATTTTACAATGACTATCTATCTGAATCTCAAATAAAAAAACACCACCAAATCGAGAGTTTATCTCTTGAACTGGCGGTGTTTTCAACTATTTAAAAATAGAAATCCATTGGGTTCAATATGAATTCTCTATGTTCGTCATCTTGAATGCTTTGCTGCAGGGTCTAAACGGCGTTCGATGATCCCTAAGACCCAGTCGGTGATGATTGCCATAAAGGCTGTTGGTAAGGCTCCGGCTAAGATGATCGACGTACCATCTGTGGCATTGGTCCCACGAATGATGATATCTCCTAACCCGCCAGCTCCGACGAAAGCACCGATGGCGGTGATCCCGATGGCAACGACCAAAGCATTTCTGATACCTGCCATAATGACTGACACAGAAAGTGGTAGTTCCACCATGAAGAGTCGTTGGCTGGCTGTCATCCCCATCCCTTTACCGACATCAAGGATATTTTTGTCGACTTGGATCATCCCAGTGTACGTGTTCTTGATGATCGGCAATAGCGAATACAAGAACACCGTGACGATCACGACATTGACCCCTAAACCTAAACCAATCATCAAAATCGAAATCATCGCTAAAGAAGGAATCGTTTGGATGATGTTTGCAAAGCGGATCACCCAATTGGCTAACTTACGTTTTCGTGAAATGAGAATACCAACGGGGATACCGACGATTGCTGCAAAAAGTACACCATAGATCGAAATGAGAAAGTGACGTAGGAACTGTGAAAAGACATACGTACCATTCTCTTGAAAATAATAAATAAATTGTTCAAGCCAATTCATGTTTTCCATTATCGTCACTCCCCTCCAAAGTATTGGTTTTCTTTTAAAAAGCGCTCTGCGACGACAGAAGGCTCAACCAAATTATTGTCTGCTTCATAGTTCAATTGTTGCATTTTTTCAGTGCTGATCGTATTGCTTAATTTTGTTAATGCTTCTGCTAAACCGGGCGTATCCTTTAATAATTGATTATCTACAACTGGTGCAGCGTCATAAGGTGGGAAAAAACTCAAGTCATCTTCTAGCATGACTAGATCATAACTAGCAATACGACCGTCTGTCGAATACCCTAAAACGATATCCATTCTCCCGGCTTCTACAGCGTCATAAACTAGACCGATCTGCATAGGTAAGATGGAATCAAATGAAAAGCCATACGTTTCTTTGAAGCCGTCATAGCCATCTCCTTTACGATTGATCCAGGAAGTATCCACACCAGCAACAAGTTCGTCGGCGACATTTTTCAAGTCACTGACTTTCTTTAAATTGTATTTTTCCGCAGTATCTTTACGGACAAGAAAAACGTAGGTATTCTCAAACCCATAAGAAGGGAACCATGTTTGATCATACCGTTTTTCAAACTCACGTTTTACGATGTCAAATGCTTTTTCAGGATCTTTCTCAGGCGGTAAATTAAGGGTAGTAGTCAAATCTGTCCCTGTATAGCGAGCGGCAGAAATAGACGCATCGCCGTTCATCATCGCTTGATGATTGATCGTGGTCGTTGCTAAGTTATTGATGATCGTCGTATTTTTTTCTGTATAATGTTCGATCATCCCAGCCACGATACTGGCGATGATCTGAGCTTCAGAAGTGATCCCACCGGTGATAGAAATCGTATCTTCATCGGTATTACTTGCCAATCCTGGGAAGGAGCAACTTGCAAGTAATAAGACGGTCAATACGAGAACGACACTATTTCTGATTCGTTTCATTCGTCATTCTCCTCCCTCAATGCGATCGGAGTTAACCGATTCTCTAATAGTCCTAATAAGAAATCTGCAAGCAATGCTAAGATCGTTACAGGGATCGTTCCAGCGAAAATCAAATCGGGTTGATAATTATTCAAACCGCTAAAAATCAAATCGCCTAACCCGCCAGCACCGATATAAGAGGCAAGGGTTGCCCATGCGATCACATAGACTGCTGCTAACCGGATCCCAGCCATGATCGTCGGCATAGCGATCGGCAACTCGACAGAAAAAATCGATTGGATATTTGTCATACCCATGCCTTTTGCGACATCGCGGTAATTCCAATCCACATTTTTCATCCCAATATAGGTGTTTCTTAAAATAGGCAAAAGGGAATAGATGAATAGGGCAATGATTGCAGGAAGTTTACCAACTCCGAATAAAGGAATCATAAGTGCTAATAGGGCAAGAGAAGGCACCGTTTGTAACGCACTGGTCAGACCAATAACAATCGTTGCGACTTTAGGAAAACGCGTCAAAAGAACACCTAAAGGAACAGCAAAGGCAATCCCGATGACCAATGCAATTGCTGAAATATAGAGATGTTCGAGACTTTTTGAGAGGATCTCAGCGCCATGTTGTTGAAAAAATTCGGCCATTGGTTAAACCTCCTTTGTTTCAGATGGCGTACCAATTGCATCAGTAAGCGATGATTCTTCGCCCCAGATCACGTCATAGACGATGTCGACAAGAGACGCTCGAGTTAAAATACCAACGACTTTATTTTGTTCATCAACTACTGGTACATATTTTAAACCACGTTTTAAGATTCGTTGTAGGGTATCACGTAAATAAGCAGATTGTTTTACATAAAAAACATCCTTGTTCAAGATATCGCCAACACTCGAGACTTTGCCACGTTTCTTATCGATTGTTTCAACATCGATAAATCCTTTTAAGGTATTTGAATTATCAGTCACTAAAAGCGTATCGACGCGTTTTTCACGCATCAATTTGATGGCTTCTTGCAATGATTTTTCTGGCGTGATCGTGATGGCTTGGTTCAGCATGACTTCGCCTACTTTTGTCGTATCTGGTTTGGCTTGAAGCAAGCGATCTTCACCAATCAATTCTTCGACAAATTCATTGGCAGGGTGGCGTAAAATGTTTTGTGGCGTATCAAACTGAATGACTCTGCCTTCGCTCATGATCGCAATGCGACTGGATAATTTGATTGCTTCATCCATATCATGTGTTACGAAGACAATCGTTTTTCCTAAACGTTCTTGCAGATCCTTGACTAAATCTTGTAAAGAATCTCTTGTGATAGGGTCTAACGCGCCAAAAGGTTCATCCATCAAAATGATGTCTTGATTCGCTGCTAACGCGCGAACGACACCGATACGTTGCTGTTGACCACCAGATAACTCATGTGGGTAACGATCAAGCATTTCACGAGGAAGCTCCACAAGATCGATCATTTTCTCAGCTGTTTTGTTCCGTTCTTCTTGGCTGACCTTCAATAATTTTTGCACAAGAGTGATATTTTCTCGGATCGTCATGTGGGGCATCAAACCGATACTTTGGATCACATAGCCGATTTGTCGTCGGAGTTCAACGGGGTTGATTTCTTGGATCGATTTTCCATCAATCAAAATCTGACCTTCTGTCGGGTCTGTCATGCGGTTAAGCATCCGCATCGTGGTTGTTTTTCCGCTACCACTGGTACCGATAAAACAAATGAATTCGCCTTTTTCAAAAGAAATATTGACGTTCTCAACCGCGATTTTTCCACCTTTGTAAATTTTTGATACATTCTGAAATTCAATCATATTTGCACCTCTTCTTTTCTTTTCCATAAAGAATGTTCTTATAATAGTATGCCTAAAATAACTAAGGAATACAAATTTGATGATTTATTTACTATACAAATAACTAGATTAGTAGGCATTTTTTGAATTTATAAATAAAAAACAACTGAAAAGATAACGCAACTAATTATAAGTGAATGGAAACAGAAGATTTTTGCTTTTTGGCATTGTCCGCATAAAATGGTAAAATAAAAGGGCCAAACAGAGAAAGTGAGTGACGATATGTTAACAACAGAAGATTTTGATTTTGAGTTACCCGAAGAACTGATTGCCCAAACACCATTAAAAGATCGGGATCATTCCCGATTACTTATAGTTGACCGTAAGACAGGTGAGATGATGGACAAACATTTCCATGAAATCATTGAGGAATTAAACCCTGGTGATGCGTTAGTGATGAATAATACACGCGTATTGCCTGCGCGTTTATATGGTGAAAAAGTTGAGACTGGCGCCCATTTAGAAGTCTTGCTTTTAACCAATACAGAAGGTGACACGTGGGAGACACTGATCAAACCAGCCAAACGTGCCAAAGTAGGAACGGAGATCGTTTTTGGTGACGGCCGTCTAAAAGCAGTTGTGAAAGAAGAGCTAGATCATGGTGGACGAATCATTGAATTTGCTTATGAAGGGATTTTTTTAGAAAATCTAGAAGCACTTGGTGAAATGCCGTTGCCTCCTTATATCAAAGAACGGTTAGAAGATCCAGATCGCTATCAGACTGTCTATGCAGAAGAGAATGGCTCAGCAGCTGCACCAACCGCTGGCTTGCATTTTACAACAGAACTGTTAAAGGAAATCAAAGCAAAAGGGGTAGAGCTTGTCTATTTGACTCTCCATGTCGGTCTAGGAACCTTCCGTCCAGTGAGTGTCGATAAAATCGAAGAGCACGAAATGCACAGTGAATTTTATCGTTTGACCGAAGAAGCTGCTACTCGCTTAAATCAAGTTCGCCAAAATGGCGGGAAAATCGTAGCAGTAGGTACGACTTCGATCCGCACATTAGAAACGATCGGTACGAAATTTGATGGTGAGATCAAAGCAGATAGTGGGTGGACCGATATCTTTATTACGCCAGGGTATGAGTTCAAAGTAGTTGAAGCTTTTTCTACGAATTTCCACTTACCAAAATCCACTTTAGTGATGTTAGTCAGTGCGTTTGCTGGTAGAGAATTGACATTATCAGCATATCAACATGCCATTGATGAACGTTACCGTTTCTTCAGTTTTGGAGATGCAATGTTTGTGAAGTAACTTTTTAAGATAAAAAAGACCCCGACTCTCGATTAGTCGGGGCTTTTGTGCTTCGGAAGGAAACAAATAAATAGAATTAGTGTAACTTTCCATAGAACATGCAAAGTACGGTGTTGAATTTCTTCTTGATAAACAAAAAATCTTGTTTTCTTTACATCTTCAACAGTTGAATCATCTCTTGTTCCTATTCAATTTTCAGATGTTCGTGTTATTTAATTGTTACGTATCCCATTACTTCTTTTTTTGAACGATTTTCGTTTCAAACAGTCATACGCATTCACTATTTATAATGGTTACTTCACATGCTCGTTAAGGTGAAACTTGTACTTCTAACAACTTTGTTTGCTTATACTACTCTATCGAGAAATTCTTCTATCTATTTGTCTTTTCCTCCTTCCTTATGGTTAAATAATACCACGTTTTGGTAGCGTTTGCAATTGATATGTATTGATTATTTTAAAATATTTCTCTTCATATATATATGCGATATAGTTGAATTAATTAAAAAAATGATGTTATACTAAAATAGTACGTTATACATAACGTATGATTTTTAAAGGAGGTATAGGATGGACAGTTACAAAAAAACAATAGAAGAAACAGTAGAAGAAACAAAAGTAGATATAGATCAAGGATTGTCGACTACTGAAGCAAAGGAAAGGAGTCGACAACAAGGAAAAAATCAATTCGAAGAAGCCCCCAAAGAATCACTCTTCAAAAAGTTTATACGAAGTCTTTCAGATTTTACCACGATTATTTTATTAGTTGCCGCAGTCATCTCATTTTACACCGCATTTGCAACGGAACACGGAGACCTATTTGAAGGGCTCTTGATCATTGCGATCGTTATCATCAATTCAGTTCTAGCGATCGTTCAAGAAGGAAATGCAGAAAAAGCATTAGAATCTCTACAGGATATGAATAAACAAACCGCTACGGTCATCAGAGATGGCAAAGTAGAAAAAGTAGATGCTGAGAATCTAGTCGTTGGGGATGTACTGGTATTAGAATCAGGCTCAGCAATTGCTGCGGATGCTCGCTTAGTTGAAACATCACAATTACGTGTAGAAGAATCAGCTCTAACCGGTGAAAGTGAGGCTGTCGAAAAAGACGCAGGTTACATAAGTCAAGAAGATGACTCTCTCGGTGACCAATTGAACATGGTCTTCAAAGGTTGTACTGTTGCTGCTGGTCGTGGGAAAGCGATCGTCACAGCGATTGGTATGCAGACCGAAATGGGAAAAATCGCCGGATTATTAAATGACCATACAATGCAGAAAACGCCATTACAAGTTCGTTTGAACCAATTAGGGAAGCGAATCAGTGTGATTGCATTAGCAGCTGCTGCCTTAGTCTTTTTGATTGGTGAACTTCAAGGTGAACCGTTGCTTGAAATGTTCATGACTTCGATTTCGTTGGCTGTTGCCGCAGTACCAGAAACGCTCACTGTTATCGTTACGTTGACACTTGCTTATGGTGTGCAGAAAATGGCGAAAAAACATGCGATCATTCGTCAGCTGCCAGCTGTTGAAACACTCGGAACTGCTAATGTCATCTGTTCGGATAAAACCGGTACACTGACACAAAATCGGATGCGCGTCCGTCGTGTGTGGAGTAAAGAAGATGAAGTAACAGATGTCGAAGATTCAATGACAAATAGCGCTATGGAAATTTTAAAAATGGCTGCATTATGTACAGATGTGACGGTTGAAAAAGAGGACGATGAATTGATCGTCAAAGGTAATCCAACGGAAGCAGCAATCGTACGTGCAGTTGAGGAAAATATCATACAAAAGAAGAATTAGAAGAAAAATACCCAAGAGTTGACGAACTCCCATTCGACTCAGATCGAAAAATGATGACGACTGTCCATAAAATGGGTGATAAGTATATCTCTATCACAAAAGGCGCATTTGATGTCTTAGCACCAAAATTTACGTCTGGAGATGTTGAACAAGCAGAAGTGGTCAACGACCGTTTTGGGAAACGTGCCTTACGTGTGATTGCAGTAGGTTATCGAACGTATGACGAAAAACCACAAGAAATCACTTCAGAAGCTTTAGAAAAAGATTTACGTTTGATTGGCTTGATCGGTATGATCGATCCGCCACGTCCTGAAAGTAAAGGTGCTATCAAGCGTGCGAAAAAAGCTGGTATCAAAACAGTGATGATCACTGGGGACCATGTTGTCACTGCCAGTGCGATTGCCAAAGAATTGGGGATTTTGACCAATAGTAACGAAGCTCTTTCAGGTGCGGAACTCCGTGCTTTATCTGATGAAGAATTAGATGATCGAGTAAAAGATTTATCCGTTTATGCTCGCGTAACCCCTGAAGATAAAATCCGAATCGTCAAATCATGGCAACGAACAGGTGCTGTGGTCGCAATGACAGGTGATGGTGTGAACGATGCGCCAGCATTGAAAGCGAGTGACGTTGGATGTGCGATGGGGATCACCGGTACAGATGTGGCGCAAAGTGCCGCTGACATGATTTTGACCGATGACAACTTCGCTACGATCGTTGATGCAGTTAGCCAAGGACGTTCTGTTTATCAAAATATTCGAAAAGCAATCAACTTCTTATTAAGTTGTAATATCTCTGAGATTTTTATCGTATTGATTGCGATGTTAGTTGGTTGGGGTGCACCATTTACAGCCGTTCAACTGTTGTTCGTAAACGTTGTCGCTGATGGACTACCTGGTTTCGCTCTAGGAAGAGAACCAGCAGAGGAAGGGATCATGAATGAAGCACCAATTCCTAAAAATGAAGGGATTTTCGCTCGAGGTCTAATGAAGAAAATTGCCATCAATGCGGGAATATTTACGGTAGTTACTTTGTTTGGTTACTACTTAGGAAGCTTCGTTGATACGATCAGCCCTTGGGTCGATGCTAGTCAAGAAGTTGGACAAACAGTAGCCTTTCTAGTATTGGCTTACTCTTCGATCATCCATGTCTTTAATGTTCGTAGTAGTCAATCGATTTTCAAAGTGAACTTAGCAACGAATAAATCGTTAGTCGAAATGGCGATCCTTTCCATTCTTATCACGTCAGCGGTCGCTTTGTTGCCATTCACGCAAGAATTATTTGGTTTAGTTCATATCAGTCTGAATCATTGGTTCTTAGTAGGAATCTTGTCGATCGTACCGATTGCGGTCAATGAATTGATCAAGTTCCACCAATTGCCAGATGAGGAAGAGGCAGTAGAAGCACCAGAGTCTGAAATGTAAAAAAATAAACACCAAAAAAAGGATTGGAGATTTTCCAATCCTTTTTATTATGGTGAAAAAGCTGATTAAACTTGTTTTGGTAATTGTTCGTAAAAAGCAGCTTTAGTTGCAGTGATATATGGATTCAACCATAGATAACCGATACCGACTGTGGCAATTGCTAAGATGTGCCATCCGATAAACGATAAGTCTAACCAGAATAATTTTCCTTTGTAGCCATCCATCAATTTGCGGCTTGCAGTGATCGTATCAAGGATTTTTGGTTTTTCGCCTGTCTCTGTCACGACATCATAGTAAATGAAATAACTTTGAGAATAGGCATACCCTTTGATGATACCAGGAATGACTAAAAGCAATGCCCATAATGTAGTGAAAATCGTTGTCACTAGTGCTAACAATAGAACGCCACCGAAGAATACGCCTGAAAAACCTCGGAAAGCATCTTTAAATGGTTCGATCGTTGTTCGTTTCCCACGGATGATGTCTAAATAGGTCCAAGAGATCCCACTCATGAACAATGCACTGATGATCGTAGAAACGATCCCTCCGCCTGAACTACTGCTACTTGAACCACTCACCATTTCTTGCATTGCGCTACTGTCTTGCATCGTTGCAATCAGTAAAGCAGTAGGTAAAGCTAAAATAAGAATAATAGCAATTGTGATCAATGTTGGAATCAGATTTAATAGAATTGCTTGCCCCCAACGTCCCTTTAAGCTGTCTTTTGCTTGTTGTTTTAATTCCCCAGAAGATACCATATTTTCCACTCCTTTTTTTTGATAATCTTAGTATATCAAAGAAGGACTGATTTTGCTCTAGGAATCCTCTTTCGTTATTGAAAGGTTCACAAAAAAAGCAGGTTAAAAAAACCTATAAAAAAAGAGAAGCTCTTGCAAAAAGTGGTTGAAAAGATTATGATGGTGGGAGTTGCAAACGTGATTCTATAAAAGAAAGTAGGGAATTGAATGACAGAACCTGCCATTCGTTATCGTTTAATAAAAAAAGAAAAACATACAGGCGCCCGCCTTGGTGAATTGATTACTCCACATGGAACTTTTCCAACGCCGATGTTTATGCCTGTGGGTACATTAGCTACTGTTAAAACTATGTCGCCTGAAGAATTAAAAGAAATGGGTGCCGGCGTGATTTTGAGTAATACCTACCATTTATGGCTTCGTCCTGGAGAAGATTTAGTCGAAGAAGCAGGTGGATTGCATAAATTTATGAATTGGGACCAGCCGATTTTAACCGATTCTGGTGGATTTCAAGTCTTCTCATTAAGTGATATGCGTAACATCGTTGAAGAAGGTGTGCATTTCAAAAACCACTTGAACGGCTCAAAAATGTTCTTGTCTCCTGAAAAGGCCATCAACATCCAAAATAAATTAGGTTCTGATATCATGATGAGTTTTGATGAATGTCCTCCATTTGATGAGAGCTATGATTATGTAAAAAAATCAGTTGAGCGGACTTCTCGTTGGGCTGAACGTGGATTGAAAGCTCATGCGAATCCAGATCGTCAAGGATTATTTGGTATCATCCAAGGAGCTGGTTTTGAAGATTTACGTAAACAAAGTGCGAAAGACTTGATCAGTATGGATTTCCCTGGGTATTCCATCGGAGGTTTATCTGTCGGTGAACCAAAAGCTGAGATGAACCGTGTCTTAGAATTTACGACGCCATTGATCCCAGATCATAAACCACGTTATTTGATGGGTGTAGGAGCTGCGGATTCATTGATCGATGGCGTGATTCGTGGAGTCGATATGTTCGACTGTGTTTTACCAACTCGAATCGCTCGTAACGGGACATGTATGACTTCGCAAGGACGATTAGTCGTAAAAAATGCGCAATATGCTCGGGACTTCCGTCCAATCGATGAAAAATGTGATTGCTACACTTGTAAGAATTATACGAGAGCGTATATTCGTCACTTGATCAAATGTGATGAAACATTTGGTATCCGTTTAACGTCTTATCACAATCTATACTTCTTATTAAACTTGATGAAACAAGTTCGACAAGCGATTATGGATGATAACTTATTAGAGTTTCGTGCAGCCTTTTTCGAAGAGTATGGGTTCAATAAAGAAAACGCAAAAAGTTTCTAGCAGGATTTGTGAAATTTAGTTAAAAAACTAGTTTCTAGCGCCTTTTTCTGCTAAAGTGTTTAGTGTAGATATTTAGTTAGTGAGGTGAAAAAAATGGGTTCATTACCAATGTTAGTGATGTTCGTTGCCCTATTAGGGATGTGGTTCTTTATGTCACGTACACAAAAGAAACAACAACAAGAACGTCAAAACTTGCTTGACAGTATGAAAGCTGGCGATGAAGTAGTCACGATCGGTGGGCTTCATGGCGTAGTCTCAGAAATCGACGAGACAAATCGTACAGTCGTTTTAGACTGCGAAGGTATCTTTTTAGAATACGATCGAGCAGCCATCAAAACGGTAAAACCAGGTACAGGCGCGATGACGAGCACACCAATTGCACCAGTAGAAGAACCGACAGAACCAGAAGTAATTGAAACTGTTGAAGTTCCAGAAACACCTGAAGAGAAAAAAGAAGAAAAAGAATTGTAGACACCGGTTGTTTCCCACGCGTTGGCTAAATGTACAGGAGTTAGAGCATTCTTTATCAAAAAGACTGATAGTCATTCCTATCTCATATGGAGATAAGATGGCGATCAGTCTTTTTTTTGTATAACTTTACTAAATAAATCACTTATTCCATTATTGAAGGGTTGCTCGATGATCAATCCTACTGAATGGACTATTTTCTAAAGAAAAACATAACTGTGAAAAAAATCACAAAAAAGTGTTTACATCGAAAAAAAAGTATTGTATGATGTGTATGTGAAATAATTAACAAATTACCATGACTCGGTAGGAGGATTATAATGGCTAAAATAATGGAAAAAGAAGAGACGAAAACGGTTGATGTACAAGCGATGATCGACGATTTAGCAACAAAAGCAAATGTTGCGTTGAAAGAAATGGAAAGTTTTGATCAAGAGAAAGTGGATCACATTGTGCATGAAATGGCAATGGCGGCGTTAGATCAACATATGCCTTTAGCAAAAATGGCTGTCGAAGAAACTGGCCGTGGAATCTATGAAGATAAAGCAATCAAAAATATGTATGCTTCAGAATATATCTGGAACAGCATCAAATATGATAAAACTGTCGGAGTAATCAATGAAGATACTCAAAAAGGATTGATTGAAATTGCTGAACCAGTCGGCGTCGTTTGTGGAGTAACACCAACAACGAACCCAACTTCAACAACGATCTTTAAATCAATGATCGCTTTGAAAACCAGAAACCCAATCGTTTTTGCTTTCCATCCAAGCGCTCAAAAATGTTCTGCTGAGGCAGCAAGAGTCGTTCGTGATGCAGCGATTGCAGCAGGTGCACCAGAAAACTGTATCCAATGGATCGAGCATCCATCGATCGATGCGACTTCAATGTTGATGAACCACCCAGGGATTGCGATCGTATTAGCAACTGGTGGTGCAGGCATGGTAAAATCGGCTTATTCAACTGGTAAACCAGCTTTAGGTGTAGGACCGGGTAACGTTCCTGCTTATATCGAAAAAACAGCAAAAGTAAAACGTGCAGTGAATGACTTGATCGTATCAAAAACATTCGATAACGGAATGATTTGTGCTTCTGAGCAAGCAGTCATCGTAGATAAAGAAATCTATGCAGCTGTAAAAGCAGAATTCCAAGCACACCAAGTTTACTTCGTCAAACCAGCAGAGCTTTCAAAATTAGAAGATGCTGTCATGAATGAAGGCAAATACGCTGTAAATCCTGCAATCGTGGGACATTCAGCAATGGATATCGCAAAATTAGCAGGAATCAATGTACCAGAAGGAACCAAATTATTAGTGGCAGAATTAGAAGGTGTAGGGCCTGATTATCCACTTTCACGTGAGAAGCTTTCACCAGTTTTAGCAATGGTCAAATCAAACAGTACAGAACATGCTTTCGAATTATGTGAAGGAATGTTGAACCTTGGTGGATTAGGACATACAGCTGTCATCCATTCAGAAAACGAAGAGTTGCATGTCCAATTCGGACTACGCATGAAAGCTTGCCGTATCTTAGTCAACACACCATCAGCAGAAGGCGGAATCGGAAATATCTACAACGAAATGATTCCATCATTGACACTAGGTTGTGGTTCATACGGAAAGAATTCTGTTTCAAGAAACGTATCAGCAGTCAACTTAATCAATGTCAAAACTGTAGCGAAACGGAGAAATAACATGCAATGGTTCAAATTACCACCAAAAATCTTCTTTGAAAAGAACTCTTTGCTTTACTTGGAAAAAATGGAAAACGTCGAACGTGTCATGATCGTTTGTGACCCAGGTATGGTCCAATTCGGCTACTGTGACACAGTAAGAGAAGTACTAGCACGTCGTAAAAATGATGTGAAGATCGAGATCTTCTCAGATGTTGAACCAAACCCTTCAACAAACACAGTTTACGCTGGTACAAAAATGATGGCGGACTTCAAACCAGATACAGTGATCGCTCTTGGGGGCGGATCAGCAATGGATGCGGCGAAAGGCATGTGGATGTTCTATGAGCACCCAGATACTTCATTCTTTGGCGCAAAACAAAAATTCTTAGATATCCGTAAACGTACGTACAAGATCGACAAACCTGAAAAAACTCAGTTTGTATGTATCCCAACAACATCAGGAACTGGTTCAGAAGTGACACCATTTGCGGTAATCACAGATAGCGAAACACACGTGAAATATCCGTTAGCTGACTACGCATTGACACCAGACGTAGCGATCGTTGACCCACAATTTGTTATGTCAGTTCCAGCTTCTGTTACAGCGGATACAGGTATGGATGTATTGACACATGCCATCGAATCTTATGTATCTGTGATGGCTTCTGACTACACTCGTGGTTTAAGTTTACAAGCAATCAAATTAGTCTTCGACTACTTGGAAAAATCAGTGAAAACACCAGATATGGAATCACGCGAAAAAATGCATAATGCGTCAACAATGGCTGGTATGGCCTTTGCGAATGCCTTCTTAGGAATTTGTCACTCAGTTGCGCATAAGATCGGTGGAGAATACGGTATCCCTCATGGACGTACAAATGCGATCCTATTACCGCATATCATCCGATACAATGCGAAAGATCCACAAAAACATGCGATGTTCCCTAAATATGACTACTTCCGTGCGGATACAGACTACGCAGATATCGCGAAGTTCTTAGGTTTGAAAGGGAAAACAACAGCAGAGCTTGTAGAAGCATTAGCAACAGCTGTTAGCGACTTAGGAAAATCTGTTGGTATCGACATGAGCTTGAGAGCGCAAGGCGTGACGCAAGAAACATTAGACACAACAGTTGATCGCATGGCTGAATTAGCTTACGAAGATCAATGTACAACAGCCAATCCAAAAGAACCATTGATCAGTGAATTGAAACAAATCATTATCGACGCATATAACGCGTAATTCATAACTAAAAGTTGTCCCAACAACGAATCAAGCATGAGAGAATCTTCTCACTTGGTTCGTTGTTTTTTCTTTTTAAGATAATGACTATCAAGCGATACACCAGAAGAATTCGAAAATAATTTTTGTAGAATCGCTCAATATGTTGTTAGAAGAGAAAAATATCGTAGCTTTTTTTTCTTATATCAAAAAAAAGAAGTATTAGATAACTCGAATAATAGTCATTTCAAGAATGGTGCTATGCTACTATTTTTTTATAAAAAAGGAGATGAGATCTTGAAGAAATATATCTTTACTTTGTTGATTGCATGTATCGTTTCTCTTGGGCTATCCTTTCTTTTGGAACGAGAAATCTTGCGTAATATTGGCATTGGTTTACTTTTGATCGGAATTGCACTTTCTGGAACAGCAGTTTCAGGGGATCGGATGCGAGCGAATCAGGAAAATAGCGAGTTGGGTTTTCGTAAGAACTACTTTTGGTTTCCGTTACTTGCTTGTTTGCCATTTTTTATGGTGTATACATTTTTATGAACTGTTGATTTTGAAGAGGTCGGGACAGAAGTGTTCAGCCTCGAGAAATAAGGCGCCATCCACGAAAATTGTTCTTCAAATTTTTGTGGATGGCGCCTTATTTCCGAAGAGGTTACTTCTGTTCCCGCCGTTTATTCGGTTTTAGGTGGTACAAGAGGACTAATGTCCCAGACACTTTTCTTTTGGTAGCACTCTTTTTCACATGAAATCCATTAATAATCTTGTTATGTCAATTTTAGATAGTTTTTGTTCAAATGATGCTATTTATTGAGAAAGCGTTTACTGATATATTAACAGCATAGAATGAAAGCGTTTGAAAAAGGAGCGGGATAAATGATCATTAAAGAGGAAATATTCGTACAGAAAGAAGTTGTGGAAGAAACAATCGATCGATTGGTGGAGAATTTGACGACGATCAAAGATGATTCAGGGGAATTTTTATTGGATTTTGATGGGTTAAAGGTAGATGACAAAAGTTGGTCTATTTGGAATTGGCCACAAGGTGTGGGGTTGTATGGTATCTATAAAAATTATCAGTTGACTAAAAATCCTCGTGCGGCGGAAGTGGTGAAAGAATGGTTTGAAAAAAGGATGCAAGAAGGCGCACCACCGAAGAATGTCAATACAATGGCACCAATCCTCACGATGGCGTATTTATATGAGGAGACGGGTGATACACGCTACTTGCCTTACTTGCAACAATGGGCGGAATGGGTCATGAATGATATGCCGCGGACAGAGGAAGACGGATTACAGCACGCTACATATGGACCAGAAAATAAGAATCAATTGTGGGATGACACGTTGATGATGACGGTTTTGCCATTAGCCAAAATCGGTAAGCTCCTAGATCGTCCAGAATACCTAGAGGAAGCCAGATACCAATTTATGATCCATATCAAATATTTGATGGATAAACGTACAGGTCTTTGGTACCACGGATGGACCTTTGAAGGTAATCATAATTATGCGGAAGCATTTTGGGGACGAGGGAATTGCTGGCTGACGATTGCGATTCCTGAAATCATCGCGATTCTTGAACTGAAAGAAGGCGATGCTTTCCGTAAATTATTAATCGAAACTCTAGAAGCACAAGTAAAAGCCTTAGCAGATCATCAATCAGCAAGTGGCTTGTGGCATACCTTGATCGATGACCCAACCTCATACTTAGAATCATCTGCGACAGCAGGTTTTGCTTACGGTATTTTAAAAGCAGTGCATGAGCGCTACTTGCCAAAGAAATATTTAGAAACCGCCTATCGTGCGATCCAAGGGTTGCTTGAGCAAGTAGATGAAACTGGCGAAGTACAAAATGTTTCGGTAGGTACAGGCATGGGCGATGATTTAGAGTTTTACCGTACGATCGGTAAGACAGCGATGCCTTATGGACAATCGTTACTTGTATTATGTCTGACAGAATTACTTGTGTCGTATTGTTGAAAGAAAGGAGAAAAAAATGAAAAAAACACTTGCTTTTGCTTTGGTTCTATTAGGAATTATCGGTTTGAGTGGATGTGGTAGTCAGTCAAGTGTCGGTGTTGTTGCAAATGCAGAGGAAGAATCAACGATCACTTTACGGTTTGCTTATGCTAGTAATAGTCAGCCAGTCATTGATGCAATGAATAAATTCGGAGAGTTAGTAGAAGAAAAAACAGCTGGCTCAGTCAAAGTAAAATATTTTCCTGATGGTCAATTGGGGGGAGAACGTGAATTGATCGAACTGACTCAATCAGGTGCGATTGATTTCACGAAAGTCAGTGCTTCTGCGTTAGAAAGTTTCTCTAAAGTCTATTCGATTTTTTCAGTTCCTTACTTGTTCAATGATGAGCAACATTTTTTCAATGTCATGGAGAACGAAGAAATCATGCAACCCATTTATCAATCGACGACAGATCTAGGTTTTTCTGGAATCACTTACTATGATTCAGGGCAACGTAGTTTTTACATGGTCGATGGCCCGATCCATACACCGGATGATCTAAAAGGAAAAAAAATCCGAGTGATGCAAAGTGAAACGGCCATTAAAATGGTGGAACTACTAGGTGGATCACCTGTGCCGATGGGCAGTGACGAAGTATATACTTCGCTGCAGTCAAACTTGATCAACGGATCAGAGAACAATGAATTTGTTTTGTATACAGCCGGGCATGGTGGTGTAGCAAAGTATTATTCCTATGATGAGCATACACGAGTACCGGACATCATCATCATGAACGATGCGATCAAGGAACGTTTGACTGCTGAGCAACAACAAGCAATCGAAGAAGCGGCGAAAGAATCAACGATTTTTGAAATCGAAGCATTCGCTCAAGCAATCGAAGAAGAAAAAAGAGTGGCAATTGAAGAATACGGCGTCCAGTTCAATGAAGTGGACAATACGCCATTTCGTGAAGCAGTCGCACCGTTACATGATGAATTCAAAAATCATCCAGATTTTCAAGCGCTTTACCAAATGATCCAAGAAGAAGGAGTGTAATAGATGAAAACAGGAATCAGTCGGCTGTTAGAACTTCTAGGGGCATGTCTGTTGATCGGTATGATCATCATTGTCTTGTGGCAAGTATTCTCGCGCACGGTTTTAGGTAACCCCAATACCGTCACAGAAGAGTTAGTACGGTTTGGACTAGTCTGGCTTGCGATGCTTTCTTCCGCTTATGTAGTGGGTCAAAAAGGGCACTTAGCAGTTACGTTGTTAAGTGAGAAATTGAGCGGTAAAAAAGCCAATATATTGGAAATCGTCGTTCAGTGTCTTTTTCTAGCTTTTGCAGCAACGATCATGGTTTATGGCGGATGGAATGCTGTGACATTGACGATGGGACAAATTTCCCCTTCATTAGGGATTCCGATGGGCTATGTCTATTTATCGGTGCCAATCTCAGGTGTTTTGATCATTATCTACAGTCTGATCAATTTGATTGAAGTAATGAATGGGAAGTCTGTCGTTCAGGAAAAGGGATAGGAGGAATTTGATGGCTTTAGAAGCAGGTGCAATTTTATTTTTCGTTTTTGTCTTTTTGTTGATTGTTGGAATGCCAATTGCAATCAGTATCGCTTTTTCATCGATGCTCACATTGTTGTTAGTGATACCCTTTGACGTCGCAGCGTTTAGTTCTGCACAAAAAATGGTTGGTAGTATCAATAGTTTCTCATTGATCGCCATTCCGTTTTTCGTTTTTTCGGGAATCATCATGAACCATGGTGGGATTGCCAAGAAATTAGTTGATTTTGCCATGTTGTTTGTTGGTCGGATCCCAGGTTCTTTAGCCCATACAAATGTATTGGGAAATGCGTTGTTCGGCTCGATCTCTAGTTCGGCGATTGCTGCTTCGACAGCGATTGGTGGTGTGTTGATCCCACAACAAGTAGAAGAAGGGTACGATCGTAAATTTGCGACAGCAGTCAATATTGCTTCGGCACCTACAGGGATGGTGATTCCGCCCAGTACGGCGTTTATTATGTACTCTCTAGTTGCCGGCGGCGCTTCGATCTCAGCTCTATTTATGGGTGGTTATCTCGTTGGCGCATTGTGGTCATTAGGGATCATGCTCGTTGCTTTTGTGGTGGCGAAGAAAAATAAATATCCGACGGTACCAAAAGGACAAGGGAAGCAAGTCGGAAAAGTGTTAAAAGAAGCGATTCCTAGTTTGGCTTTGATCGTGATCATCATTGGTGGTATTTTGACTGGTTTCTTTACAGCTATCGAAGCTTCAGCGATTGCGGTATTGTATTCTCTGTTGATCTCCATGTTCTTTTACAAGACAGTGAAACTAAAAGATATACCAAAGATGTTGGTACAAGCCGTGGCGATGTCGGGAACGATCATGTTTTTATTAGCGACGTCTTCCATGATGTCATTCGCTATGGCATTTACTGGAATACCTCAAGCAATCAGCAGTCTGATCATTGGGGTCACTGATAATCGATTCATTATTTTATTATTGATCAATATCATTTTGTTACTTGTCGGCATGTTCATGGATGTTGCACCAGCCATTTTGATTTTCACACCAATTTTTTTACCGATCGTTACAAGTGTAGGTGTTGATCCTGTTCATTATGGTCTATTTTCAATTATGAATCTTTGTGTTGGATCAATTACTCCTCCAGTTGGGACAGGGCTTTATGTAGGTGCCAGTGTAGGTGGTGTGAAAGCAGAATCCATGCTAAAACCATTGCTACCATTTTACGGTGTCATATTAGCAGTTTTATTTTTGATTACGTATTTCCCACAAATCGTAATGTGGTTACCGAATCTATTAGGATAAAGGAGAAGGCATGATGAACTTAAACCTAGTTGCCAGAGGTCATGACTTGAGCCACGTACAAACCGTGGATGATTTAGCAAAAAAAGCGAGTCAACAAAACATTTCTACGCTACAATTAGCATTAAGCCGCTCGTTTCCTACACTTGCATCAGATGGACAAGCCATCAATGCCGGAATGGGTCATTACATGAAGCGAAGCCTCGCAAAAGAAGGGATAAGTGTCGGTATCTTAAGCTGTTATATCAATATGATCCACCCTGATCTCTCTGTTCGCGAAACGTTGCTTCGCCAGTTTGAACGATATCTCCAGTATGCTGCAAGCTTTGGAGCAACGATGGTCGCAACCGAGACGGGGAGCGTGAGTGAAGGGGGTTATACAGAGAAGAATTTTTCAGATGATGCCTTCGCACAAATCGTTGAAGCCATTCGCCGATTAGTACGTGCTGGAGAAAAACATCGAATGATGGTGGGGATCGAACCAGGGTTGAATCATCCGTTATATTCATTAGATCGTGTGGCAGAATTAATTGCAACGATTGATTCGGACTATCTAGGGATCATTTTAGACCCAACCAATCTGATCACTTCAGAAAACTATCATCAACAAGTAAGTTTAGTTGAAGAAGCTTTTGAACGTTTTGGAGAGAAAATTTGCGGATTACATTTGAAAGATTATATCGTTTCTAATGAAGGCGAGATCATTCCGGTTGATTTAGGTATGGGTGTGATCGATTATGAAGCAATCGTAAAGATCGCACAGAAATATCGTCCTTATCTCTATATCGTCTTAGAAGAAACGAAAGATGATGCATTAAAACAAGGTGTGTCCATATTGGAGCAAGTCACTGGATAAGAAAATAATGGAATGTATGATTGTTCAACAGTGAGCAATCGAAAAAGGGGGATAGACATGAAAAAGAAACCAATCAATGGAAAAGAAGTGAATACGATGATTTCGGATCAGTATGAGATCTATCATGTAAAAGATATCGTTAGTCAAAACAAAACGGTTTATCATCATCATGATTTCTATGAGATCCATGCTACTTTGGAAGGGGAAGCCATTTTTTATTTAGATGGTCGTCAGTTTACGATCCAATCAGGAAATGTCTTATTGATCCATTCAAGAGATCTACATCGGATCGTTCGTCAATCAACTGACGTATTCGAGCGTGTCTACATGTTTATCACCCCTGCATTCTTGGAGAGTCGTTCCACCAAGTGGTCCAATCTATCCGCCTGTTTTTGGCCAATCGGTGAACACCGAAGCCGGATACTACATATCGAACCACAAATATTAAAAGAAAAACTCGCTTTTATCGACCAAACGTTGGATCGTTCAGATTATGGTGCGGATATTCGTTATGAACAAGCATTAGTCGAATATTTGATTTTTCTAAATCGCATGGTACAGATCGAAGAACATATTCCGGAAGAAAATTTTACTGTACCAAATGAACGTTTAGAAAAAATGCTCCAATTTGTCGCAAAAAATCTGAGTGAACCACTTTCCCTTGAACAAATGGAAAAGGAATTTTTTATCAGTAAGTATCATGTGACACGAGAATTCAAAAAACATACTGGTTTTACATTCCATCAATACGTAATGAAGAAAAAACTACTTTATTCAAAACAACTATTAAGAGAGTACGGCAGTTCAAGTTCTGTTTATAGTAAATGTGGTTTCGCCTCCTATCCTCATTATTTACGTGCATTCAAAACCGAATTTGGCTTAACTCCGAAAGAATTTTTGAAAAAAGATCTCGCAGGAGAGTTTGTTCATTATACGCATTATGAAGAAGAAAACAAAGACCCCTTTTAAATTTGCTGTCTTTCCGATATAATTTCCTATATAGAAATAGGAGAGTGTAATATGGAAAATAAAAAACCTTATGGAACCGTTCTAATCAAAGCATCATATATTTTAGACTATCTAGCAGAGCATCCAGATGCTTCATTACAAGAAATTGCAAAAGGCATCGACATGACTTCCTCCACTACATTAAAAATCTTAGATACATTATCTTTGATTGGCTATGTAAATAAAAACCAAGAAAAAAATTATCGTTTAGGGGCGAAACTCGTACGATATGCAAACAAAAATATCGATCAAATCGATCTCGTTGAACGTACCTTGCCATTTTTGGAAAAACTACAACAAACAATTGATGAAACCATTCATCTAGGTATTTTAGACAACAACGAGATCCTCTATGTCAATAAGCTGGACCCTAAAAATCAAACGATCCGCATGTCTTCAAAAATCGGTATCACCAGACCTTTATATAGTTCAGCAATGGGGAAAGCTGTCTTAGCACATTTTACGGAAGAGCAATATCAACAGTATATCGAACAATGTCCTCTGATCCCCTTCACTGAATATACGATTACCAATCCATTAAAACTAAAAAAAGAAATCCAACAAGTCGAACAAACAAAAATCGCCTTCGATGATGAAGAAGTCGAAAAAGATATCTTTTGTATCGGGACTTCTTTAGTTCATGAAAACCAAGTAGTCGGAGCATTCAGTGTTAGTATGCCGAAATATCGATTGAGTGAAGAAAGCAAGGCTCAAATCATTCAAATGATCCTACAAACCAAAGAAGAAATCGAAAAAACTTTTGAAAAAAGCTAAAAAGCGTTTGCATTTTTTTATTCCTGCCGTATAATAAAGATGTAAATTTCTTTATTGTAAACTATAATTTCCAAATAAGAAATGGGTGGGAAAATGAAAAAAATGGAGATCTTATCTCGTTTAAAACAAGCGGGAGTTATTGCAGTCGTGCGAGGAGCAACAAATGAAGAAGCACTAAATGCTTGTCACGCCATTGTCAAGGGCGGAATAACAGGCATTGAATTGACCTTCACCGTGCCACAAGCAGATCAAGTAATCAAAGAATTAGTAACGACCTACAAAGACCAACAGGATGTGGTGATCGGTGCAGGGACAGTATTAGATGCTATTACTGCGCGTTTAGCGATTTTAGCAGGTGCTGAGTATATCGTCAGCCCGTGCTTTGATCAGGAGACTGCAGAACTATGTAATTTATACCAAATCCCTTATTTACCGGGATGTATGACGATCGATGAAATCAAAACAGCGCTCAAAAGTGGCGTAGACATCGTCAAACTATTTCCTGGAAGTGCTTTCGGACCAAGTATCATTTCTGCATTCAAAGCACCGATGCCTTATGTCAATATCATGCCTACTGGTGGGGTCAGTCTAGAAAATATGCAAGACTGGTTTGATGCAGGTGTGATCACTGTTGGTGTAGGTGGCAACTTATTGGCTCCAGCAGCACATGGAGATTTTGAGGAAGTAACAAAAGTCGCACAACAATATGCGACAAAAATGAAAGAAATCACGAGGTAATCGCTCATGGGAAGAGTAGTGACACTCGGAGAAATCATGCTACGCTTGTCGACAGAACAAGGGCAACGGTTGCAAGATAGTCGTCATTTTTGTGGGCATTACGGTGGTGGGGAAGCGAATGTCGCAATCTCACTAGCAAACTATGGACATACGGTTTCGTTCATGTCAAAAGTCCCAGAGCATTCACTGGGTCAGGCAGTCGAAAAACACTTACGAAGCTATGGGGTGGATACTAGCCTGCTGTTAAAAGGTGGCCCACGGCTTGGCACATATTATATGGAAACGGGGATCGGTGAACGTGCGGCTTCAGTCATTTATGATCGTGCCGGTTCCAGTTTCGCGGTGATGGATCGTTTGGAGTGGTCACTAGAAGACTGCTTTAAGGAAGTCGAACTATTCCATGTTTCAGGAATCACACCGGCACTATCAGAAAATTGGCGATGGCTGACAAAAGAAATCATGGAAGCAGCCAAACAAGCAGGTTGTCAAATCAGTTTTGATATCAATTATCGCGGCAAGCTGTGGACACAACAAGAAGCGGGGAAAGCGTTAGAACAATTATTACCACTCGTGGACATTTGTTCAGCCGGTGAGATGGATGCGCTTTATTTATTAGGGATACCAAAAGCACCTGAAACGACAGTAGATCCGCTTATTTATTATTACGAAAAAATGCAAGAAAAATTTCCCAACATCCAAACGTTTTACTCAACAAAACGCACGGTACATTCAGCGAGTGAAAATGATCTACAAGGTACCTTGTGGATGAAGGATAGCTATTTCGAATCGCCACTTCATCAAATCACTTCGATCGTGGATCGTGTGGGTGGAGGAGATGCGTTTGCTGGGGGATTGCTTCATGGGATTTTAGAAGAGATGCAGCCACAAGCGATCATTGATTTTGCGACTGCAGCCTCTGCATTGAAACACACCATTCATGGGGATTGCAACCAATTTAATCAAGCAGAAGTGGCTAGTTTTATCACTAGCGGTTCTGGAAAAATCATTCGATAAAGGAGAGTCTATCAACATGCAAGAAATGGAAACACGTTATACACATAGCCCAGAGGATATTCGTCATTATTCAACAGAACAATTGAGAAATGAATTTTTAGTAGAGAAAGTATTTGTTCCAGGGAAAATCAGTCTTACTTATACGCACAATGATCGTATGATCTTCGGCGGCGTAACACCAACAACTAGTCCATTAGAAATCAAACTAGATAAAGAACTAGGTGTTACTTATTTCCTAGAACGTCGCGAGCTTGGTGTGATCAATATCGGCGGACCTGGATTCATTGAAATCGACGGCGAAAAAGAAGAAATGAAGAAACAAGATGGGTATTACATCGGTAAAGAAACGGAGCATGTTGTCTTCTCCTCTGTAGATCCAGAGAATCCTGCAAAATTTTACATCAGTTCTGTGCCAGCTCATCACAAATACCCGAATGTAAAAATCAGCATCGATCAAGTGAAACCAATGGAAACAGGCGAAGGTGTCACATTGAATGAACGTAAAATCTACCAATATATCCATCCAAACGTCTGTGAAAGTTGTCAATTACAGATGGGTTATACCATTTTAGAACCTGGTAGTTCATGGAACACGATGCCTTGCCATACACATGAACGTCGCATGGAAGCGTATGTTTACTTTGATTATGCAAATGAAGATACACGTGTGTTCCATATGATGGGTAAACCAGATGAAACCAAACATCTAGTCGTAGATAATGAACAAGCCGTGATTTCACCAAGCTGGTCGATCCACTCAGGAGTTGGCACAAGCAATTATTCGTTTATCTGGGCAATGTGTGGTGAAAATATCACCTATACAGATATGGATATGGTATCAATGGATCAATTGAAATAGGAAAGGAAGATAAAAATGTCATTCAATATGGATATGTTTCGCTTAGACAATAAAGTCGCTTTAATCACCGGTGCGGTATACGGAATCGGTTTTGAGATCGCTCGCTCATTAGCGGAAGCTGGAGCAACGATCGTCTTCAATAATTTAACGCAAGAATCAGTAGATGAAGGGATTGCCAACTACAAAGAAATTGGCATCGAAGCAAAAGGCTATGTTTGTGATGTGACGGATGAGTCAGCTGTACAAGCAATGGTCAAACAAATCAAATCAGAAGTTGGTCCAATCGATATTTTGGTCAACAATGCAGGTATCATCAAGCGTACACCAATGATCGAAATGGATGCGGCGGATTTCCGTCAAGTCATCGACGTAGACTTGAATGCACCATTTATCATGTCAAAAGCAGTCATCCCAGATATGATTGAAAAAGGTGGCGGGAAAATCATCAATATTTGTTCAATGATGAGTGAACTTGGCCGTGAGACAGTAAGTGCTTATGCTGCTGCTAAAGGCGGATTGAAAATGTTGACGAAAAATATTGCTTCAGAATATGGACAATACAACATTCAATGTAATGGGATCGGACCTGGTTATATCGCGACGCCGCAAACAGCGCCATTAAGAGAAACACAAGAAAACGGGGAACGTCATCCATTTGACCAATTCATCGTTGGACGTACACCAGCTGCTCGTTGGGGCGACCCAATCGACTTAGCTGGCCCATCTGTCTTCCTAGCATCAAGTGCCTCTGATTTTGTTAACGGACATATCTTGTATGTAGATGGCGGTATCTTAGCTTATATTGGAAAACAACCATAATAAACAAAAAATGGCGAGTGCATACGATGCACTCGTCATTTTTATTTGCGTCGACCATATTTTGATAATGGGATGTCTCTGGCTTCACACCATTCTTTGACAGGGCCAGACAAAATCAAGGATTGCTTCGTTAAATCACTCGTTTTTGTTGCACCGACCATGGCATAGAGCATCCGTAGTTCTTCTTGCCACTGTGTCATAAGGGAAATTGTCTCCTCAACACCGTGTGTCATGTAATGCGTCAAGATCGTTCCGGAAATCCCTACAGCATTCGCACCAAGGCACAATGCTTTAAAGATATCATAAGCATTTCGTATGCCACCCGAAGCAATGATTTCGGCGGCTGTATTCGCTTCGTTCGCTTCAAGTAAGGAGGACACAGTAGACTGGCCCCAATCGGTCAAATAAGCCAATTCACGTTTTTTACGACGAGCATTTTCGATTTGTGTGAAGCTGGTTCCGCTACGTCCGCTGACATCAATCGTCTTGATACCTAGTTCAGACAGTTCAATGATGGTCTCCCTCGTCATCCCAAAGCCTACTTCTTTTACGATCACTGGAACATCAAGAGTTTGTTGGATTTCTGCAATCAGTTCTTTCCATTGCGAAAAATCGCGATCCCCTTCAGGCATGACTAATTCTTGTGGTGCATTTAAATGGATCTGTAATGCATCCGCTTGGAAGAGTTGTACAGCTTCTTGGGCACGTGCGACAGAAGTACCAGCACCGACATTCGCTAAAATCTTCCCTTCAGGATAGACCTCCCGCATCACCGTATAAGAATCTGTCAAGGAAGGATCTTTCAAGGCGGCGCTGACAGAACCGGTAGCAATCATCAACCTAGCACTTTTAGCAATCTGTGCAAGGTCATGATTGATCTTTTTTGTTTTTTCGCTACCGCCAGTCATGGCATTGATATAGAAAGGACTAGAAAGAGTAAAACCTGCAACTTCTGTCTTCAAAGACACTTCAGCAACCTTGCTTTGTGGAAGTGGACGATGAACAAGTCGAACGAAGTCGAATTCATTTATCTGTTTGTTGTGAAATGCTTTGGCTAATGATACATGTTCATCTTTTCGATTCATAACTTGTCCTCTTTCTGTTGATGGTAGACATGTAATGGAAGTGGGGTGATCTCAGCTTCTTCCCAAGCACTCATCAATGGAAGGATACCTGATTTTTGGTCCACGATCACGATGCCACAATCCCCACCGCCAGCGCCAGAAGATTTTGCCGCGCCTTCAAACTGTTCAGCTAGACAACATAATTTATTTAATGCCGGCGTTTCAATCAATACGCCAGTGATGGCAGACAGGTCACGCAATAATTCACGGTTTTTACGAATCATTTCTTGGATCAGAGCAACATCATTTTCTTTGAATCCTTGGATCATCGTGTTGACGCAAAGCGTACTATCTTCGAGAAATTGTTGATACGCCGCCATTTTATCTTCGCGAGAGCGATGCACTTGGTCCACTAAGTCGGAAGTAGAGGCAGGACTGCCAGTCCAACCAATCAATAAACGGAGATCTTCCGGAGTGTGTAAGGATTCAATGGATAAACCAGGCCAATCGAGCGCTAATAATTCACTGATCGATTTATTTGTTTCCTGTTCTTTGAGCCATTGGTGGTCAAAAGTGGAAAAAGCGATCCAACCACCATAACAGCTAGCCGCAATATCACCACAAGAACCATTGTCTTGGACAGCTAGATTAGCTAAGGCTGCAATTTTAAAAATCTCAAGCTGAGATAAATTCAGTGCGTAAAATTGGTTCAATGCTCGAACAGTCGCTACCGCAACTGCACCACTAGAACCAAGTCCATACTTCCTACCGTTTGAGCTATCCAATTCACTTGTTACCTTCAAATCATAAAATGAAAGAAGAATGTTTTTTTCCTGTGCATATTTCTCAGTTAAACGTATAGCAGCAAGGATATAATGGAACGGATTTTCACGGATATCCAAAACGAGTTCGCCTTTTCGTCTTGTCCAGCGCACAGGCATCTCACTGTATTGTGCAGATTGGATACTTCCTACTTTGCGAGCAGCTTCCACTGTTACTGTGACGAATTGATCGACTGCCACGATGATTGCCGGATGTCCCGTTTCGACAACTGCGTATTCTCCAGCGATATAAAGTTTTCCAGGTGCAGATACTTCAACCATAACAATCTCCCTTTATTCAATAATCGTGATTCCTTGCCCCGCATGAGCAAGTATCACTTGTTGACGGCTAAATAATTCAATGAATTTTGCTTGAACAGCCGTTTGATTTTTCTTTTCAACTAACACTTTGACATTAGGCCCCGCATCCATCGTGAAATAGCAAGGAATGCCTGAAGCACGTAGTTCACGAACTGCTTGCATCGCCTTTAGGCTATCTGGAGACCAATAGGTGAAGGGCGGATTAGCAGCTAACGTGGTGCCGTGCATTTTTAACCCGTTTCGCTCCATGACTTCGCCCACTGTTTGGAACGACTTTTCAGCGATTGCTTGTTTCAGCTCCATTAGATCTGTTTCGACTGAATCAAGCCACCCTTGATAAAAATGCGAAGTCTCCACTGTTCGACGCATCCCATCACGACTGGATACATCTTTTTGTTGGTCATTGATCAATACAAATACCATGGCGAGCTCTTCTTCAAATCCATTAGAAGGGATTTGTTGCGCGTAAGAGGTTTGGTCATCATGGCCTTTTTCCCATTCCACGAAGCCTCCAAAAATACTGCGACAAGCAGAGCCAGAACCCCGACGAGCGAGTCTAGAGAGGGCTTGCTCATCAAGATTTAGCCCTAAGGCTTCATTACAGGCACCAGCCAATGCAGCTAGTCCGCTTGCAGAAGAAGCTAGACCTGCGGCTGTTGGAACAAAGTTGTGACTGATCACTTTAGCGCGTTTGTTTGTATTCGCTTGTATGCGTACAAGATCAAGGAAGCGACTGATTTTTTTTGTTGCTGCTTCTGTTTGTAATTCATGATCTAAATAGAACAGATCGTCTGTGAACGTATCTGAAAAAATCACTTCGGTTTCTGTATAGAAGGCATCGAGAGTGAGAGATAAACTGTTGTTCATCGGAAGAATCAATTCTTCGTTTTTCTTGCCCCAATATTTGATCAAGGCGATATTTGTATAAGCACGGGCTTTACCACTAAGCATAGGTATGTACTCCTAATCCTTGAATCCAAGTTTCAGCTGCGCCTGCTTGTATTAGTGCGTGGCTGATTTCTTGAGCTTCTGTTTTTGTTTGTGCTAAAGCAATCATACATCCACCACGTCCGCCACCGGTCAATTTTGCACCTAAAGCGCCAGCAGCACGTGCGGTAGCGATCAGAGTGTCTAAAAAGTCATTACTGATCGTTAAACTTTTTAGAATGTGCTGGGCATCATTCATTGCTTCAGCTAGCTTTTCTGGTGAGTTGTCGATAATTGCTTTTTTAGCTTGTTTCGTCAAGTATCCTAGTTGTTGGATTTTTTGTCCAGTTTTCTGCGCATCTTTTTCAAAAAGGTGAGCCACATCTTTTACAGCTGCACGTGTTTGACCTTTGATTCCCGTATCAGCAACGATCAAAAAAGCATCGATATTCAACGCAAAATAATCAAAAGGATGTCCTTTTGTAAAATAAATAGGTTCGTATCCACTTGTTGCGGCAGCATCGATTCCACTGGGATTTCCATGAGCGATTTTTTCAGAAACTTGCACATGTGCCAATAGTTGTTCTCGTGATAACGGCAACTCATAGGCGGAATAAAAAGCCCTTGTGATCGCAGTGGCTACAGCTGCACTGGAACCCATCCCGCGTTCTGCAGGGACGGTACTTTCAATCGTCAAACGCAATGTGTCTTGCACATGATAGTGGCTTTTCAGTCCAGCAATCAGCTGTTTGATATTGTTCAACGCATGTGGTGCGTCATTTAAATTTCCTATATAGTAGGAAGAAATAAGTTGATCTTTATTGAATGATGGGAGTGCTTCAAGTGTAGCCGTTACTTTTGTTGCATAAAACGGAAAGGCAATGGCAGGCTCGCCGTAAACGACAGCATGCTCACCCATTAAAATCAGTTTTCCACTCGATTCCCCTTGGCCATGAATTGCCATAGTACAACTCCTTCTTTTCCTCTGAGAGTAGCTTTTAAACAAAAAATAAAGCGCCTATTACTACGTGCGCGATGTTTGTCCAAAAAAACAGTCCTTCTTTATTTTACTAAAACCAGTCAAGAAGTAAAATAAAGAATACGATTTCTCGACAAAAAACGCGATTTTCTTAATAAAATTTTGATTTTTCTTAGGAAAGAATCTTGTCGATTTCGTTTGACACCACAAGATATTGGGGTTATATTTAGAAACATGAGAAAAAAACACTGTATTTAGTGGGAGAAGTGAGTTGGAGGGAAATGAGTGTGATTGTTTTAGCAGGAACGATAGGAGCAGGGAAATCAAGCTTAACAAAAATGATTGCTGACCATTTTAAGAGTCAGGCGTTTTACGAATCGATCGATGACAACGAAGTATTGCCTTTGTTTTATGCAAACCCTGAACAATATGCGTTTTTATTGCAAATTTATTTTTTGAATAAGCGATTTGCAAGTATCAAGCAAGCGATGCAAGAGGATAACAATGTGTTAGACCGTTCGATCTATGAGGATTCATTATTGTTTCATTTAAATGCAGATCTTGGTCGAGCGACAGCAACAGAAGTCCAAGTCTACGATGAATTATTGGCAAACATGATGGAAGAATTGCCCTATGCGGCATCGAAAAAACATCCCGATCTATTGGTTCATATTCGTGTATCTTTTTCAACCATGTTAGAACGGATCGAAAAAAGAGGTCGGTCATACGAGCAGCTTTCTTTTGACCCTAGTCTCTATGAGTATTATCAAGAGTTGAATCGCCGTTATGATGAATGGTATGAAGCTTATGATGAAAGTCCTAAGATTCAAATCGACGGTGACTGCTTGAACTTTGTGGAAGATGAAGCAGCAAAAGTGCAAGTGTTACAAATGATCGAAGAAAAACTAACAGATATCCGTGAAGAATTAAGTGTCTAAAACTGTTCTGACGTTAGCGAAACTTTTATTTGCTCAAATAAAGAAATCACAAAAAAGGCAACCACGAATGAGTGATTGCCTCTTTTTTTTATTTAAATCGTTGTTTAGTCGAACAAAGGGTAGTGTGTTGATTTATTTAGGGTAGAATAATGAGTGAGCAATTCCTGGTGCCCAGTTTGTATCACCGTAGTTCAAGTGAGACTGCCAAGTAATATAAGTCACACCATTGTGGACTACCTCTTCACCAGCTGTATAAGAAACAGGTGAGAAGAAGCTTCCTACTGTCCATTGACGTCCTGTAACGACTTCACCGCCGCCGTTTCCGCCATCGCCACCGTTTTCGTCACCGCCGCCATTTTCATCGCGATCAGTTGTGATTGTTAGTGTATTACTTGCATCTGAAACATCGCCTTCGTTGCTGATTGCGCGTACTACAAATGAGTATTGTGTTTCAGCTTTTAATCCTTCTACTTCAAAAACAGTTTCAGTTGTTGAACCAATTACTTGGCCATCACGCAAGATTTCGTACTCTTTGATTCCTTTTGAGTGAGTAGAAGCTCCCCACATCAATGAAACGCTAGAACTTGTCTGACCCATTGAGTGTAAGTGGCTAGGTGCAGTTGGTTTTTCTTCTGTAGTTTCAGATAAAGTTGTAACAGATAAAGCTGTTCTTTCAGAAACTAGCCCTGTTTGTCCAACTGCTTCGATCTCATATCTATATGTAGTTTCTGCAGTTAGGTTTTGATCGCTGAAATCTGGTGAAGCTGTGTTTCCTAATAATTGACCATCACGGTAAACGTTGAATGATGAAGCATTCGCTTGTCCATCCCAAGTCAATTGAGTTGTTGAAGAAGTTACGTTAGTAGTACGAACGTTACGTGGTGCTGTTGGTGCTACTGGGATTGCTGAATCACCTTTCAAGTTCACATCGATTACTTGGTAGAATGCCATTCGTGTATCGTCGATATCCCAAACTGCTAGAACAACATGGTAACCAAGACGATCATTAGGGATATTCACTGAATGTGATGGATTTGTTGAAGCTTGAGCCCCACCATGGTTGATCGTTGTTAACAATTCAAAATCGCTACGATCTAACTGATCATTTGGATTCCAATCAGCTTTTGTGATGTAGTAATGCCATTTAGTTGTGCTGTGTGATTGTGTATAGCGCCAAGTGAATGTATTAGGACCTGTGTTCAAGTCTTGTTTTGTCCACATAGTCGAAGTTTGACGGTCTAAGTTGAAGTTGTTTCCAACTGCACCGCTTGCAGAAGCAATCTGTCCGTCAGCAGGACCAGCTGCTGGGTAGCCTTTCAATGCTTCTAATGATTGTGGTTCATAAATCACTGGACCGTATTTTGCTAATGCTGCATTATGGTTCACATTACGGTCTAAGTGACCTTGGTATGAACGACTGATCGGTGACTGCACATAACCGTGAGCTGAAGCGTCTTGGCCTCCGATAGATAAACCTACTCCTACTAAAACGCTAGAGCATAGAACTGTTGCTAAAATTTGTTTTTTCATGTTTCCCTCCATAGATAAAATGATATTTTAGATAACTAATAAGGTCGATGAGTATGACTCGTACGATGTGTCTTGTTGTTATCTGTATTTAATATTATCAGAGAATTGGACTATTGGATAATCTGTTTATACCGAACATTAGGTAAAATTGGGTCTTGACTTCAGATGATAGTGTTTTTATCCAAAACATGAATAAATATTGATTTAAAGGCATTTTTGTTGTCTTTTTTATTTGCTATTAGTTATTTATTTTGTATAATAAATAACTAAGAAAAAATAAAAAGATAAAATTTGATTCTAATTGAGAAAGCTTGTAGTGACGTTTATAGTTATTTTTTAACGTTTGCTTATTTTTTTAAATATATCTTTTTATTGGCTGTTTTATTCCTTTTTTATGGATTTGACCATCAATTTTTTGGTCTGAGATTGTGATAGGAGCGTTCGGTCTTATTATCGAAAAAAGTCAAATTAGAATATCGTTTATTTGGATTCAAGAGTTTCGAGAGGACTAAATACCACCTCTCAAGCAATTCTAGATATTTTATCTATTTATAGAAGGAACTGGATACGAAGAGGGAGAGAATGTGTTTTGCAATCTGTGATAATGGATAAGCGCTTTGAAAAAAACAGCACCTGTAATATTCGTCTCGAATGTTACAGGTACTAGCTTATTTTTGAGGCAAAGAAAGTTGTTCTAGCCTCATTCTTATAGGGTTTTGTTTACGTGGAATGTTTTCTATATTATCGTTTTAATTACGTTGATAAGGTTTATTTTATTTAGGATAGAATAAAGCATGAGCAATTCCTGGCGCCCAGTTTGTATCACCATAGTTCAAGTGAGATTGCCAAGTGATGTATGTCACACCGTTGTGAACAACTTCTTCGCCTGCTGTATAAGAAACCGGTGCGAATAAGCTTCCTACTGTCCATTGACGTCCTGGAGTGACTTCACCGCCACCGTCGCCACCATTGTCATCGCGATCTGTCGTAATAGATAACGCATTGCTTGCATCAGATAGTTCATCCGTATTGCTGACTGCGCGAACCACGAATGAGTAGGCAGTGTTTGCAGCTAATCCAGACACTTCGTATTCTGTTTCTTTTGTTGAACCAATCAATTGATTGTTACGGTAGATGTTGTATTGTTTGATTCCTTTTGAATGAGTAGAAGCGCCCCACATCAATGAAACACTTGAACTTGTTTGACCCATTGAGTGTAAGTGAGTCGGTGTAGTTGGTTTTTCTTGTGTATTTTCTGTTGCAGTTTTTACTGTCAAAGCTGTTTTAGCAGAGACTAAGCCAGTTTGTCCAACTGCTTCGATTTCATAGTTATAAGAAGTATCTGCAGTTAAGTTTGTATCATTGAAATCTGGCGATGATGTATTTCCGACCAATGCGCCATCACGATAAACATTATAAGATGCAGTGTTCGCTTGACTATTCCAAGCTAATTGGACAGTTGAAGAAGTTACATTCGTCGCACGCACGTTTTGTGGTGCTGTTGGTGCTACTGGAATCGCTGAATCACCTTTCAAGTTGACATCAACTACTTGATAGAAGGCACCGCCTGTATCGTGAATGTCCCATACAGCTAAAACAACATGATAACCGATACGGTCGTTTGGAATGTTGACTGTGTGGTTACGATTATTTGCAGAAGCAGTTCCATCATGTTGGATTTCTGTGATCAGCTCTAAATCGCTACGTTTCAGTGGTGCATTCGGGTTCCAACCTACTTTAGTAATGTAATAATGCCATTTAGTTGTACGGTGAGATTGTGTATAGCGCCATCTGAATGTATTCACGCCTGTATCTAAGTTTTGTCTTGTCCACATTGTTTCTGTTTGATTATCTAGCAAAAAGCTTCCGCCAACCGCTCCGTTTGCAGAAGCGATACGACCGTCGACAGGACCTCTTTCTGGGAATCCCTTACCAGCTTCTAATGATTGTGGTTCATAAATGACAGGACCATATTTTGCTGCTGCAGCGGATAAATTAACATTACGATCTAAGTGTCCTTGATACGCACGACTGATCGGTGATTCGACATAACCGTGAGCAGAAGCGTCTTGTTCTCCAATCGCTAAGCTTGCTCCAAATAAGATCCCCGAGCATAAAACTGTACCCAAAATTTGTTTTTTCATTTTTTCCTCCATATGTAAATAAGATTTAGATAACATATATTGAACGATGAGTTTCGTAATTATCATTTTTTTGTGTTATCTGAAATTAAGATTATCAAAAAAAATAAGTAGTTACGAATCAGTTTATACCGATGTGTAGGTAAAAAAATAATAGGAGCATAAATAATACGGTTTGTTATAATGTTGATTTTTAAGGGTTTTAGTACCTTTTTTGAAAACGTAAATAAATTTTTGATAAAAGGATACTTTTTAGGGGAGTAAGAAATGAATGATTTGTTCAGGTTTTGTTGTAGTTATCTTAAAATAAAAGAAATGGAATTATATAAAACGTGGATGGAGTAGTAGCAGAAGGGATTCATATTCGATTGGTGATATGCGGAACAACAGTCCATTTAGAATGCGTACAAGATGGGGAAGTGCTACGATCAAATAGAAAAAAGTGAAGAAATGATTGACAAAAAGAAATAGATTTGGTATGATAATTAAGTTGAGAAATAAAAGCAGAAGCACCCGCTTCTCGCCTTAGTTGATACAGTCACTGGGCTAGATAGTTTTCATCTATATGTAGTATAGATGGAGTACGTGCGGGTTCTATCAAAAGAACTCGTTTTTTTTATTGCCGTTCATTCGGTAAGCTTTTCTTTCTCTCATAATATTTGGAGGTGAATGACCATAGCAAAGGATATGATGGTTAACGACGGCATTCGTGCACGTGAATTACGATTGATCGGTTCAGATGGTGAGCAATTAGGAGTTAAGTCAAAAGCAGAAGCATTGCAAATTGCAGAACAATCAAACTTGGATCTTGTGTTAGTTGCTCCAGGTGCGAAACCACCAGTAGCGCGAATCATGGACTACGGAAAATACCGTTTCGAGCAACAAAAGAAAGACCGCGAAGCGCGTAAAAAACAAAAAGTGATCAATGTAAAAGAAGTTCGTTTAAGTCCAACGATTGATTTGAATGACTTCAATACAAAACTTCGTAATGCACGTAAGTTCTTAGAGAAAGGCGATAAAGTGAAAGCTTCTATCCGTTTCAAAGGCCGTGCCATTACCCACAAAGAAATTGGTCAAAAAGTCTTGGATCGCTTAGCTGAAGAAACTGCTGATATTGCAACAGTGGAACAAAAAGCGAAAATGGACGGACGCAGCATGTTCTTGACGCTGGCACCGAAAAACGACAGTAAGTAATTTGAATGACTAACTGATTGTTGGACAGTCAATAGTCGGATAACGAAAGATTTTGAGGAGGAAATATAGTCATGCCAAAACAAAAAACACACCGCGGATCAGCAAAACGTTTCAAACGTACTGGTAAAGGCGGATTGAAACGCTTCCGTGCGTTTACAAGTCACCGTTTCCACGGTAAAACTAAAAAACAACGCCGTCAATTACGTAAAGCGCGCATGGTTTCTAGTGGCGATTTCAAACGTATTCGTCAACAACTAGCAAAAATGAAATAAGAACGTAAAATAACTGAAATTTAAAGATTTATTTTTATTAGGAGGAATTATACATGGCACGTGTAAAAGGTGGAACAGTAACTCGTAAACGTCGCAAAAAAATGCTGAAATTAGCAAAAGGTTACTACGGTTCAAAACACACTTTATTTAAAACAGCAAAAGAACAAGTAATGAATTCATACAACTACGCATATCGCGATCGTCGTCAAAAGAAACGCGACTTCCGCAAATTGTGGATCGCTCGTATCAACGCAGCGGCTCGTATGAATGGCTTAAGCTACTCAAAATTGATGCACGGTTTGAAATTAGCTGAAATCGACATCAACCGCAAAATGTTAGCTGACTTGGCTGTCCATGATGCAGCAGCATTTACTGCATTAGCTGACCAAGCAAAAGACGCTTTAAGCAAATAATCGAACTAACGTTGGTACACCAACGTTTACCCCGCCTTTATTGAGCGGGGTTTTTATTTTCATTAATTTGTTATTCCATAACGAATCACGTCTTTATTTTAAAGATCTAAAAGAATTTGAAAATTAATATAAATAAATTGACGAATAGTGTTCCTTGATTTAAGAGCATCCAACGATTTAAAATGTTATAATAATATTCATAAGTAATCACTTAAATAATTGTTGGAAGGGAAGAACAAAATGAATCGAATAATCGATAGTATCTGCAAACATAAGAAGATGATTGTGATAGTTTCTGTTTACGTAGTCATGGTCATCTTGAATTTTTTAACGCCATTGATTGCAGATGATATTGAATACATGTACAAAACAACAAGTTTTTCAACTATTCTCCATGACGAATATATGCAATACATGAATTGGACAGGTCGATCAGTGGTCCATATCATTGCGCGTTTATTTTTATTGATGCCAAAAATCGTATTCAATTTTATGAATCCATTGATTTATGTATTACTAACTATTTTGATCTATAAAATATCAACTAAAGATAATAAGAATTTTTATGTGTTTAAATATTTAATGATCAATTTGTTGATTTGGTTATTTGTCCCAACTTTCGGACAAACGATCTTATGGGAGACTGGAGCGGCAAATTATCTATGGGGTGGCATCCTCATTATTAGTTTCCTTTCTATGTATCACCGCTATTATACAAATGGCCGAGAATTACCATTTAATCAACCGTTACAGATTATTTTTATGACAGTTTTAGGGATACTTGCCGGATGGTGTAATGAAAATACATCTGGTGGAGCAATTCTTGTTGTTTTAGGGTATATCTATTTTATCTATAAAGAGAAAAGACCGTTTAAGGTATGGTTGTTTTCAGGCTTAGGTGGAGCAATCTTTGGATTATTGATGATGGTTGCGGCTCCAGGGAATGCGATACGAGCAACGTACTTTGACCGTAGTGCATGGTCGCTTCCTCACAAGCTATATTCTGGTTTTTCTACAATCACACGAACTCTTTACGAAAACAGTTTGCAATTATTTGTTTTAGCGGCTATTTTAATTGCATTAGGTATTATTTTTAACCAACATAAAAACTGGTTCCGACTTTCGTATGTATATGTACTTGCCGGACTAGCAACTATCTATGTATTGTCTCTTTCACCAACAGGACTTAACTGGGGGCGTTCATTTTTTGGAGGCGCATTGTATATTATCATTGCGATGTTAATCGAATGGCCAGATAAATTAACGAAGACGACAGCTGGAAGTTTTTATAGTGTGATCAGCTCAGTTCTCATTGTTCAGTTTTTATTTTCCTTTGTCTTAGGTGTGCATGGGATCATTCAGTCTTATCGTGATATCAACGAACAATATAGGTATGTGGAGAGCCAGAAAAAGCAAGGGAATCTGAATTCTTTGATCGCTGATTTCAATGCAAATGAAGGGATGCCCTATCCAGCATATTCTAGCGCGCTGTCACACGTTGGCGCGAGCATAGACTCCCAGATCAACCGTTCAAATGCTAAATATTTTGACTTAGAGACGATTCGATCGGTTTCTAAAGATGCTTGGAATACGATTTATAAAAATGGAGATCCAACCTTGATGAACATTTGGGATTATCAGGAATATCTAAAAGAATTAGAAGACTCAGATTATACAGTTCTGATTGCTGGTGCAGGGGAGTCCCAACAAATGAGTGAAGCTTTAGCAGTGGAAATAGCAAAACTTTTACCGGATCTTGATTTACAGAAGTTTACTCATGACTGGAATTTTACTGGTATTCATCAAGCGAATCAGAGTCCTATTCTTGCGCAAAATGAAAATTATAATGAGGTTAATCAAAAACTCACTGATAAGAACATCTCAATGGTTTCTAGTTTTACATCTTATGAGGAGCAACAATTTTCTAGAATTAAAATCGACGGCGTTGATGTATCAAGAAATAAAACAGGTGTCAATATTATTGTATTATCTGAGGACGGTCGGATCATGGATGCGGTAAACATCGCTTCAAATGAACAGGGAGTGACCGTTTCAAGATAAATATAGGATTTAAAGTAAAACACGTCTAAGCTTGCTTAGGTGTGTTTTTTTATATCTATCATTCTTCAATAAAATTTCTGTTATCTATAAATAGATTGAAATAACCCAATAAATAAAGTACATGATATTTTTTTGAAAAGAGAGGTGATCATTGCTTATTTTTTATCTTAGATAGTAAATCTATTTATATAGTTAGCTAAATGAAATGTTTTTTGAAAAAACATTTTAGTAGCCCATAATGAATCTTCTTTAATCATATGTCCTTGTTCTGTCGTCAATATTTAATGAAAGCGATTTCTCGGTGAGGTAGAATGAACCCAACTGATATATCAGTGAGATGAAATAGAATGGAGTGAGTCTATGAGTGAAATGATTATTGGTATGTTGTTGATTTTGTCGTTCTTCTTTATGGTTTGGTATTGTGTCAAAGGACTTAATTTGATGGTCGGTTTAGCGATCATGGCGACGATTTGGATGGGGTTAGCGCTGATTGGTAATTTTTTCTCACAGAATGCCGCAATGGAAGGACAGTCAGTCATTGATGTGTTGACCCATGTATATGCTACTGGTCCAGCAGAGTATGCGAAATCAATTTTAGTGAATGTATTCTTTGGTGCTTTTTTTGGTCGAGTATTGGTAGATAGTGGGATAGCGGCTACGTTGATTCGGAAAGTCGTGGAGCTTGGCGGTGATAAACCGCGGATCACGATGAGTCTTTTATGTCTTGTGACGGCAATTATTTTTATGTCGATGACCGGGATTGGCCCAGTGATTTCGATTGCTGTCATCGTTTTACCGATCTTGATGTCGTTAGGAATTGCTGCACCAGTTGCTCTATTTGCATTCATGGGTTCGATCATGGCAGGGATCTTTGCGAATATTGTCAATTTCAAGCAATATCAAACGATCTATGCGGGATTTAATTCTGCGGCTGAAAATTATACATACAATGATTACTTTCAAATCGGGATGATTGGCATGGTCGTGAGTTTAGTGATCGTTCTACTTGTAGCTAATATATCAATGAACCCGAAGAAACGCTATGCAATGGCGGCTGAACTTCCACGAGAAGGTGGAGAGGCGCCTATGATTTCTTGGTTGGCAGTCGTTATACCTGTGTTAGGAGTGGTGGTGTTAGAAATCCCGATCATTCTTGGTTTTATGTTGGCAGGGATCTGGGCGTTGCTATTTACAGGGAAATTACGTGGGGGATACAAGGAGATCTGTCGGCAATTCGCTAAATTATTTACAGATGGAGCAACAGATGTGGCACCAATGGTTGGCTTTTTGATGACTTTAGCGATGTTCAATAATTCGGCGGTGTATGCTTCTTCTTATTTCTCTGCGATCCTTGGCGATTTTATTCCCCAGACACCTGTTGTATTGGCACTTGCCTTTGCATTGTTGACCCCTCTCGGGTTTTTCCGTGGTCCGTTGAGTCTAGTCGGTTCGGGATCAGCGATTTTAGCAGTAGTTTTAGCAGTCAATCCGACGATGCCCGTGGCCTTTTTATTTCCACTATTTGCGACAACGACCATTGCGCCGCAGCATTTAGATATCACTCAATCCTGGATTGCATGGGGATTAGGGTATACAAAGGTTTCCTCTCGTGAATTCATGAAAAAATCGATTCCGACAGGGTGGGCGATCGGTGTGATCGTCTGTATCTTGACGTTGATCCTTTATGGTAATTTTTGATAGGTATAGAAAGTAAAAAATTTGGAGGATGCAAAAATGAAGCGTGCAGTAAGAATGGGCATCGATGTAGGTGGTACCCATACAAAAGCAGTCGCAATCGACAATGCGACACATGAAATCATCGGTAAATCATCTGTCAAAACAACGCACCACCATCCAGAGGGGGTAGCTGCCGGGGTTGTACAATCGTTTCAAAATTGTTTGCAAGAAAATCTGATCAGCCCGGAAGATGTCGTTTTTGTCGCGCATTCCACGACCCAAGCAACAAATGCATTGATTGAAGGAGATGTGGCAAAAGTAGGAGTGATCGGAATGGCGAAGGGCGGGTTCGAAGGTTTTTTGGCGAAAAGACAAACTCGGTTAGCCCCGATCGATTTAGGGAATAATCGAAAAATAGACATCGCAAATGTCTTCTTGCCACTTAAACAACTGACAAACGAACGAGTGTTAGAGACGATTGCTACACTGAAAAAGGAACAGGCGGAAGTTTTGGTTTCTTCAATGGCTTTTGGCGTAGATAATAGTGAGTCGGAACAGGTCATTTATTCCCTTGCTTCGGAACAAGGGATACCAACAACGATGGCTTCTGAGATCACTAAGCTTTATGGGTTGACGAGACGAACGCGAACGGCAGCGATCAATGCCTCGATTTTGCCTAAAATGTTGGAGACAGCGACGTCGACTGAACGTTCGGTTAGAGCTGCCGGTGTCAATGTTCCTTTGATGATCATGCGTGGCGATGGTGGGGTAATGGAAATCGCTGAAATGAAGAAGCGGCCAGTTTTAACGATGCTTTCAGGACCAGCTGCCTCTGTCATGGGTTCTTTGATGTATTTACGTGCCTCGAATGGTGTGTATTTTGAAGTAGGAAGGACAACGACAAATATTGGTGTCATCAGAAATGGGCGTCCTGCCATCGATTACTCAGTGGTCGGCGGGCATGCGACCTATATTTCCTCTTTAGATGTTCGTGTCTTAGGTGTTGCCGGTGGTTCGATGGTTCGGGCAGATCGGACAGGGATTCTTGATGTAGGACCACGTTCTGCCCATATCGCCGGGTTGGATTATGCTGTATTCACACCGATTGAAAAAATCGATCAACCGAAAGTCGTCTTTTTCTCCCCTGTTGAAGGAGATCCGGCTGATTATGTCAAAGTAATTTTGGCAGACGGAAAAGAGGTCACTATCACCAATTCTTGTGCAGCGAATGTTCTTGGTCTTGTCCAAGAAGAACACTTTTCCTATGGTGATGCACAAGCCGCAAGAAAAGCCATGGAAGCTTTGGCTGCGTATTGTCAGACTACTGTGGAAGATATCGCTGAGCAGATCATGGCAAAAGCTTATGCAAAAATCGAACCAGTTATTTTGGAACTGGCAGAAAAATATCAATTGGAGAAAGAACAAATCTCTTTGGTGGGTGTAGGCGGTGGAGCAGCTTCCTTGATCACCTATTTTAGTCGGAAAATGGGTGTTAAGTACTCCATACCGGAAAATGCAGAAGTGATTTCTTCGATCGGTGTGGCATTAGCGATGGTGAGAGATGTAGTGGAACGGATCATTCCTTCACCAAGCAAAGAAGATATTCGAGGATTGAAAAATGAAGCGATGAATAAAGCAATCGAATCTGGCGCCACACCGGAATCGATTGAAGTCCATGTTGAAATTGATCCTCAAACCTCAAAAATCACGGCAATTGCCACAGGATCAACGGAAGTCAAAGCGACTGATTTAACAAAACAGATCAGTAAAAATGAGGCGTTGTCAATAGCGTCAGAAGACCTGCGGATGCCTCTAAAAGCTGTTTCCTTATTAGCGAATACTGACTTCTTCTATGTGATTGGGGAAAATAGTCCAGAACATTCGATCGGCGCATTACGGATCATCGACCAAAAAGGATTTATCAAAGTTCAAAGAGGGTATGCCAAATGTTTAAAAACCACAGCTGAACAATATCTCTTCGCTGTCCAACAGTTATGGGATGAACTTGCGGTCTATCAGACTGAACTGATTGCTCGTCCAGAATTTTATCTATGTATCGGCGCACGTGTCGCAGATTTTTCGGCGACAGAATTTGAACAATTACAACTCTTGATGGAGTTAGAAATCTCGATGTTAGATCCAGAGGAAGAAGTGATTGTGATTGCGGGGAATATCAAGCAAAAATAAACTAGATGAGTTGATTTTAAAATTACGGACGATTTCTGATGAACAGTGGTGTGATTATCAATTTCAACGAGAGCTTTTAGTAGAGAAGGTCTCGCTTTCTGAACAACAAAGATGGGGGGCACTAGCGAGAGAATGTGGAAAGACGCTAGCTGAAACGATCAACCGAAAGTATTGTACAAGGAATATTCAAGAACTATGGCGATTTTTTGGGTATCGTCATCAGTCTAAGATCCGAGCATTGAGTGAAATTGCAGCAATGAGTTTTTCGGAGAAGTTGAATAACGTGGGATTCTCACCATATGTGTTAGAAGTCGCTATGACTTGGCCATATGATCCGCAATTGTGTGAGCATCTCGTCCAGTCATTTCAGTCGTTTTGAATAAGAAAGGCATAGTCCTTCCTGAAAGTTCGGGAGGCTACGCCTTTTTTCATCATGCTTCAGAAGAGATTGTTTCAAAATAACTCGGATAATGTAGAATCACTTGTTCTTGTTCCTCAATGATCATATGGAGGTGGAGGTTACAAAGGAAGCCTACTTCATCAAGTGAATGTTCTTTCATAGATTTCAACAGGAGTTGATGTTCATCTAATACACGGCCCCAATCTAATTCGGAAATCGTCAAGCGTAACCAACGGAAACGATCTAAATGAGTACTATAGCTTTCAAGCCAAGTCCATATTTCTTCTTTGCCCGCGACTTTGTAACACATTTGATGAAAGGCTTTATCTAAAAGAAAGAAGGTTTTTTTGTCTTGTGCTAAGATTGCTTGATCTGTCTGTTCTAAAATCATCTCCAAGCGCTGATGCGCTCTATCGTTCATTTTAGCACTGCACTCTTGTAAAATCGGTTGTTCTAATTTTTCTCGCATGTAACGTGCCAAGTCTGCGGAACGTATGTCGATTTTTGAGATATATGTACCGGATTGAGGAATCGTTTTGATCAATTCCTGATTTCTAAGTTGGATCAATGCTTCCCGAATCGGCGTGCGTCCGATTGCTAATTGTTCTTCTAAAAATCTGTCAGAAAGCTTACTCCCCGGAGCTAATTCAGAATAGATGATTTGTTGCCTGATAGCTTCGTATGCTTGTTGTTGCAAATTGTTCCCCATAGAACACCCCTTTCAAAAAGCTATACCTAGTATAGCATATCCTTTCCTGAGAATAGAGTAAGGGAGGGGACGAGCTGATCAGCGAACAGAAACACAAAAATAGAGCCGCAAACGATTGGTTTGTCGACTCTTTTCAATACATATCCATGGGGCGAACATCTCATCCTTTCACGAAAGCAACAGTCAATCTGGGCGAACTTCCTGCAGTTGTTTGACACGACCACCGATTTGATTGGCAAAGGTTTCTGATTCTTTTTTGTCTTTGAAGACAAGCAAGGTTTCCGGGTTTTTTTCACGTGTGCGACAGCCAGTTTTATCAATATAACCGTGTAGTACTTTCACGACATACATTATAATCACCTGCTTTTTTTCTTTCCATTATACAAATCGGGGGTTAAAAGGCAAGAATAAACACTTATTTTTTCTTTTATTTCATTTCTGTTGCAGAATCAGGGGCTGCGTCGATGTTTGCGTAAGTTTTAAACAGTCGATCCAAGTTAGGATTGACACGACCTAGTTTGACTAAACGTTGGTTTTCTGCAAGCAAGAAACAGTGTTGGCTTGTTCCAGTCGTCCGTAAACGTTGATCTTCTGTACCGTAGATCTCGTAACGAAAATTCAACCGTGTGCCTGTATAGCTTTCGATCATTGGTTTAATCAAAATTTTGTCTCCATAACGGATCATTTCTTTGTATTCACAACTTACGCCTAGTACAGGTATGATGATGCCTTGTTCTTCGATTTTCTTGTAACTAAAATCTAAGTGTTCTAATAAAGCAACGCGTGCTTCTTCGAACCAGCGGATATAGTTGCTGTGGTGAATGATACCCATTTGATCGGTTTCGTAATAAAAAGGCTCTCTAAGGTAGCCGGTATATTTTTCCATTGTGATGCTCCTTCTTATCTTTGACTAAAATAATGCATCCATCTTGGGATCTGCTGACTGATTTCAGTTGGTAAAACGACATATCGCTCTTTTGCTAATTGGTCGCCGATAAAGCTATGCAAATAGACAGCGGCACTGATCGTTTGGTCATTTTTTGGAAACTGAGCTAAAAAACCAGTAATCATACCAGCTAACGTATCCCCCATGCCACCTATTGCCATGGCTGGTGAACCTGCTGTATTGTAATAGATCCCATTTTGCCCATAGATCGTTGTTTGATGACTTTTTAAAACAAGTGATGCACCTAATTCTTGTTGCTTCAGCTGATTATTTTCTCTAGACTGTTCCTCTAAACTCAATCCGCTGACACGTTGCCATTCCATTTGATGGGGTGTGAGAACGGTGTGCTCTGGATAAGGAAGATCCAGGGAATGCGTAGCGAGCAATGTCAAAGCAGAACCGTCAATGACTAACCATTGTTTTTTTGTTTGGTTGGTCAAGACAAATTGCAGAAGTTCAAGGCTTTGTTGATTGGTTCCTAATCCCGGACCAATTAGTAAGACATCCGCATCTTCAAAAGCCGAATACCATGTTTCTTTATTTGTCCAATCCCCCACCATTGCTTCTGGTAAATGACTATGGACGGCCACATGATTATTAGGATCTGTTACAACAGTTGTCAAGCCAGCCCCACTATGGACAGCTGCTAAAGCGCTCATGATGATCGCACCACCGAATTGCTCGTTTCCGCCAATCAACAGGACTTTACCAAATGTACCTTTATGAGATTCGATGGGGCGAGGAGTAATCACTTGTTGGAGTAATTGTTCATTTAGTTCCATGGGAAAGCCTCCTTTTTTTCATTATAGCTTATAATATTTATGGAAAAAACTGTTTCGTTTATCCGTTGTCTGATTTTTTAAACAATTCGCCTGATTTATGTTATGATGAACTCGTAGACTGAATGAGTGGAGGAGTAACTTTATGACAATCAATTGGCAAAAAGAAGTCGAAGCACGTAAAGAAGACTTGCTTGAAGACTTAAAAAATCTTTTACGCGTAAGCAGTGAACGTGATGATTCAAAAGCAACTGCAGATGCACCATTTGGACCTGGGCCTCGTGACGCATTGAAACACATGCTTGCTTATGGTGAACGTGATGGCTTCGTTGTAAAAAACGTGGACAATTACGCAGGACACATCGATCTAGGTGAAGGAGACGAAACCTTAGGTATTTTTGGTCATATGGATGTTGTGCCCGCTGGCGATGGCTGGGATACTGATCCTTACGAACCAGTGATCAAAGACGGAAAAATCTTTGCTCGTGGTTCAAGTGATGACAAAGGACCAAGTATGGCAGCCTACTATGCGATGAAAATCATCAAAGACCTAGACTTAGAATTATCGAAAAAAGTTCGCTTTGTCGTAGGTAGTGACGAAGAAAGTGGTTGGGCAGACATGGCTTACTACTTTGAACATGAAGAAGAACCTGATTTCGGTTTCTCACCAGATGCGGAATTCCCGATCATCAACGGAGAAAAAGGCAATGTTTCTTTCGCATTCCGCTTTAAAGGTGATAACGCCGGCGACTATGTATTGAAATCATTTACGTCAGGTTTACGTGAAAACATGGTGCCAGGAACAGCGACTGCAAAAATCGAAGTACCAAGCGCAGATGCAGCAGTTGCATTGGAAAAGGCATTTTATGAATTTATTGAAGCAAATCCAATCAACGGTTCGATCGAAGCAGAGCATACATTTGTTACGATCAACGTAGTCGGAAAAGGTGCACATGGCGCAAGCCCACAATCTGGGATCAATGCCGGCTCTTTCTTAGCAAACTTCCTTGATGATTACGAATTTATCGGTGCAGCTAAACAATTCATCCATGTGGCAGCTACTTACGTCCATGAAGACTTTTATGGTGAGAAATTAGGCGTTGCCCACGAAGATGAAAAAATGGGTAAACTAACAATGAATGCTGGATTGTTTGCGTTTAAAGAAAATGGGACAGAAGAAGAGAACTACATCAACATGAACTTCCGTTTCCCTAAAGGCACGACTACAGATGAATTAGAAAGCAAACTGAACAAAACAGTAGCAGACGAAGGTGCATCAGTTACTCGTGGTGCCCGTGTGATGGAACCACATTATGTACCAATGGATGATCCGTTGGTCGAAACATTATTACAAGTGTACGAAGATCATACCGGCGAAAAAGGCTACGAACAAATCATCGGTGGCGGCACATACGGACGCTTATTGAAACGTGGTGTTGCGTATGGCGCAATGTTCCCAGGCTACACAGATACGATGCACCAAGCAAATGAATTTATGAGTCTAGATGACTTATTCCGTGCTACAGCAATTTATGCAGATGCCATCTATCGTTTGGCGAAGTAAATCATCTTTATTCGTACTTCAACATTCCTTGGAAAAGTCAGAAATAGTTGTATGTCTAACTTAGATATAACATGATAAAAACAATAGGCAACAAATGACAAAGAATTGAGTGATACTTGGCCTTCAGAGAATTGGACTTCTCTGAAGGTTTTTTTGGCTTCAAAAAGCGATGATTTCAATGAATGAACAAGCGACTGGCTAATTGATCATTTGTTTATTTATTAGTTATAGTTGTAAAGGTTGTTTACATTTGTTTGTTAATCTAATATTATAATAAGTGTATACAAATTTTGGAGGTGAAATGAATATGCCTAAATACATCGAAATCGCACACTCCTTGAAAAATAAGATTATCGACGGTGAATTTAAAGAAGGGGAGCTATTGCCAAACCAAGAAGCATTGGCAAAAACCTATAATACGAGTCGAGTAACTATCAGAAAAGCCATACAGGTATTGATTGATGAATCTTTACTTTACACGAGGCGAGGATCGGGGACATATGTGAGAAGCAACATTAAAAAGGACAAGGAGAATGTGACCCAGATCAATAGCGTATTCGGGACTTCTGCTCAAGAAGGGACGGAGGTGACCAGTAAAATCATCCGCTTTGACGTGCGTTTCCCCACTTCTTATGAGTCTGAGGAACTGAAAATAAAAGCGACTGATCCGGTCTATGACATCAAACGTGTAAGGTATGTAAATGAAGAGGCGAGAAGTATAGAGACATCTATCATGCCTCTTAAGTACATCAAAGATTTGGATGAAGAGATTTTAAAGGGGTCTATCTATAACTATATCAGAGAAGAGTTGGGTTATGTGGTCAGTGCGGCCCGTCGAGTGATCATTGCTTCAAAGGCAAATCATTTAGACAGTGAAGAGTTTGAGATCGAGGTAGGAGAACCGATTTTAGAAACCAATCAAATCGTCTTTTTTGATGATGGTACGCCATTTGATTTATCTAAGACAAGATATCCCTATACATCAGGAAAAATAGTAGCAGATATCAATTAGAAAATGACGTTTGTAAGACTGTACTTGAAACTATCAAGTGTGGTCTTTTTTATTTTTTATAAAAATAAGTATACACTAATTTTAATTAAGTATTTACAAAAGCGTTTTCAAGTGATATTCTGTATTAGAAGTTGATATACAACTATAGACAATTCAGGAGGCATAAATAAATGGATGTGAAAAAAAGGGAAGCTTTGATGGGGAAATTTGTTTTAACAGCACAAAAAATCGGCAATCAAATTTATTTGAGAACACTACGTGATTCGTTTGCTACTATCATGCCTTTATTCATTTTAGCAGGTATTGCTATTTTAATTAATTCGGTCGTGTTAGATCCGTCAGGTTGGTTCCAAAATATGATCAGCGCGGACACAATGGCATCTTGGCAAAACTGGGGATCGATCATTACGAACGCGACCCTTAATATCACTGGGATTATTCTTGTGATCACCATTGGCTATTTCTTGTCAAAAAATAGAGAATATGATAACCCAATTGGGGTTGTGATTGCTGTTGTTCCAGCATTTTTGACGTTGCTTCCAACTATGATCGAGACAACGCCGATCAATGGGGAAACGGCTGTAGAAATCAGTGGGGTCATCAGTTACGGGAATATTGGTTCAAAAGGAGTCTTTGCTGCCATCATTACTGGATTATTGGCAACCGAGCTATACATTCGTCTGACACGTTCTAAGAAATTGCAAGTCAATTTAGGAGATAGTGTACCGCCAGCAGTCGGAAAATCTTTTAACACGATGTTCCCATTGATCATTGTCGTTTCATTGTTTGCCTTTGCTTCATTTTTGATCCAACTAACAGGAAATGATTTTATGAGAATCATTGAACAATTCATCCAAGAGCCATTACGTGGTGTAGGGACTTCATTTTTTGGCTACTTGTTTTTAGTTTGCTTTGGAAACTTACTATTTTCTTTCGGTATCCATCAATCTGTCATCACCGGTCCGATCCTAGATCCATTATTGATGGTAAATATGAATGAGAATATGGCAGCTACTGCGAATGGTGAAGCTGCTCCTCACATCATCAACTCAGCGTTCCACCAAGTATATGGCGCTTTGATGGGTGGTACGGGTTCGACCATTGCTTTAGTGATAGCAATTTTACTTTTTAGTCGCTATCAAGCATATAAAGATTTATCTAAGTTGGCGTTAGGTCCTAATATTTTCAACATCAATGAACCTGTGATTTTTGGATTACCGATCGTCTTCAATTTACCGATGATCATTCCTTTTGTATTATCACCGATCGTAGGTACGACTATTGGCTATTTAGCAACATCAATGGAGCTAGTCAATCGCTGTGTGGTGACCATTCCTTGGACAACACCACCGTTTTTAAGTGGCTTTTTAGCAACTGCAGGTGATTGGCGAGCAATTGTTGTTCAAGCAGTCATTATCGTCGCGTTAGTCTTCTTCTATCTGCCATTCTTAAAAATCAGTGAACGGGTTGCTCGTACAAATGCTGAGATGAGTCTTTCTTAGAAGATTGATGAATGGAATAGATAATTGAAAAATTAGAATAATGATTGGAATGAGAAGATGGGAAAGAAAAAATTTTTTTGGGGAGATTCCTCCTCAAGTATGCAAACAGAAGGCGCTTGGAACGAAGGCGGAAAAGGCTTGTCTGTTTATGACGTTCGGGAAGCGACTGAAACTACTTCGGATTGGAAGCATGGGATTGATCGCTATCACCGATATGAAGAAGATCTTGATTTGATGCAAGAAATGGGCATGAACTTTTATCGCTTCCAAACTTCTTGGTCACGTGTCAATCCAACAGGTGATGGGGCATTCAATGAAGAAGGACTCTTATTTTATGATCGTTATATCGATGCGATGTTAGAACGGAATATTGAACCAATGCTATGTCTCTATCATTTTGATATGCCGCTTCATCTTGCGCAGAATTACGATGGCTTTATGAGTAAACATGTCGTAGATGCTTTTGTGGAATACGGAAAAAAAATGGTGGATCGCTACAAAAGTAAAGTCAAATATTGGGTGACTTTCAATGAACAAAATTTGTATTCAACACCTTTGGCACTATTATATGGAGGAACATTGAATACGGAAGATACAGCGGATAATATTCATCAAATCGCGCATAATATCATGGTCGCACATGCCAAAATCGCCAACTATATCCATGAAACAACAGAGGGACAAATCGGTGGGATGTTAGCTTATTCTAATATGTACCCTGCGACTAATCACCCCAAAGATGTATTGGTTGCGAGAGAATGGGATGAATTTATCAACCAGAATCTTTTGGATGCCTTTTGTGGACGTGGTTATTCGAAACAAGTTTTGACGTTTGAAAAACAGCATTTGAACGTAGATATGACCGAGGAAGAACTTGCTGAGATCGGAAAAGTAACAAGCGATTATTTAGCATTCAGTTACTATTGTACCGGAAGTATCAGCCATAAAAACATTCCAGCAGATGTTGCACCAAACTATTATTTGACGTATGGTGAAGTGGAAAATCCATTTGTTTCGATGAATGAGTGGAATCTGGGAATTGATCCTCTTGGCTTTAGAGATATCATCAACAAGATGTACCAAAAATACAATCTACCGATTTTCCCCGTTGAAAATGGGATAGGCACGCAGGAAAATTGGGATGGCAATACACCTATTCAAGACGACTACCGCATTTATTACCATGAACAACATATTAAAGCGATGCAAGATGCAATGAGCATGGATGGCTGTGAAGTACTGGGCTATCTAGGCTGGGGATTAATTGATCTACCTAGCTCAAAGGGTGATATGGAAAAGAGATACGGGATGGTTTACGTTAATAGAGGAAATCATGATCTGCGTGATATGAAACGCGTACCTAAAAAAAGCTTTCATTGGTTCAAAGATTTTCTTCAAAAAGAACAAGGCTTATAGAGTGAGTAAATAATAGCAAAATAGATAGTTGCATGTATTCGTTGGATCAAGTGGATACATGCAGTTTTTTGTATATTCTTATTTGTTTGAAGAGTGAAGTGATAAATCAATAATACAGTTAGTCTGCTGAATGTTCACGAGCGACTATCCAACAGTAATTTTTCTCTTTATAGTTTGGAGGAAATACTTTTTTTATTTTCAAAAAAAAATTTGTTCATTCTTTATCCATTTATTCAGTAGAATAATTGCTAAAGGAGGGATTACGATGGAACATGAAACACTAGAAAGTCTTAAAGAAAGAAAAGCGCGAATTTTAGCAACAGTCAAAGAGCAAGCATTAAATGAAGTCGACAGAAATAAAGAAGTAACTAAAGATAGTAAAGAAGTATCACACAGTGGTGATTCTCAGGCTATTGGGCAAAGTGAAAAAAATAAAGAGAGATAAATTTTCAAAAATCTAGAATATGAATAGAAGATACTTGAACGTCCCACTCTCTTGTTCGATTGATGCTACTTTCTAGATTTGTAGGGTTACAGTGAATCTTAGAAACCAAACTTCTTCAAAAAGAAAGGAGAGCAAGATGAAAGAAAAAGATCTAGATAAGATAAAAGAAAAAAGAAGACAAGAAATTGAGAGTATCAAACAACGTTCTTTTGCAGAAATCAGTAAAATCAAAGAGAAAAATATGAAGAAATTTAAACCAGACAAAATAGACTTTAAAGAAAAAAGAGCAAAAGATCAAAAAAATGAAGGCTATGTATTATAAAATTTTAAGTCTCTAGAAGCGTTTTTGCAGAAGTCGACAACACTTCAAAATCAGCCTACCCACCCAAAATACTTCAAGTTTTGGATGAGTAGGCTTCTTTATATTGATTATGAGTTTAAGATAAAACAGCTGTTGCAAGTGCCTGTTGTACGGCGATGATATTCTTATCTTTTCTAAATTGTAACGATTCAGCGGGTAGTTCTGCGCTAGAGATCCAAATTTTCAATTCGGCATCTAAATCAAAATGTCCACTTGTTTCAATCGAAAAACGTGAAATCGAACGGTAAGGGATCGACTTATATTCGCTTTTTTTACCAGTCATTCCTTGTTTATCGACGATAATCATCCGACGATCGGTGAAAATAATCAAATCACGTACTAATTTGAACGCTAACTCTACCTGTTCCATTGGAATCAGGATCTCTTGAACTTCTCTTGTGATATTGGTTGTATCTTTTTGGGTAGCGTTACCCATCAAGCCATCAAATAGCCCCATAAAAACACTCCTTTAGTCGTAGGATAAAATCATTTTAGTAATCTACTTCATTGTAACAAAGCTTTTGAATGAACGAGCAATTTATTCTTCAAAAGAATAAAAAAATTGAATTTGTAAGGCTGAGTCAGACAAAGTCACGTTAAACAGATGGTTTGAGGTTTGACTTTATTAATGTTACGGTTGTTATGTAATTAAGAATAGAGGAGGCAAACTATGGGGAAATATGATTTACCGCAAGTAGAAACTCATCTTTATATTAATGGCAAATGGCTTGAAGGCTCTGAAGGAACAGTTGATGTCGTCAATCCAGCAACTGGTGAAACGTTAGCAAGCGTCCAACAAGGTGGCGAAAAAGAGACAAAAGAAGCCATTGAAGCTGCCAACAAGGCATTCGAAGGTTGGTCAAGAACAGCACCAAGCGAACGAGCAAAATTAATGAATAAAATGGCTGATCTAGTAGAAGAAGACAGCGAACGTTTAGCAAAAATCATGACGATGGAACAAGGGAAACCGCTTGCTCAAGCGACGGCAGAAATCCAAACAAATGTCGAAAACCTTCGCTGGAATGCAGCGCAAGGCCAACGAATCATGGGAGAAATCATTCCTTCACCTGAAGGGAAACAATGGCAAGCACGTAAACAACCAGTAGGTGTCGTCGGCGCCATCACACCATGGAACTTTCCATCCAACATGATCATTCGTAAAATCTCTCCGGCAATCGCCGCAGGCTGTACGGTGATCTTAAAACCAGCAAAATCAACACCTCTATCAGCACTTGCGTTGATGGAATTATTCCACAAAGCTGGCTTTCCAGATGGCGTCGTAAATATCGTCATGGGGGACTCCTCAACTATTGGAAAGATTTTGTCTGAATCGGATGATATCCAAAAAATCACATTCACAGGTTCAACAGAAGTTGGACAAATTCTAAATGAACAAGCAGCACCTACCTTGAAAAAAGTTTCTATGGAGCTAGGTGGACATGCGCCATTTATTATTTTTCCAGATGCCGATGTAGAATTAGCAGTCGATACATTGATCAAAACGAAATTTATCAACAATGGACAAGTATGTACGTCACCAAATCGAATTTTTATCCATAAAGAAATCAAAGAACAAGCAACAAAATTGATTGTGGAAAAAATCAGAGAAGTGACTGTTGGAAATGGGTTAGACGATCCAACTACGGGGCCATTGATCAATGAAGAAGGCGTAAAAAAAGTTGAAGAACAATTAAAAGATGCAGTAGCTAAAGGAGCAGAAATCTTGGCTGGTGGTCATCGTCTGACGGACGGAGAGTATGTAAATGGCTTCTTCTTTGAACCGACAGTATTAGATGGCGTGAAAAAGGAAATGGATATTTTCTACAATGAAACATTTGGACCAGTGATCCCAATCATTACATTTGAAGACGAAGAACAAGTAATCAAAGATGCCAATGATACGATTTTTGGTTTAGCATCATATTTCTTTGCGACGAATATCCATACGATCAACAATGTAAGCAATAAATTGCAATATGGCATGGTCGGTGTCAATGATACGACGATCTCAAATTCTGCGACACCATTTGGGGGAGTCAAACATTCAGGGTTTGGCCGTGAGAACGGAACTTTTGGGGTAGAGGAATATGTCGAAGTGAAGTTTGTGACGATTGCATCAGAGAAATAAATGATAAGATAAAAAGAAGAGGATGATTGCATAAAATCATCTCTCTTCTTTTTTATTTTGATGATACTCATGATAAACATGATAGAGGTTCAGTTCGTACTCTTTCTTTGCATTCGTAACGACCGTATCTAAAATCATACCGGTAACTAGTGAAAGTAAAGCTAGGATCATCAATCCTGTACTTAAAATAGCTGAAGGGACTTTAGTAATAAAGCTTGTCAACATAAACTCACGAATGACAGGAATCCCAGTGAACAGACCAGCTAAAAAGAAAATGACTGTCCAGATATTGAAAAATAGGATTGGTTTATAATCTTTACACATTTTAATGATCATCATAATGACTTTGAAGCCATCAGAAAAGGTATTCAATTTTGATTCGCTACCTTCTGGGCGATCGCGGTAATCAATAGGAAGCTCAACTAATTTGAATTTTTTATCTAAGGCATGAATGGTCAATTCCGTTTCGATTTGGAATCCAGCACTCATGATCGGGAAGCTTTTGACAAAAATACGGTTAAATCCGCGATAGCCAGTCATCACGTCTCTTATTTTTGTTTTATATAAACGAGTGATCGTATTTTTGACTAAATTATTACCAAAATCATGGAAAGCACGTTTATTTTCTTCAAAGTAAGTACCATTAGAAAGACGGTCGCCAATGACCATATCCGCTTCGCCAGAACGTAATTTTTCTAAAAGTCCATGTACGGCTTCGGCTGGATAAGTATCATCTCCGTCTACCATCAAGTAGTAGTCTGCATCAATATCAAAAAACATTTGACGAATGACATTTCCTTTACCTTGACGAGGTTCTTTTTTTACAATAGCACCCGCTGCAACTGCTAAGTCGTAAGTGTTGTCCGTTGAGTTATTGTCGTATACATAAATATCTGCTTCTGGTAATTCTCGTTTAAAGTCGGCAATGACTGTGGTAATCGTTGCTTCTTCATTATAACAAGGAATCAGGACAGCAATTTTTTCTGTGTGATTCATTTTTCACTCTCCTAAATAAATTGAAAAAGTTTAAACTAAGCATAACCTATCATGTACGTTTATACCAGTTTTTATGCAAAAAAAGAAGCTCTTATCCATAGGAAAGCCTATTTCTAAGAGAATCTTTTAAAAAATGAAATCAAGCATCTGTTCCTTTTTTTCTAGAAATATCTAAAACAGTACCAGTATAGGCATCTGCTAAAAATTCATAATAGACGACTTCACCATCTTCTATGCGAGAAATCCCACCACGATAAGCTTTTGAATGAATTGCAAATTTACGTGTCGGTTCTTTCTCAAAAGAGATCCAGGAGCCTTCAATCGAGCCTTCATCTAAAAATGCTTCTTTGATGGTAGCTAAGACTTCATCAGCGGACATCGTTTTGTTGCGATTGTACCATAGTGCAGTTGCCACGCCACTTAATAATCCTAAACCAAGTCCGACAGCTAAACCACCTTTGAAATAGGCCTGTTCACTTTCTTCATACATGCTGCTTGCCCTCCTTTACACTTTCACAAGTTTCTTTGGCTTTATTTTACCACACTATCTGATTTTCTTTGAAATAAATAACCGTTTTGAAATAAAATACGGTATAATAATCACGATAGATTTGTCCAGATACTATTTTTTAAGACAAATCAAAGCTGAGATTGAAAGGAGACAAGTCTGAATTATAGACGATCATTATTATGGATGAAAAAACATTTCAACGTATCAAAGAACTAACAGAATTACAAGGAACAAGCGGTTTTGAACAAGATATCCGCGCGTACATGGAGCAACACATGGAGCCCCTAGTTGATGAATTACAATTAGATGGATTAGGTGGGATCTTTGGATTACGCCACCACCAAGAAGCAGATGCACCTCGTGTCATGGTGGCAGCACACATGGACGAAGTTGGCTTTATGTTGACACAGATCCAAGATAACGGATTGTTCAAAGTGGTTCCGCTAGGCGGTTGGAATCCTTATGTAGTATCGGCTCAACGCTTTACATTGAAGACGTCATCAGGTAAAAATTACCCATGTATTTCTTCTTCTGTTCCACCACATTTATTACGTGGCACAAGCGGTCAAAAGTCAGTCGAAGTAACTGATATTTTATTTGATGCTGGTTTTGAATCAAAAGAAGAAGCAATGAGTTTTGGTGTCTTACCAGGAGATACGATCGTACCTTTTGCAGAAACAATCAAAACAGCAAATGGCAAAAACATCATCAGTAAATCATGGGACAACCGCTACGGTTGCACGATGGTCTTGGAAGCATTAGAAGCCCTAGAAAAAGAAACACTAGGTCATACGCTGATCGCCGGCGCCAACGTCCAAGAAGAAGTGGGCTTACGCGGATCAAAAGCTTCTGTGAACAAATTCAAACCCGATCTATTCTTTGCGGTAGACTGCTCTGCTGCAGACGATACAGTAACGAAAAAAGGCACATTTGGTCATCTAGGAGAAGGCACATTGATGCGTATCCAAGATCCAGGATTGATCATGTTGCCACGTTTACGTGAATATTTACTAGATATTGCTGAAACAAACAATATTCCTTATCAATACTTTGTATCAAAAGGCGGTACCGACGCTGGTGCTGCTCATACACAAAATGAAGGTATCCCAAGTACCGTTATCGGTGTAGTTGGACGCTATATCCATACGCATCAAACGATGTTTAGTATCCGTGACTTTGAAGCAGCCAGAGAAATGTTGATCCAAACATTGAAGGGCTTAGATAAATCAACGGTGAATACGATCGTTTACGGAAAATAAGTAATCAACGAGTGAAGGCTATCCGCTTTTGCTCGTTTTTTATTTTTTAGATATAGTTTGGTCAGTTTTTTGTAAAGGTGTATAATTTAAGTAGAATATAGAATAAGAAAGAAGTGTGAACCTATGATTACTCCTAAAAGTCTTGAAGAAGTAGCTGGTTATGTTGAAAAAGGCAATCATATCTTTTTCTTTACTGCCGATTGGTGTGGCGATTGTCGCTTTATAAAACCTCAAATGGCAGAAATCGAACGTCATTTTTCAGAGTGGACATTTGTCGAAATGGATCGTGATGCGTATATCGACTTAGCAGCAGAATGGAATATTTTCGGTATTCCAAGTTTTATTGTCATTAAAGATGGGAAAGAGCTAGGTCGTCTGGTCAATAAAGATCGTAAAACAAAAGAAGAAATCGAACAGTTTTTAACAAAAACGATCCAGCAGTGAGAAACGAGAGGAGTGGGAAAAATGGAACAAGCATATAAGAAAATATTAGTTGGAATTGACGGAAGCGAGCAAGCGTTTGCTGCATTCAAAAAAGCTGTCGAGGTGGCTCGTAGAAATGAAGGCACAGTGTACGTGACGAATGTGATCGACCAACAATTTTATCAATTTATGGGGTATACGCCTATTGACCAATCCTTGATCGATCAACAGACTGAATCAGCAAAAGAATTGATTGAAGAATGTAAAAATTACGGAAAATCCGTTGACTATCAAAAAATAGAAGGTATTGTGGCTTACGGTTCGGTCAGAGAATCCATGGCAGTAAAACTACCAAAGAAATATCAAATCGACTTGATCATGATCGGTCAATCAGGGCTGAATGCTGTTGAACGTTTTATGACTGGGAGTGTGGCAAGCTACGTGATTCGACAAGCTCCGTGTGATGTCTTAGTCGTTTCAGAACCACGAGAAGCCTAGTTTTTGATTCAATAGGCAGATCCTTGAACAAAAAAGATGAGGAAACGAAAGATGGTGCATTTCGTTTCCTCGTCTTTTTTTGTGATCCGTGCTTTCTTTTTATTCCGGCAAGTTTTTCTAAGAGAATTTATCATGCAAGAACCGCCTTTTTTTGTTAAGATAAAGCAAGAGAGTTTGGCGCTGGACTACGTTGGGTTTCCCGAAAGTACGATGTATTCAGTTGCCATAAATCAAAAACAACTTCAACAAATGATATTGGAGGAAACAAAATGATTTTTGCTTATAATCGCGCACATGTGGGCGACACATTAATGGTGATCGTAGCCGACGATAAAGGGACGGAAAATACCGCTATTCGCAAATGGAATGTTGCGCAGATCAAAGATGAATCTGGCCAAATCGTTGCATGGAACTTTTTCCATATCTCAGATCATCTAACAATTGAAGGTAATGGCCAAGTAATGATCTCAGAAGAACAACTAGCTGAATTGAACCGTTTGATCAAAGAAGCTGGCTTTGAAGAAACATTGGAGAAAGACGACCAACCGAAAATCGTTGTCGGTTATGTCAAAACTTGTGAACCCCATCCAGATTCTGATCATTTATCTGTAACTGAAACAGAAGTAGATGGTGGTGAAGTCTTGCAAATCGTTTGTGGCGCACCGAATATCGAAGCTGGTCAAAAAGTAGTCGTTGCCAAACCTGGTGCAATGATGCCAGACGGTATGATGATTTGGCCTGGAGAATTAAGAGGGGTCAAAAGTGACGGCATGATTTGCTCTGCAAAGGAACTTCACGTACCTAACGCCCCAGAGAAAAAAGGCATCTTAGTTTTACCTGAAGATGCGATAGTTGGCGAAGCATTCAAAAACTAGCATGAATAAAAAAGACGACTACCTCCACTGAGGCAGCCGTCTTTTTTATTAATTATTTGAGTCATTAGAACTATTTGAATTTCCTTGATTTAATGCAGTATTATCAATGGTCAATTTGATATCTACAGTTTTTTCTTCTTCGCCACGGTAATAAGTGATCTTCACAGTGTCGCCAACTTTTTTACCATAAAGCACAGACTGTAATTCGACACCAGATGAGACTTCTGTGTCATCGATTTTTGTAATGACATCATATTGTTCTAAGCCAGCTTTTTCCGCAGGTGTTGCTGGTTGAACAGAACGAATGATCACGCCATTTGTTACAGAAGAAGGTAATTTCAAAATCTGTTCCTGTTGTTGTGTAGAAACGGCGGAAAGATCGGTCATTGTGATACCCAGTGCAGGGCGTGTTACTTTTCCATCTTTTTCAAGTTGATTGATGATATTTACGACATCATTACTTGGAATCGCAAAACCCATTCCTTCAACACTTACATTTGAGGAATCGGAAGTCGAAGCAATTTTACTTGAATTGATACCAATGACTTGTCCTTCAATGTTGACTAGCGGACCACCGGAGTTCCCTGGGTTGATCGCCGCATCTGTTTGGATCGCGTTGATATTGACCGTTTCACCAGATTCATTCGAGCTTGTTACTTGACGATTCAAGGAAGAAACAATCCCTGATGTCACCGAGTTTGCATATTGAGAACCTAGAGGAGAACCAATCGCAATCGCAGGTTCGCCGACTTTCAATGAAGCAGAGTCGCCAAATGAAGCAACAGTATCGACTTTATCAGCACTGATTTTTAAAACAGCTAAATCAGTATAAGCATCTGTACCGACTAATTCTGCTTTCACTTTTGTTCCATCTTTTAATAAAACTTCTAGTCCTTGTTGTCCATCGACAACGTGATTATTCGTCACGATATAAGCGGAATCGCCCTCTTTTTTATAAATCACACCGCTACCTTCACTGTAAGCTTGCAATTCGCCATCTTCGCCACTACTTTCTTGTTGTTGGCCAAATAATGAACCAAACGGGTCAGATGATGAACTTTGTTTTTGTAGGTTGATAACAGAAACAACTGCTCCTTGCACTTTATCCACTGCAGAAGTGATATCTGAATCTACATTGACTTTTACATTTTCGACAACTGTTTCGCCTGATGCATTTTGTGTCCCGCTGCTAGAAGAAGTCGTTACTGAGTTACCACCTCCAGTTGCTGCATAAAAAATACCGAAAGTCAGTAATCCGCCAATCACGCCACCAACTACGCCAAGACCTAGCTTTCGCCAAATGCCATTAGATTTTCTTTTTTTCATTTTTGGTGTCACATCTCTTCTGTCCATGTGATCTGCCTCCATTTATTATTTTCTAGATAAGTTAAGTATAGACTTATTTACTAAATTTAGTCTACTTCCAGACTGTGAACTTTTTATGAAAAACATTAGGAAAAATAATTGTTTTCAGATGAAAAAATTAAATACAAACTTATACACAGAAATTGTGGAAAAGTATTTGTAAAAAATGCGTATAATTGTCCATAAAAGTTATCAACAAATTGTGGAAAAAGTGGAAAAATCTGTGCGAAACATATGTTTGCTTAAGAAATACTTATGAAATAAGCAATAAAACCACGATAAACTGTGGATAAACCTGTGGAAGATGTGTATAACTATGTGGGAAAACTTTTTTAAATCACTTTCTTGAATAAGCATCCTCAATTATAATTAAGAAAGGAATAAATCGACCTGGAAGAATGAGGAAAGGAAATAATTATGAACATAAAAATCATCTCAGTAGGAAAATTAAAAGAGAAATATTTGATTCAAGGAATCAATGAGTACGTTAAGCGACTGAAAGCCTATGGGAAAATCGAACTAATAGAAGTACCTGACGAAAAAGCACCAGAAAATCTTAGCGATGCCCAAATGCGCCAAGTCAAAGAAAAAGAAGGCGAGCGTATACTCGCAAAAATCAAAGATCATGAATTTGTCTATGCTTTAGCGATCCAAGGCGAAAATCCTACCAGTGAAGCCTTTGCAAAGCAAATCGATCAATTAGGCATCCAAGGAAAAAGCCAGCTCGTCTTTGTCATCGGTGGCTCATTAGGATTAAGCGATGACGTCATGCAACGCAGCAATGCCCAAATCTCCTTCGGCAAAATGACCTATCCGCATCAACTGATGCGCCTGATCCTCGTTGAACAAATTTATCGCGCGTTTCGAATCAATACGGGGGCTCCGTACCACAAATGAAATAATTATCCCTATCAAGATCGACTGTCAATAAATGACGGTCTTTTTTTAATGTTATTTTAACGATTATGAAACCAAAACGACGTTTTATGATATGTTTTATTTTTAAATTGATTATTATATTAAAATAAAAATATAAAGAAGATGTAAAATTAATTTTATTAGTTATTTTATTTGATCAAAGGGCTAATTTTTTTATGAAATAATAAAAACCACTTCAATCGTTTTAAATATGAAAATAATTCAGATGAAATGCGTATTTAGTTTAAGAAGGTCAACGTATAAAGGACAAAAGCCTATCGCTTATAAAAATAATGTTGCAAGAAATCAACCATCAAATATCTAAGAAGGTGAATAAATGTCAATAGATAATGAAATGATCTATGAGAATCAAAAAGAAATTCGGAAAGTGGAACAGCAACAAGATGAATTAGCAAATGGGAAACGTAGGTTAGAAAACCAGCTCCTTCAATTAGAAAAAGAACTTCAAAGAGGTTTTCGCCAATTATCTGAATTGAATCATGAAGATATCCAACAAGGTATGGCCAATGCAATTTGGATGCAGAAGGAGTATGAAGCAAAGCAACAAGCATTTCAACAACAATTTCATCAGGCATATGAAGAACTTGATTTTTCGTACAGGAAAACTTTACAAGGATTAGAAGTAGAAAGAGAAGAGTTGTTTGCAGAAAGGAGAACATTTGAGTGGGGTTAGTTTATGTGAGTGGGGAATCATCAGAATTTATGTCAGCGTTAAAGAAGAACTTAGCAAGTAGTAAAGAAACGATCAATCAACTAAAGAGAGGCAGTCAAAAAGTCGTGTCAGCTGTTAACGGAAACGAATTATCTGGTGCAGCATATACAGCAGGAAAAGGATTATTTAGTGAATTGATCATTCCGACAATTACACGAACAGCGAATGCGATTGAAAAAATTGAACAGGAGCTACAAAGGTATAAAGTCGCGGATCAGATTGTAGCAATGGAAGGATACTTGGATGAGAACAAACTGAACCAGCAACTGGCGACGACACGAGTTATGAAAGCATCAGTAGACACGACTTCTGCTTTTGTCCGGTCCCAAGCACAAAGTAACCCGTTCGTCGGCATTCTCGAAACATTGCTAAATGTCCAACGAGATCTAGATCGTATGTCAGAAAGCTTTCAACAAGATATTGATCAATTACAAAATAAACTAAAAAAATTACATAATTTCAATACTCAAACTAGTGGATTATTCAGTCATAGTTTGGATGAACTAAAACTGGCGATGCAAGGTGTATTAGTGTTAAAGAATACGAGAGTGAGGATAGATGGTTCATATTTGTTACCCGAGGGAATAAATAAAAAGTGGTTTACTTCTGATCAAATGGATATAGAAAATTATGATGAAGTTATTTCAGTACTTCAAACAACAGGGGGTGCTCTGGCTAGTGAGAAAACAGAGAAACTATTTATACAAAAAGGAATACAGCATGGTCAAAATGCTTCCGACTATATCTGGAAAAACCGATATTCATTGGAATTACCAGACGGAAAGATTTTGGGAGAAGTTCCTGGAGCCACTCTAGCTGCAAGGGAATCGGCTGAGAATACAATAAAAGGGGTGTTTAAATATGGAGGCAAGGCAATAACAGAAGGAGCAGGATTATTAATTGGTGTAGGGATAGATATAGTTTCAGGCGATAGTGCTGAAGAGGCTTGGGGAAAAGGAATAATTACAGGATTAGCGAGTGCAGGAGTAATAAGTGGTATAAAGCTTAGTACGGGAGCATTAGCTGCAGTTGGACTAATTTCTGCTCCTGTAAGTATTGGTATAGTAGGTTCTATAGCTGTAGGTATAGGTGTAGGTATTGCGAATGATATTTTAAGAGAAAAATTTAAATTTGTTAGAGATTTTGAAGATAGTGTGGGACAAGCAGTAGTATCTGGATGGGGTGATTTCACTGAAGGGGTGAGTGGTTTTATTGGAGGCCTATTAGATGGAATATAACCGTAAAATTATTGGTGGAAAAATATATAATATTGCATTTCAAAAAAATAAAATTATTCGCGGATGGTTGTTATTAGTAACAGAAAACAATGAGGAATTTGTTGTTCGACAGAATTCAAATTTGTTAAGGTTGGGCAACTATCATCTGAAAAGAGAAATATATAAATCTAATACTTCTTTAATGAGTTTTTCTGTAGACTGTAAAGAGATAGAGAAAGATTATAAGAAAAAATCGAACAGTAATTACATAGGTAGTGCGATTGCTTTAGTATTATATCCAATAATAAGAAAAATAGTTCCAGTTGAATGGTTATGGGGAAATTCTGATCAATTTTTTAATTTTTCTACAGGTATAAAAAATCTATTGTTTTTTTGGCTAACTATAATAGTTTGCTTGTACTTTTGTTCATTCTTTAGAAAAAGAGTTTTTCTTTTTAAAATGATGAATAATAATTCTGCTGTAAATTTTGTGGGAAGGATAAATCTCATTAATAATTCTAAATATGCAAAAAAAGTATGGAAAATAAATAATATAGTTGGTCTAGCTTTGATTATTTGTTTTACAATCATTTTTTTGTTTATAATACCTTTTTTAGTACAAGAAAGATTGCTAAGTTTGTTGAGTTTTTATATAGTTAAAATTTTTTTGTTCAATGGTAAAGTTTATTTCGTTAATAATATTGTGAAATATATATTGTTAGAAAGCGTATCTTGACTAAATGATATGAAAATAGAAGATGGCGAGATTAGAAATTTATGCTTTGATAAAAAAAGAGTAATTTCAGGTTGGTGTCTATTGATTTCAGATAATAATGAAGAATATTTAATAAGACAAAACAATTTCATGGTAGGTTTAAAGCAATATAGGGTTAGTAGAAAGATATATCAAGCTAATATTTCTTTATGTAAATTTAGTATTTCTGGTTTAGAAATGGAAAAGGAAATCAGGAAAAAATCAGAAAAAAGTTATTTAGGAGTAGCCATTGGACTTCCTTTAAGTAACTTAGTAAGGAACTTTATTCCACAGAATTGGCTTTGGGGTAAAAGTAATTTGCCAATAGATATGTTGGAAGGAATCATCAATTTATTATTCTTCTGGTTAGCATTAGTCATCTGTCTTTCTGTTGTCTCTTATTGGCGAAAAAATAGATTAAAAAAGGAATTAGAAAAAAGAGGTAGTTCTTTAAAGCTTATAGGTAAGGGATATGCAATTACTCCATTGATCATTACACAAAAAAAATTAAAATGGTGGTGAGAATAATGAAAATGATTCATTACGTAAAGGTATTAATAGTAGGGATAGGCTTGCTTATATTTTATGGCATATTTATGCTAGTTCTTCCTTTTTTGATACAAGAAAGATTATTATTTTTTCTTACAGTGTTTATTCTTGTGAGTACTATATATAATGGCAAAATATATTCAACAAAAAAAGTGAAATATAAAATAATATTTGATAAAGATGATCGGTAAATATGTATATCTTTCTTTTGTATTAAATTTCTTATGGAATAGAAGTCGGAAATACAGAGATTGAGCCTACTAATAGCAACAGCTATAATAACTAGAATGGAGAATACATATGGAACAAACTAACTTATTGCCTTTGGGTAGTGTTGTGTACATGAAAGAAGGAATTATGCCATTACTAATTGTTGCGCGACAACCGATTTTGAAGATGCAAGAGGAAATTTATTACTTAGATTATGCTGCAGTAAATCAACTAACTGGTTTAAATAATATTGAAGAAATAGCGTATTTTAATAACGAGGACATTCGCGAAATTTTATATCAAGGATATATGAGTGAAAATGAAAAAACAGTTTTAACAGCCTTGGAAGAATGGAAGGAAAATAATTTGGACATCCCTAAAGGTAAAGTTGTTAATCTAAAACAAACTTCTAAGAAAAAAGAATACGGGGATTTAGGCAAAAAATCTTTGTTGGAAGGAGAAACATTTGGTTTTTAAATTTATATTGAGTTAATGAGAATGCTAGCAAGGCTTATTAAGCCCATCAAATACAATTTAAAGATGAGGAGGAAGATCGTTTTTGTTGGTTTTGTATGAAAAGTGAATAAATAAAAATGGCAATATAAACACACTGAAAATTGATAATGAGACTAACGGCTTTCGATCCTATCAATAAAATTATTTTTTGGGGAGTAGACAATAAAAAAGAAATAAAGTTTTTACTATATGGGAATAATTACTAGGAAGTATATTCAGATAAGAAAGAAGAAAATAGTTCCACTTTAAAAATATCAGGAAAAAGCTACTTTAAGAGTAGAGCTTTTTGGACAAGTCAAGTTCTTATGGCAGGAATAGTGACTTTTGAAACCATTTTAGATAGATTACTTATTTTTCCAGTTATAGTCAGTTTACTTCTTGTGTTATGTCTAGGATATGTGTTAGCACTCGTTTTTATAGAAATAATGATGACTAATTCATTGGGAGTGTAGTGCTATTAAAAGGCGGAACATCAAACTTATTATTGTTGGATGGGTACAGCTTTTTAACAATGAAGGAACAATTGGTTATTTTGACTATTCTGCTTTAGGTTATCCGCAAGGTGTAATAGCGGAATCCAATTTTGCATTTTTAATGATGAAGATATAAAGAAAGTCTTATTTGAAGGGTATCGAGATGAGCAAGAAGTAGCGTTTTCTGATTCTTATGCAGAAAACACGAAAAATGTGCCTTATCCTAAATTAGTGATTGAAAGAGAGATTGAAGAGGAACCAGAAACTTTTAGGTTTTAAAAATTTAGTTATTAATATGGAATAACAGAAATAAAATACTATAGAGCTGTTTTGAAAGTAATCAAGTAATAGCTTATAGTGATAAATTTTTTCAGAATCAACTGAGAAACTTGAAGGAGGCTTTAGATGATAGGAAACAACTGTGACCAAGGTATTAAAAGAATTAATGGCAGATATTATCTACTGGAATTACATGATGGCGTGTACATTGTTGATTATTTTAAGTTAATGAGGCTGAGAAACTTTTTTCCGTTTAGTACCTTTTACAACAACGCTCGGAAAAAAAGTTGGACTGCATATAAAGTAACTGGATCAGCAGAAATTTTTGAAGGTAAAAAAATTTCTGAAATACAATTTTATGTTCCTGAATCTTACGGAATTTTTGGAACCTGTGTAATTAGTCCTTTTCTTATATATTTGGGCTATCTTCAGTCAATATATTTAGCTCTATTAATTGGTAGTTTTCTTAGTACATATGGAATAATATCAACCTGTCGACTATTACATAACAATAAGAAAGTGAAAGAAATACTTAAAAATAAGACGCTTGTACAGTTAGTACTTGTTGAAAATAAAAGGTCAAAAATTTATATATTTCTGAGTAATTTTTTATCATATGTATATGGTATGTTTGTAGGCTACCTATTTATATCAGCAATTTTATCAGGTGACTTTTGGGAGGTTATTTTTGTTTCATTAGTATCACCTACAATTTCGTTAATATTTGGAAAAATCATATCAAATTTTAGAGAAGTTCCAGATTTAAATATTAAGTATAAAGTAGTAAGAAATGACGATTAGTAAAAAATTTGTCAAATTGAAAAGACAGAATAAACAGTTGGAAAAACATCAGGTGGTGTATTCGAATGAAAGAGAATGTGGTGCCGTTACTATGTAGAGCAACAAATGAATCCATTTATTTTGATTTTAAAAATCAAAAACTTTTTATACAAAAATTTACAGGGAATCATGAAGAATATTCAAAATCGCTAGTAGTAGTACTAGGATTATTTGGATCAACTGTAATGATTCCTTTCTTTGCTAAAAATTTAGATTTTATGGCTAGCATACCATCAATTATTAATTACATAGTGTTTTCCGCAATAGGTTATTCAGTCGCTAAAGTTGTTAACTTAACGATAATGAATAAAATAAAAGGGGAAAAAATATATAAAGATTTCGACAGAAAACAAGTAAAAAAGATAATTGCTAATCAAGGGGATCTACAAATAATTTGGTGGACTCAATTAGTTTTGATAACTGGCTATATAATAGGTTTCTTTATCTGTTTATTTAGTGGGATGCTCCCCATCGATATAGCGATAATAGTTTCGCTTGGTTGTTTTTTGATTATTTTATTACAGGATTCTGTTCGGCCATTTACATATAAGAAAGCGATAAAAATACTAAAAAAACAAATGACAGAAGGAAGATTCATGGTTCCTTAATCTATATCGTGGAAAGAAATAAATAGTTGAATATTAAAAAACGATTGAGGCTAAAATCCTTTATCGTTCCTAAGAAACTTACTTCTCGTACTTTACTTATTTGTAAACTCTAAAACAATAGTTTCTTTTAACACAACCTTTATTTTTTTGATGAAAAATGAGCGATTATGCATTTAAAAGAGTCAGTTATGAAAGTAATAAATATTTGGTTATTTTATATTAGAATTACAGTGTAACATCGCTATAAAAATAGGCGAGCCTTTATATTTAAATTGGGATTTTATTTGTAACTAAAAAAAATAGTTTGTTAAAAGAATTTTTTATTATCTTTTATAAGGAGTGAAGAATATGGAGAATAATGAGAGTTTAGCACTGAAAGTCGTAAATGAATCATTGAAATTACCGCTTGTAAAAGTGAATCGCTCAGAATTTTTAGTGAAAGCATTTGGAGAAAAGGTAAAAAATATTGACCAACTGATTGAAAAAGGACCACAAACATTTTTATCTAAAGAAAAATTGGATCAAGTTGCTGACAGTAGAATACACTCGATAGTCGCTCAATCTAGTACTTTGTCTTTTGCGACAGGGCTACCTGGAGGACTAGCAATGGCAGCCACGATTCCGGCTGATATTACACAGTTCTACGGATATTCGCTAAAATTGGCACAAGAAATTTCTTATATTTATGGGTATAAAGATATTTGGAATCAACAAGGTGAGCTAACTGAAGAAGCTAAAGAAACATTGATATTGTATTTAGGTATTATGTTGGGTGTTACAACTGCAGGTTCCGCTGTTAGGATCTTATCGGGAAAATTATCTACACAAGCGTTGACCAAAATACCACAAAAAGCTTTGACTAAAACTATTTATTATCCAGTAACAAAGAAAGTTCTAGCAGTCTTTGGAACAAAACTAACAAAAACGACATTCGCAAAAGGTGTTTCTAAAGCTGTTCCTTTGGTAGGTGGTGTTGTGTCTGGAGGTTTAAACTATTTCTCAATGAAACCGATGGCTATGAGGTTAAAAAATGAATTAAGAAAAGGGCTTGATTATTCTGAACAAAAATTAAATGAAGATTTGAAAATCTTGCAAGGTGAAGAGATCATGACTACGGAAGCAAATCTATCGAAAAGCACGAAGGAAGACGAGAATCTAATAGAACAAATTGAAAAAGCGCATGAACTATTAAAACAAAAAATCATTACAGAAGAAGAATTTATAGTAATAAAGAAAAGATTACTCTCAAAATAGTAAACTTGTTAGAGAGAGCTGTTGGGTAGTGAAACAAGAAATCCTACCAAATAAAGAAAAATTAGGAAATCATTCATTGTTCCATAGGAATCTTGTAATAATTATTTGATAAGGTATCATCGTGGGGGATTGAGAAAGAGGGTCCAGATGAAGAAAAATTATCAAGTGATTTGTCTATTGATCATGGCTTTTTTGTTTTTTATGCCCGTTCAAACTTTTGCTGTAGCTGGTGGGCATGGTGGTGGTTCAACTGGTGGTGGCTCTGGTGGCGGCTCGATAGGGGGAGGTTCCAATTCCTATTATCGGAGAAGTCGGACGACTAATAGTAATAGTACATCAGAAGATTTTCTCTTTGTTGGCTTATCATTAGGGAGTATATTTGTGTTTTCTTTATTTAAAAAAAAGAAAACGCACAACATGGATATCAATGATTTGTTATCAAGAATGCCTGGAACAAAGCGTGAAAAGAAAAAATTGCTTTCTGAGATCAACAGAATCTTTTATGCAATACAAAAATCTTGGGAAGAAGAGGCTCCTGAAAAAGTAAAAAATTGTTATACCCCAAGATTATTCGAAGAACATCAACAAGTGTTACAAAAAAATAAAGATGAAGGTGTAAGAAATCATACAACGAAAATGGCCATTCAAGAATTGTCTAACTACCGACAAATCAATGACAATAGTTTCTCTATACGAATCGATTTTAGTTGTTTCGATTACTTAGTTGATCGTAAGGACCAGCGATTGATTTCAGGAAATGTGAGAGAAAGGTTATATTTTTCACAAGTATGGTATTTCAACTACTCTGAAAAAGAAAAAATTTGGCAAGCAGATTTTATTCAACCGATATTTTTGGATGGATAGCGTATCTTTAGGGGAAGAACTAGTTCTTAGGATAAATCTATCACTAAATTCATTCTTTTTATAAAAAATATTTATAGGAGTCATCATTGTAATTTGTGCCTAAGATTACAATGATGTTTTTTATTTTTTCAAATCAAAATCGTTCGCTTTTTTTGTAAGGGACACCTAGATATGTAAAATAACAAGAATTTTCTGAAAATTATTCTTTTGTTTCTCTCATGAAGATGTTAGAATGGTTGTTAAACTATAAAGGGGTGATTATTTGTTAGAGAAATTTTTGAAATTGTCGTTAGTTCAACGTATTGGTTGTGGTATTTTAATTGGTATAATACTTGGTATTTTTTTACCGACCTGGGGATTTATTGCTTTATTAGGAACGTTGTTTGTTAGTTGTTTAAAAGCGATTGCGCCGCTGTTAGTGTTTTTCTTAACTGCTGCTTCGATTGCGAAACACAAAATGGGGAATGAAACATTTGTAAAGCCCATTTTAGGATTGTATCTAGGCGGAACTTTTTTAGCAGCTTTTGTTGCGGTGATCACTAGCTCGATTTTTACAGTGCCGATCACACTACAAGAAACAGCTTCGGAACAAGCGCCTCAAAATATAGGTACTGTTTTATCTACGATGTTGACCAATGTCACTCAAAATCCAATTCAAGCAATTATTGATTCTAATTATTTAGGTGTGCTATTTTGGGCGGTATTATTAGGGTTGGCATTGCGGACACGTACGGAAGCAACGAAAGAAGTTGTCGATCAGATCTCAGTCGCATTATCACAGGTGGTTCAATTGATTATTTCTTTCGCTCCGATCGGTATTTTGGGGTTAGTCTATGAATCAATTGCAACGACAGGACTTTCTGGACTGACCGAGTATCTCCAATTAGTTCTTGTGTTAGTAGGAACGATGCTCTTTGTTGCTTTGGTCATCTACCCATTACTTACTTTTTTGTTTATCAAAGAAAATCCCTATCCATTGATTTTCTTTTGTTTAAAAGAAAGTGCAATCTCTGCTTTCTTTACGCGTAGTTCTGCGGCGAACATTCCGATCAATATGATGTTGGCAGAAAAGCTGAAATTAACAAAAGAATCTTACGCCATTTCGATTCCATTAGGAGCAACGATCAATATGGGGGGAGCGGCAGTGACGATCACTGTCATGACATTAACGACTGTCCAGGCACTAGGGATCGAAGCTTCTTTTGGCTTGAAATTGATTTTAAGCATCTTGGCGGCTTTAGCTGCTTGTGGTGCATCTGGAGTAGCTGGTGGTTCATTACTGTTGATTCCTTTAGCTTGTAGCTTATTTGGCATCTCAAATGACATTGCGATGCAAGTGGTAGGAATCGGATTTATTATTGGGGTCATCCAAGATTCGGTTGAAACAGCTCTGAATTCTTCCAGTGACTTACTATTTACCGCAATTGGTGAATTAGGTGCTAGAAAGAGAAATGGGGAGAATGTTTCGATCAAAAGTCGTTTGAATGAATTGCAATAGATGGATCTTTCTACCATCATTTCAAATTACATTTTTTTTAAAGTCAACAGCAATCGTCTGTTGGCTTTTTTCATATCTTTTATTGTGAGTAGAATTATTTAGTTGTTTCTGAGTATACTAAAAAAAGACTTCGATTAGTAATGTGCATACTATCTCATTGTTTTCTAATGATTTATTTGGTCTTCTAATCGGTTGTTTGAAAAATTATAGTAAATATAGAAGGTGATGGAAAATGAAAGTTATGCACTATCAGGAAAATAAAATGCGCAGAATAACCATTCTCAATCGACTGTTGAATTTTGAACACTTAAGTTACCAACAGCTTTCTGATGAATACTTTGTCTCACGAAGTAGTATTGCCAATGATCTTTCTTATGTGAAGGATATTTTTACCAAAGAAGGATTGAGTTTGACATTTGATCGTTCGGGAACATTTTTTGAAGGAAATGAAATTCAAATCCAACGTGTGTTGAAGCGGACCATCCTTAATCATTTCAATGAACTAGAAGTGGTAGCAGAGCTGGTAGATCAGCAGCTTTTAAGAAGAATCGAGCAAGCTTTTCGGCAAGGAATCAACGAAAAACAAATGGAGATTCCAGAGAGTTATTTCAAAAGCATTGTGATTTCAATTTTATTGATTGTCCAACGCTCAAAAGAGGGTAAAAAAATAGATTTGATTGGTAAGAATCAGTATGGAAAATATTTCTTGGAGTTCAACAAGTACCCGCTTGTGTATGAACTATTAAAAAAATTAGAAGACCAGAAAATTTATCAGTTCACGCAAGAAGAGGTCCAATATTTAACTTATATTATCGTAGGAAGTGGCTTGAAATTCTTTATGAAAAGTGAAAATATTCCTTTTGCTTTTCGTGGGAAAATTCGACAATTGATCCAAAAGGTTAGCGAAGGTGTCCAGATTGATTTAACGCAAGATAACCGTTTAGAAGAAGATCTTCTAGTACACCTGTATCAATTACTTTTACGAATTGAAGCGCAAACAACGATCGTCAATCCTTTGATTGATGAAATCAAACAAAATTATCCGTCCATTTATGGGGTTGTATGGTTTGCATTAAAAGATTTTCGTTGGCCAAGTGAAGTGAATCTGTCTGAGGATGAAGTTGGGTTTGTCACCATCCATTTTCAAGCTGCTATCGAGAGAATCAAACGATTGAACAAATTATTATTTGTCTGCCCGAATGGGATTGGAACTAGTTCATTTGTTTCAGCCAAAATACGAAGAATCTTACCTGATATTGACAGCATTGAAACTGCCTCTATTGACAAGTTGACTTACATGGATCTATCAGAAATTGATTTTATTATTTCTACAGTAGATATACCCAAGCAAGAAAAGCCTGTCGTCAGAATTTCGCCCATGGTGACTAGTCGTGATATGAAACGAATCATGAATCATTATATCGATTTAGTGATTGATCATGAGCATATGAAAGAAAGGCGGATATTACCTGAAAAAACAAAACACTTGCTTGCGGCCAATATTTATTTTGGTCATTATGAGTCAAAAGAAGAAGCAATCCATTTTCTGATTGAGCAGCAAAACTTTAAAAATGACTATAAAAAAGAACAATACACCCAGTCGGTTTTTGACCGAGAAGCAATCCAATCTACCTATCTCGATAACGGTTTTGTGATTCCTCATGGTAATCCGTTATTCGTAGAAGAGACTGCTATTGCGATATTAGTAGCGGATAAACCAGTTGATTGGGGAAATCAAAAAGCAGATATCATCGTATTATTGATGATCCGAGAAGAAGATGTGAAAGAAGTTGAAGCAGTGATGAAACTGATCATGCAAGGGATTGGTGATAAAAACTGGTTCATCTCAAAAATGTTGGAGGTAAAAGAATGAGTAGAATTGATCCATTATTGGCAAAAGAGCAGATCCAAGTAATCGATACAGTGGAAAATTGGGAGACTGCCGTTGAGATTGCAAGTGAGCCTTTGTTAAAAAGTAAAATGATAGCGCATACCTATTTGGATAACATGATCAAAAGTGTAGAAGAACATGGTCCATATATGGTTTTAACCGACTATTTTGCCCTCATGCACGCCAAACCAGGAGTAGGAGTGAATGAACAAAGCATGAGTCTTTTAGTCGTAAAAAATGCAGTAGATATGAAAGAAAAAGCGGTGAAAATATTTTTAATCTTAGCTGCAAAAGATAGTGAGAGCCATCTGGAGAAATTGCAAGAAATCATGTCCATATTTATGGATGAAGTAAAGTATCAAACTATTTTATCGGGAAATAAGGAACAAATAATCCAATTACTAACCTAAGGAGGAAGAAAAAATGAAAATTTTAGCAGTATGTGGATTTGGTGTTGGAAGTTCAATGGTTTTAAAAATGTCGATTGATAAGGTGATCAAAGAGCTAGGGCTTAAAGCTACAGTAGAGAATACTGATTTATCCTCAGCAAAAGCGACTCAAGCAGATGTTTATTTTACTAGTAATGAATTACTTCCAGAACTGAAAGCTTCGGTCAAAGCGCCTGTTTATCCAATCAAAAAATATATGGATACAAATGAAGTGAAAGCACAATTAGAACAATATTTAGCAAACAAGGAGGGCTAGACTGATGAATTTTATTAGCGATCATATTTTGAAAAATCCACCTGTTCTTTTAGCCCTGATCGCGATGATCGGTTTGATCATCCAACGAAAGTCATTTTCAGAAATCATCAAAGGTTCCTTGACCGCAGCCTTTGGGATGGTGGCGTTAACGGCTGGGGTAAATATGTTGGTAGGGACGATAGCTCCTATCAATACAGCGGTCCAGACACAATTAGGTGTGCAAGTTACTGAAGGGTTATCTGATGTGACTTTTACAGCAGAATACGGTGGTACAGTCGGTTTAGCTATGTTCTTAGGATTGATCATCCATTTATTGATTGCTCGGTTTACACCAGTCAAAACGATTTTTCTGACTGGGCACATGCTGTGGTGGTTCCCATTTGTATTTGTAGCTGCCGGAGTAGAGGCTGGTCTAACTGGCACTTTACTGATTGGGATCAGTGCATTATTGTCTGCTTGCTATTGGTCATTCATGCCATGGATCATGCGCAAATATGTTTGGGATGCTACCGGTGATGATTCTTTCTTGATCGGTCATCCAACAGGGATCTTATCATTGATTTCAGGATTTGTGGCAAAGCGTGTGGGAAATAAAGAAAAATCGACAGAAGATATCAATGTTCCAGAGAACCTTTCATTTTTCCGTGAAATTTCGATCACGGGAGCATTGGTCATGTTTCTTATGAATGTGGTAGTTGGGATCATCGCACCAGTTTTGATTCCAGAAGGTGGGAATCTTGTTATGTTTGCCATTGAAGCTGGGTTGAATTTCGGTGCTGGATTATTGATCATGTTGTATGGTGTTCGTTTATTGATTAATCAAATTATTCCAGCTTTCCAAGGGATTGCTGAAAAAGTGGTACCAGGTGCGAAACCTGCTTTTGATGTCCCGATTCTATTCAATTATCGTCCGAATGCGGTCATTATTGGGTTTATCGTTGCGATGATCACTTCAACGATTTTAGTTGTCTTAGCAAATTCATTCCAGTTATTTGGTGTACTGATTGTACCATTGGTCATTACAAGTTTCTTTGAATGTGGTGGAGCTGCAGTCATTGGTGAAGGCCAAGGCGGTTTTCGTGGGGCAGTTCTCGGAACGATTGCAGCATCTGTCGCAATGGTTGCTTTAGTTGGTTTTTCTGCCATGATTTTCAGTACAACGATCCAAAGTTGGATCTTGATTTTTGGCGGAAACGATTTGTCATTGTGGGGAATGATTGGACGAGGAATCAGCAGTTTGTTTGGAGGGTTTTAAATGTTTCGTTACATGGATAAAATCAGAGAACTATTAACAATTGTCGAAGAAAAAGAAAGGCAATCAATTGGAGAAGCGATTAAATTATTGACTCAAGCAAATTTACAAAAACATTCTATCTATATTTTTGGCGCCAGCCACGCGGGTATTTTAGCAGAGGAAATGTATTACCGCGCTGGAGGAATGATGACGATCAATGCAATATTTGGACGAGAAGTGATGTTGGATCGAAATCCAGTAACCTTTACGAGTCAAATGGAGCGATTAGAAGGCTATGGAATGGCCATAGCCGGAACGATTCCTTTTAAAGAAAATGATGTATTGATTCTTCATTCAGTATCTGGCAGAAACCCGATCATTATTGATTTAGCTAAAGTGGCAAAAGAAAAAGGAGTAAAAATCATCGCACTAACAAATGTATCCTATTCGAAATCTGTAACTAGTCGCCATTCATCAGGGAAACGATTATTTGAAATTGCGGATATCGTGATCGATAACCACGGCGATATCGGAGATGCGTGTTGTGAACTAACAGGGCTATCACAAAAGGTCGGGCCTTCTTCTACGGTGATTGGAGCGTCCATTCTCAATACGATCATTGTAGAAGTTTGTGAACAGTTGATTTCTGAGGGAGTGAAACATCCACCGATTTTCTATTCTGCCAATATAGATGGTGGCGATCAATTGAATGCTGAATTATTTGAAACGTACAAAAAGGTCATTCATTATCCATTCACTTAAACTAGCGCGTCGTGAGCCATTGATTTTAAAAAGATAACTTTTTTGAGAATATAGTAAATAAGCTATGTCAAAGCAAAAAATCCTTTGATCCTAACTCACTGAGTGTGACAGAATCAATAGGATTTTTTGTTTTGCAATTAAATTGAAAATGTTATTCTGTATATAAGAATAAAAGTGTTTTGGAGGAGTACATGGTTTTTTTACGACGTTATGGGCTTTATTTTTTATTTCTAGGAGTGTTGAGTGATTTTTCGACACCTTATATTTTGGGCTTGTTCTATCCAGGTTTAGATCAATTGACGCTGCCGATCAGTGTGTTCGGTGACGTCACAAGTCCAGTGAGAACATTCTTTCTTGTTTGTTCTGTTTTTTCAGGCATCTTTTTTATCTTATCCTTACCTGCATTGTATGCTTCGTTTGAAAAAGTATCTACTCATTTAGCGAAATGGTTGGTTGTTTCACTAGGTTTCTATGCGATAGGCGATTGCCTTTTTACAGGATTGTTTAGTCTTAACACCCAAGCTACTTCGTGGGATTTCTCAACGTGGGTACATAATGTTGGTTCTAGTTTAGGTTATAGTGGCTTTCTTTTATTTCCGGTTTTTGCTTTATTGCTCTATCGAAAAGAAGCGAATCAACCAATCAGTCGAATGTATATCGTCTTAATAAGCTTGAGTCTGCTGAGTGCGATGATTTACGGACTGGCAAGGATCCCAGTGCTGAATCACCTCCCACTATTGGATAAACTAGGTTTTTGTCAAAGATTGAGTTACTTCTTCAATTATTTAACGATCGTATCAGTAGGTATCAACCAACTAAAACGAGTGACAAAATAGCTGTTTGGTTGAACGAAATGATTATTTCTAAACAATCGAATAAGCGAGCTTCCTGAAGGTTTTTTTCAGAAAATTAGCCGCGCAAGCCAAAAATAGGAGAGACTATTTTCGACTTGCGCGGCTTATTTCTCGAAAGTAGGTACTTCTGCTACTAACTTGCTTAAAAAAATTTATAAAGGTGTTCTTACTTTTCTGCCAACTTAATTGGCAGAAATCTCTACTTTTTAATTTGGAAGCGCCAACATATACTTGGTTCAGAAAGGAAAATCAATCATATGAAAACGAGAACGATTGAGTTACTTCAAAGATTTAGAGCATATCATTATCCAATCAAAGCGGAACAATTAGCTTTAGAGTATCAAGTCAGTCAACGAACGATTCGTCAAGATGTGCTTGATGCCAATAGTTGGTTGCGAGCCAATCAGCTGGCAGAGATCCAAACGATTCGTAAGCAAGGGTTTCTGTTGCGTTTAAGCGATGAGGAAGAAAAAAGATTGGCAGAAGCATTGGTGACTTATCAAGAGGAGTTGTTGAATCGTGACGAGAGGACCTTTGATTTAGTGTTATCGATTGCTTATGAGCAACAGCCAGTTTATTTGAATCGTAAGGAAGAAGCATTCATGATCTCGAAAAGTACGCTGGACGAAGATATGCGTCGTTTGCGAGCGGATTTGATCAAATACGGTATCGAGATCGTGAGTTTTGGTAGACAGGGATTGGTCTATAAAGGAGCGGAGCGCTCCATCCGCACGATGATTTATGACTTGATCAATAAGAATCTAGGAAGAATTGATTTTTCAGCAAGAAATGGTACGAAAATCACTGCGGCTCAAAGAATTTTTCAACAGTATTTTCCACCTTCGGAGATTGTAAAGCTCGAAGCCATCTATACAGATACTATGATCAGACAAGAAGATGATATCTACAAAAATCAACTCTTGCTGTTTACGATGATTTGGGTCCAGCGAGTCAGAAAGCATGAACTTATTGCAGCCATCAATTGGAAAAATAATAACGAAAAAAAAGATTGTTTCACTGATTTTATTGAAAAAGTCATCGTTGAGTTTCGCTTGACAGACGTTCCACCGGTTGAAAGAAACTACCTTCGTTTTACGATTGAGACATTCAGTTCAAAAGATATCAGTAATTCGTTGGAATGGGTCCAAGCCCAACTGTTGACGATCCAACTGATCCAGTTCGTCGAGGAACAGACCCGTATCCCATTTCACTTAAAAGAAGAAATCCTGTGTGAAAACCTTTATAAACATATGACGGCTTTGATCATTCGCATCAAACATCGAATCCAAGTCACGAATCCTTTGAAAGAAAATATTCGGGCCAATTACCGCCCCATCTATGAAGCAGTTGAATTATTTGTCCCAACGATCGAGGAAGTCATTGGTGGAGAGATAATCGAAGATGAACTTGCTTTTCTAGTGATCCATTTTTCGACGATTGCTAGCACGATCAAACAGAATGTCACGTCCATGTATAAATCAGTGGTGGTTTGTCACCATGGACTGGCGACCGGCAATCTATTAGCAGAAAATTTAAAAGAGAAGTTTCCACAAATTGAAGTTGTTGCGGTATTGAGTTCTAAAGAAGCGGAGTTGGTGGATAAGTTAGATGTTGATTTGATTTTCAGTACGTTTCAATTATCAGATCAGAACAAACCACTGCTTGTGTTGGAGCCTATTTTAACCGATGCGAATCGTCCGATCATTGCAGAATTTTTAAACGCTCACCAAAAGGTCCAACGGCTGATTCCGACAGAGAGTGGGCAAACAGAATTGTTTACCGACGTCTTGCGGATCGTGGAAGAAAGTGGAGGCAAGATCGATCGGTCAATCTACACCAAATTAGAAACATTATTTGAGCAAAATCATTTAGAAATCAATAAAAGGGAGATCCAACCAATGCTAAAAGACATTTTGACAGATAATCATATATTGATCCAAGAACACGTAGACAATTGGCAAGAAGCGATTGAACGAGTGGCTAAACCATTGTTGAAAGAAAATATCGTTGAGTCAAGTTATGTTGATGCGATGGTCCGTGCAGTAGAAGAGTATGGCGCCTATATCGTTATTGGCAAGCATCTGGCATTAGCCCATGCCAGACCAGAAGATGGCGTCAATAAGTTAGGGGTGAGTGTCGCGACGATTCATCAGCCAGTTGATTTTGGCAATGAAGAGATGGATCCGGTTAAAATCATTTTCTGCTTAGCAGCGGTGGATTCGTATTCTCATTTAACGATCATGAAAGAGTTGATCGAGTTGATCAATGACGAAACGAAATTGACTCGTTTGATCGAAAGTCCTAATGTAGATTCATTTAAAAAACGACTATTTAAGTAGAAAGAAGGAGAGAGTGGAATGAACAAATTGAATATTTTATTTGTATGTGGTGCAGGGTTAGGAAGTAGTTTTGCCGCTCAAATGTCAGCTGAAGATGTATTGAATAAATTAGGAGTGACAGCTAAGCTGGATCACTGTGATATTTCTTCGGCCGTTTCGATGAAGCCGGATGTGATCATTACCGCAGAGAATTTTCGTTCACAATTTGAGAAATTTACCATTGATCCGACAACAGCCATGATTTACTTGAAAAATATCGTCTCAAAAGTTGAGATCGAAGAGAAGTTAACACCAGTTTTACAAAGTAAGGGAGCTATCTAATCAAGAAAAATAGGGGGAGAAAACATGGGCGTTATCAATTTTATTATCGAAAACATTTTGACTCAAGCGTCGATCACGATTGCCTTGATTGCGATGTTAGGGCTGATTCTGCAAAAGAAATCAACGGGTCAGATTATTTCGGGTACATTGAAAACATTGCTAGGCTTTCAAGTTTTAAGTGCGGGTTCGAGTATCATCGTCGGTAGTTTGACGTATTTTGGGCAAATTTTTACCGAAGGGTTCCAAATGGAAGGGATCATTCCGTCAATTGAAGCAATCAATGGTCAAGCAATGAATGAACTTGGTCTAGGTAGAGATATCGCATTAACATTTTTAGCTATTTTTATCTTTAATATCTTACTTGCCCGTTTTACGAAGTGGAAATATATCTTCTTGACTGGTCAAGCAATCTTATGGATGGCGACGATGACTACTGTATTTGGGTACTTCGCTGGGTTACGTGGGTTTGTCTTGATTTTAGTTGGTGGTTTCATTGGGGCAGTGTTTGCTATTGCGATGCCAGCGATGGCGCAACCAATCATACGCAAGGTCACTGGTTCAAACGATATTGCTTTAGGCCATTTTTGTACGATCGGTTATTTATTTGAGGCTGGGGTAGCAAAAATTTTTGGTGAAAAAGGCGAGAACAAGAAATCGATTGAAGATATCAAATTGCCTGCTCACTTTGAATTTTTACAAGATACGTATCTATCGGTCATGGTGGTGATGGTACCTCTTTATATCGTGACTGTGTTGTTTGCAGGAGAGACGTTTGCGGCTGAGCTATCAGGGGGCCAAAACTACATCATGTTTGCCTTTTTACAAGCTATCCAGTTTGTTGTCGGTGTATACGTCTTACTTTCAGGGGTACGCTTATTACTAGGCGAAATTGTTCCAGCGTTTCGTGGGATTGCGATGAAACTAGTTCCTGATGCGATCCCAGCGCTAGACTGTCCGGTATTCTTCCCTTATAGCCCGAATGCAGTGATTTTAGGGTTCATCACCACAACGATCGGTACGGTCATTGCGATGTTTACATTACCGATGTTTGGATTAGCGATGATTCTGCCAGGGATGTTGACGAATTTCTTTGCTGGGGGGACAGCGGGTATTTTTGGTAATGCAGTTGGTGGACGACGAGGAGCAATCATTGGCGGGATCGCTCATGGTTTCTTTATTACCTTGTTGCCAGCATTACTAGTAACGATTTTCAATTCAATGGGATTTGTTAGTGCGACAGCGACAGATGTCGACACAGTAGTGGTAGCGCTACTTTACGCTTGGATCTTAAGTCCGATTTTAAAAGCATTCTAATGTGAAAGTAGGGATCATGATGTTTGGTTTTTTGAAAAAGAAAAAAGAGCAACCTGAAGTAATACAGACGCTTTCCAGCGAAGAAAAAGAAGAACTTCAAACAGCAATCGAACGACTCAAGAAAGATATCGACCAGACAGAAGAAACAGACCAACTAGCTGTTCTTTTTGAACAAGTAGGACTAAAACTCGCTGAGTTAGGGGATAACGATCAGGCAATCGAACAGCTTGAAAAAAGTTTATCACTGAAGAAAAGTATCAATGATGGGTACAAGAAGTTGATGTCTTTATATAATGCAAAAAGAGCAGAAGCTGCACGAGCTGGGAACGATCAAGGAATTGATCATTATATGGGGAAAATGGACGAGATGCGACAAATTGCTAAACAACTCACGATTACAGGGAATAAATAAGAATAAAGGTGGCTATAAAAAATGTATACGACATTAAAAGAAGTAACAAAAACAGCAGAAGCTTTGAATTTTACCGTGGGCGCATTCAATGCGCATAACTTGGAGATGTTGCCAGAAATGTTACGAGCAGCGAAAGAAATGGGTGCGCCGATCATTATCCAAACAAGTGTGGATACGGCGAAATATATTGGGATGAATGTCTTAGTCAATGTAGTGAAAATGATCGCTGAAGAAGAAATGGTGGATGCTGTCCTTCATCTGGACCATGCGCGTGATTTCTCTGATATCAAGCAAGCAATCGATAGCGGTTATACTTCGGTGATGTATGATGGTTCCCATTTACCTTTTAAAGAGAATATCTTGAAAACAAAAGCAGTCGTTGAATACGCCCATGCTCGTGGTGTCTCAGTGGAAGGGGAGCTAGGAACGATTGGTGGGACGGAAGAAGGAATCCATGTGGCAGAAGATGATAAAGTGTATACCAAACCAGAAGATGCGGTAGAATTCGTAGCAGCAACTGGAGTAGACGCATTAGCAATTGCTATTGGAACAAATCATGGGCAATTCAAATCAAAAACAGAAGTCAATCTACCACTCCTGAAAGAAATCGACGCAGTAGTCGATGTTCCCTTGGTCATCCACGGTGGTACTGGAGTGAAAGAGGAAGATTATCCAGAGTTGATCAATCACGGAATCCGTAAATTCAATGTTGGGACAGAGCTACTTGTCAACTGGACGAAAACCGCAAAAGAAAGCTTTGGTGAAACAGAAGTCAGCCGATCATTACGCCACAACATGATCCCAGCCAATGAAGCAGTGAAGGCAATCATCAAACATAAAATCGGCTTGTTTTTGAATACAGGAAGTGAGATCTATGCAGGAAAGAGCTAAAATAAAAAAATATTTGTTTCTTTTGGCAGGAAGTCCTGGGACAGGGAAAACCTATTTGATGGAACGACTGTTCGAACGGTTTCCAACGATGTATCGTCTTACCTTAGATGAAGTCAAAGAGTATTACGCTGAATCAATTGGGTTCGATAATTTAGCTGAACGAGCAGAGCAAGAAAAAAACAAGGTGTATCCATTCTTTTATCAGGCGTTGGAACTGTACATGGAAGCTGGGAAGAAAGTGATTGTTTCAGAGTATCCTTTCAGTGACAAACAAAAAGGACCATTAGAAGCGTTATCAAAAAAATATGGCTATGAAGTGATCACGATTCGCTTGCACGCAGACTTTGATGTACTATGGCAACGACGTTATAAAAGAGATCGTGATCCTGAACGTCATTTGAGTTATATCATGGACCATTATCATTATGGGGATACGTTGGACGATCGATCGTTAGGAACCAATCATATCACCAAAGAAGAATTTAGAGCTGTTATAAATGATCGAAAGTATGAACACTTTGAACTTGGAACGCTTTATACATTCGATGTGACTGATTTTACCAAAGTGGATTATACGCCGCTGTTAGACGAGTTAGAGTGGCGAGTGGCGAATGACCAATAAAAATTAATATCTAGTTGATTGATTCAAGTTTTAAAATGAATCGTAAAAAGTAAAAGCCTATCCTCCTATTTATCGAGAGATAGGCTTTTTTGTTTTTTATTACTAGATTTCCGTGCCATATGTCAAAGCGACTCTTTGGTGGATAACCAATCTGATAATTCCTTTAAGACTGTTTGGACTTGGGGCTCGTTTGTTTGTTTCAAAAAGTCATGTTCTAAATCATAAACAGGTTTGAATCGACTATTCGGGATCTGTTTACTTATCCTTTTACTTGAAGCAAACGGTACTTCTTGGTCTGAGGTGCTGGCGGTACTATAGCAAGGAGGAAAAGCTGCAAGTTCTTTTTCACGAATGGCATGATCCGACCAATCCAGTGATTTCGGTAAGCGATAGTAAGCGGCTAAGATTCCTTGTTGTCGTCCATAGTGATAAAGTAAGGCGCGAGCCATCAGTGGATCGTCTGCCGTGGGTGTTTGTTGATCGATGCCTATAAGCATTTCTTCTGTTAATGTGTGTGTGGTGGGATTGGTTTGTTTCTTCAGAAATTCAAAATCAGTATATCCATAAAAATTGATTAAGAAATTGGGTGAAATCCCTTTATCCATAAGCAAATATTTGGTTAGGTGGAACATCAAATAACTTCCCGCAGAACGTCCACAAATACCAAAGGGGTGTTCATGGATGATTGTCTTTTTTAAGACATCAAAGCTTTCATTTAGTTTTGCAATGATTTCTGTTACAGATGTATTTGGTGCCAACAGGTAATCAAGAGTTAGTAGAGTATAGCCATGAGCTAGAAAGAGATCCTTTAGTGTGTGGGGTATGTCACCTTTTGATCCGTAAATCAATCCGCCACCATGCAGATAAAGGATATATTTCGGTGTATCGCTCTGAGCAGGATAAATGGTTACTGTAATGTCATCGAGCAGTTGTTTGGTTTCTTTCATTTGCCTGTCTCCTCATTTTGATAATATAGGCGCCAATCTCATGATTGACCATTTGTAACGGATTTGTTAAATCAATTGATAAATAATCGAAAATTTTGTGGAGACGATAACGAATCGTTTTAGCATGTAAAAACATTGCTTCTGCTGTTTGTTTGTAGTTCCGATTGTGTTGTAAAAAACAATAAAAAGTTTCAAATAAGTCATAGTCTGTTTGAGCCAACTGCGCCAATTTTGGAGGGATTGCTTCTTGCAATGTTGCTATTTGATTCTCTCGAATAAAATGTTTGAATATGCCGATATCTTCGGATGTCACCACAGGACCGTTGTAAAATGAAGTATTGAAATTCAAAATATCCAAACATTCAAACAGCAATTCCTTGATTTCTTGTCGTGGTTTTGCTTGGCTGATGGCAAATGTTACTTGTTCATTTTCTGTGAGTATTTCTGCCATCACGCGTGAGATCTGATCTTTAGTGATAGGCCCTTCCGATTGATCAAAGTTGAATAAAACAGCTGAATATTGATGTTGGTCAAAGAAAATCGCTTCTTTTTTCAGTGTCCGTAAAAGTGTAAGGATGCGATTTTTCATTAATTGCGTTTGCATCTCTTTAGTTGAAAAGACGATTGTCTGGTAAGTATCTTTTGATTGCATATGTGCTTCTTGTAGCAAGCTATCTAGTTCTTCAGGATTTCGTGGTGTATTTTGTAAAATGGCATCAGCTAAATTATTTAAACGGGTATAGCGTTCTTTTTTCAATAGGCTTTCTGTATTGAATTTTTCTTGCAAGGCGTCAATGGCATTTTCGATAATAACTAGGTCGGTTTCTTTGATTTGTTGGTTGTTCAGATAAACAAGCAATAAGCAATTGAGAGAATAGTTATTGAAAATCGCGATCTCTAATGCATAGCGTTTTTTCGAGTCTGTTTGAGCATAAAGTGTCAGTAAAGAATAATCGTTTTTCATGAAATCTGTTTGCGGTAGCGATTCACGTGAGAGTACGATGGCATCGGTTGGAATCATCCCTTCGCAAATTTCGATTTCTTTATCAAGCAATTTTAAGGAAAAAGGAAGTTCGATGATTTGATAAAACTCTTGCATGATCGTTTCTAAAGAAGAAAACTGCTTTTCTAGGCGATTGAATCTCTGGCGTGCTTCATAGTAGGTTCGTAAAGTATGGGCATGTGCATTGAGTAACGGCTCATAAATCGTTAGTAGAATTTTTTCATAGCTGATCTCTTGACTGATTTTGATCAATGGGATTTCATATTTGAAGCACAATTCAATAAACCATTCGGGGATCACCTTGATAAAACGATCGGTTTTTAACACAAGACCACTGATCCCGATTTGACACATCTTGATGAAAAAATCTTCCAGTTCTTTTTCTGATAAGTCATTCAATGCATAAAACGAGGTCAGGATCAGCTGATTTTGTTTGCTCCAATTTTCGATATCAATGGCTTCTAAGACCATTGCAGTTTCGACTTCATTATCTAAACCGATCTCATTCGTTAGAATCTTCCCTTTTTTTAGTTCACCTAGCAATAATAACTCCCTTAATTTCATCATATTCTCCTTTTTTCCTTTTATGGATAAAAAGTATAGCATTCTTTTAGAAATACGTCCGATGAAAACACTTTCTTAATCTTCTACAATGACAGTGTAAGAATGAATAAGGAGGGGCATTATGTTAGAAACGGTTGTTTTACCAAATAATTATCAAGATTCCATCAACTTGATGCTATTGACTAATCAAATCAATTCGCTTGAGGAAGTCAAGATGAGCCAGATCATGATGGGAACGGATGCTAATAAAGACATTTTGAATAACACGTCACTTTTAACAGAAAAAGCACAAACTGCGTCTGCGAACGATTTGATGATCGTGGTAGAGAGTGAGGATGAATCAATCATGGAAAAGGTATTGCCAATGATTGATGATTTTTTAGCGGATCTATCAGCAAAAGAGACAGCGCAACCGAACAAATCAGTGACTACGTGGAAAGAAGCATTGAAACAATTGCCAGATGCCAATGTCGCCTTGTTTAGTATTCCGGGGGAATACGGCGCAGTAGAAATGGCACGTGCGTTGAAGAATAATCTGCATGTTTTTTCATTTACGGATAATATTGCGATCGAAGATGAAGTCCGTCTGAAAAAACTAGCGCATGAAAAAGGGTTACTGATGATGGGACCAGATTGTGGGACAGGTATTTTATCGAGTATCCCTATTGCTTTTACGAATGTTGTCGCACCTGGAAATATTGGCGTAGTTGGTGCATCTGGTACGGGTATCCAAGAAGTGACGACAATCATCGATCGTCTAGGTGGAGGTGTGGTTCATGCTATTGGTACTGGTGGTCGTGACCTGAGTGACAAGGTGGGAGCAATAACGGTCAAAGATGCAATCGTGGCACTTGAAAACCATGAACCAACAGATGTGATCTGTGTGATTTCTAAGCCACCTGCAAAAGAGGTGCGTGACGAAGTAGTGCAATTATTGCAGAGTATTTCAAAACCAGTCGTTGCTATATTTTTAGGAGAAAAACCAACGAATCACGAAGGGAAAGTCTATCTGGCACACACGTTAGAGGAAACTGCCCGTATCGCTGTGGATTTAGCAAACGAAGCAACAGTGAAAAAAAATTACTTTGAAGCACTAGAACAACCGGATGTTTTGACGCTTGCTAAAGAAAAAGTCGTCAAAGGGCTATATTCTGGGGGGACGCTCGCAGCTGAAGCAGGCATGTTGATTTCAGAAGCATTAGATTTAGGTGGTCTGGTCAAAGAAGATGGGTATATCTTGAAATCTCAAGGGTATGAAGTGATTGATTTAGGAGATGATCGTTATACACAAGGTAAACCACATCCAATGATCGATCCGGAAGTCCGGATCCACAAAATAGAAGAGTACGCCAAGGAAGAAGCAACTGGTGTCATCTTATTTGATGTTGTTTTAGGGTATGGTGCACATGAAGACATGGTTGGCGCATTGTTACCAACGATTCAATCTGCGCAGTCAGAAGCAGAAAAAGCAGGACGAGAACTTTATTTCGTTGCGACAGTGTGTGGGACGAAGAATGATCCACAAGACTACCAAAAATCAGTGGAACGCTTGAAAGAAGCAGGTGTTTTTGTCGCAGAGAGTAATGCTAAAGCGGTTCAATTGGCATTGTTGTTAAAAGGCATCAGATTGTCTGAAGCAGATAAAGAAGTCTTAGCATATGATGGAAAAACAGTTGCTGTACCACAACCGAGTGAGCAAGTCATGGAGTTATTGACGACGAAACCGCGTGTAGTGAATGTCGGTTTGAAAAGCTTCACCGAATCGATTGTCACCTATGGTGGACAAACAGTCCAGTTGGATTGGCGGCCTCGCGCGAGCGGTAACAAGAAAATGATCAAAATTTTAGATGAGTTAGAGGAGCATCAGGAGCAAATTGACGAAGAAAATCAGAAAGTGACAGAAAAAATCAAGAACGCACAGCCATTTCTGGTCGATGTGGTCCCTGCAAAAACGGTGATTCCTGAATTAAATGATCCAAAGCAAAAAACACTGTTGCATGCAGGCCCGCCAATTACTTGGGAGGCGATGACTGGACCGATGCGAGGCGCGTGTCTAGGTGCAGCGTTATTCGAACGTTGGGCAGAAAACGAAGAAGAAGCATTAGCACTTTTTGAAGCAAATGAAGTGCGATTCATTCCTTGTCATCATGTACAAGCAGTAGGACCAATGGGAGGGATCACTTCTGGTGATATGCCGGTCTTCATTGTTGAAAACCGGAAAGAAGGCAATCAAGCCTTCTGTATCTTGAATGAAGGTATCGGTAAGGTATTACGTTTTGGTGCGTATTCCCAAGAAGTCGTTGATCGCTTAGATTGGATCAAAGAAGTACTAGGACCAACAATCCATCAAGCGTTGGCATTCACCGAGGAAGGATTGAATCTAAATGTTTTGATCGCCCGGTCGATTACGATGGGTGATGAATTCCATCAAAGAAATATTGCTGCTTCTTTGAATTTTCTGAAAGAAATCGCTCCATTGATCATTCAAACGGAGATTCCTGAAGAACAAAAATATGATGTAATCAAGTTCTTAGCAGATACGGATCAATTTTTCTTGAACATCATGATGGCTACGGGAAAAGCAATCGTCGATGGTGCGCGCCAAGGGACTAAAGGAACGATCGTGACAACGATGACACGTAATGGTGTTGATTTTGGTGTTCGAATCGCAGAAACAGGCGATACATGGCATCTAGCGCCTGTAAACACACCAAAAGGCTTGTACTTTACAGGATTCAATGAAGAAGATGGTAATCCAGATATTGGCGATAGTGCTATCACAGAAACAGTCGGTGTAGGTGGAATGGCCATGGTGGCAGCACCAGGTGTGACCCGTTTTGTTGGTGCAGGTGGTTTTGAAGATGCGTTAGCAACCTCAAATGAAATGGCGAAAATCTGCGAAGGGCATAACCCGACGTTTTCGATACCAACTTGGGATTTTCAAGGAACTTGCTTAGGAATCGATATTCGCAAAGTGGTGGAAACAGGAATCACCCCTGTTATAAATACTGGGATCGCGCACAAAAATGCTGGAGTGGGACAAATTGGTGCAGGTACAGTTCGGGCACCACTCGCTTGCTTTGAACAAGCCTTAGAGGCCTATGCTAAAGAGCTAGGGATCAACGTTGAGTAATCAAGAAATTCAAATGAGCGAGTATTTATCTCCACTTTTGCAATTTGGAAAAATAGGTGTGATCCACAGCGTGTTTGAGCATTCCTTTAATGTTGAAATCAATCAACAATTGATCAATATCGCCTGTTTTCATGAGTATCTATCTAGTTTTGGTATCAATCTTCCTGAAGATCGATTTAACACACTTGCTTCGGCTCTTCAAACAGGAAATCGTGTGAAAATAAATGACGATCAATTGACGATCTACAGTACTTCAAGTGTCAGACAAGTGACATTAAAACCGTGTCGGCTGGTTCCGCTCAACGTCTTCAAGTTAGGGCTATCGAAAAAACAACTACTTTTATTGAAACCATTTTTGGCTGAAAAAAACTGGCAGACAAAAATCGGGTTACCGGTAGATAAACGTGCTTCCACACTGTTTGCTCGAATGGCACAGCCAAATAGAGAGTGGATGACAACTGATTGGCAAGAAGTCGTTGGTTATCTTTTAGGCAGAGGCAAAGGATTGACGCCTAGTGGTGATGACCTATTGATGGGCTATCAGCTTGTTTTAGGGACTGTTTCAGATCCCAGAGGAATCGCGTTAGCGGTTGCTCTGGGAGAAGCCCAAACGGCAACGACTGCAATCAGCCAAGCGTATCTAACTTGTGCGACAAAGGGATACGCCAATTCACTAGTGCATCAATTATTTTCAGACTTAGCACAAAATCAAGAGGAGAAAATAGAAGAACAGTTAGAGAAAATCATGAGAATCGGTCATTCTTCGGGAATGGATCTAGCTTTTGGTATTTGGTTGGCGCTACAAGCAATCGAAGGAGAAGAAAGTGAGGGTGAAACATGGAAGCGAGTAAACAAAAACAAGCAGTAAGAGTCAGTGATACTTACTGGATCAAAGTAGTAGCAATCTTTTTTATTGGTTGGATCTTGATGTATGCCACACGAACGATTTTCAACCCGATCATGGGGGTTGTTGGGGAAGAATTCGGTTTAAGCAATACGCAATTAGGCTTAGCAAATAGTATCTTCTTTCTGACATATGCCATCGCTCAGATTCCTTTTGGGATCGTCGGAGACAAAATCGGACGAAAGTTAGTCATCACGGTAGGATTTTTACTTTTGGCAGTAGCGACATACTTCACCGGATTAGCCACGACGTTTATTTTATTCTTAGTGATTCGTGCAATCGCTGGGATCGGGCAAGGTGCATACTACGGTCCACAGTTTGCCTTGTCGACAGAAGCGATTCCAAAGAGTAAACGGACGATTGGAAATGCCATCATTAATAGTGGTATGGCTTTTGGAACATCAGGCGGTTATCTTCTATCAAGTAAATTGGTCTTAGAAAACGGGGATGATTGGAGCAAACCTTTTTATCTTATGGCGATCCCTACATTGATTGTTGGCATTTTGTTTTATGTATTGTTGAAAGAAAAAGTGATCCGTCCGGGTGAAGAAGCAGAAGTGGAAGAAGGCCCCAAAGAAAAAATTTCTTTGAAACAGATTTTTACAAATCGTAACTTAGTAGCAGCCTTTATTTTATGTTTTACCAGCATTTATGCTAATTTTGTGATTCTTACTTGGTTGCCGCAGTTTTTGATTGCAGAACGTGGATTTACTGGAGCGAGTGTTGGCTTTATTTCTTCTTTAGTCCCTTGGGCATCGATACCAGGCGCCTTACTCTTTGCACGGATCAATGATAAGACAGGAGCGACGAAGAAACTAGTCTTTGTTTTGGTTCCATTAGCAATCGTTTCAGTTTTTGCTATCGCTTTTGTTACCAATCGTACCTTATTGATCACAGTGCTGATTCTTTATGGATTGACTGGGAAATTAGCACTTGATCCGATCATGGTGACGTTTGTCACGAAACATGCACCAAGAGCAGCCTTAGGAACGACGTTAAGTGCGTATAATTTTATCGGGATGTCAGGATCGATTTTAGCTCCTTACGTTACTGGTTATTTAGCAGATACTTCAGGTTCGATGCAAGTTGGTTTTTACCTCTCTTGTGTCTTGTTGTTCATCGGGTTGATTCTTTTTGCCCTATTGGCAAAAGAGGATCGTACACAAACGCTGAAGTAATAGAAAGAGGTGTAGGAAAGATATGGGATTAAATGTGATTGCTTTAGGTGGGAATGCTATTTTAGAAACTGATCCAACCGATAAAGGACAAAAAGCCGTAGTTGAACAGGCGGCTGAAGCTATTGCAGTTTTTGTTGAACAAGGAGAACAAGTCATTCTTTGTCATGGCAATGGTCCGCAGGTTGGCAATTTATTATTGCAGCAACAAGCAGGAATAAGCGAAAAAAATCCTCCAATGAGCTTAGATACATGTGTGGCAATGACGCAAGGAAGTATTGGCTATTGGTTACAACAAGCGTTAACCAATGCGTTTATGCAACATGGGATCAATCAACCGGTCGTCTCCATCGTGACGCAAGTGCTAGTTGATCCGAATGATCCATCGTTTCAGAAGCCAACGAAACCGATTGGACCATTTTATACAGAAGAGGAGGCAAAAAAATCGGTACAAAATAATGGGGGAACATACGTGGAAGATGCAGGACGTGGCTACCGTAAAGTCGTTGCATCTCCTCAACCAAAAGAAATTGTGGAAAAAGAAGCACTCCAAGCATTAGTGGCAGCTAATGTTGTCACGATTTGTGCAGGTGGTGGTGGTATCCCAGTAATCGAATCATCTGGGCTTTATCAAGGCGTGGAAGCGGTCAATGATAAAGATTTCTCAGCAGCCGTATTGGCAGACGCTGTGGGTGCCGATCGTTTGATCGTTTTAACTGGTGTCGAGCATATCTATATCAACTATGGAAAACCAGAAGAACAAGCCTTAGGGACAATGACTCCCGAAGAAGCAAAAGAATACGTGGCTGCCGGCCATTTTGCAGCTGGAAGTATGTTGCCAAAAGTAGAGGCAGCGGTCCGTTTTGTGGCAAGTGATCCAAAGCGTCAAGCAGTCATTACTTCCATTGGAAAATTGAATCATTTGACTGAAGGTGCGGGAACAGTGATTCAACAAACGAGGTAATGAGTGATGAAAAAAAATGCCATGATCATTCAAATTAGCTTTGCATTAGCTTTAGGTATTCTGGTTGGGATGTTCTGGCCAATGAGTGCGCCTGTGTTAAAACCGATTGGCGAAGTATTTTTACGACTGATGCAGATGGCGATTCCATTATTGATCCTTGGTCAGATCATTCAAGCTTTAGGCAGTATTGATTTGAAGGAATTAGCAAGTATTGGGACACGCACCTTGCTCATCTTTGGGATTTCCTCCTTATTGGCAGCTTTATGGGGTGTGTTATTGGCTGTTTTGTTTACGCCTGGATCTGGCATGGAACATATAGAGCGTTTAAGTCCTACGATCGAGGCGCAAGAACTGTCGATCCAAGAAACATTTCTCCAGTTTGTGCCTAAAAATATTTTTGAATCCCTTGCGCAAGGTTCGATTATCCAAATCATTGTTTTCGCGATTTTTTTCGGCTTAGCCTTGAATCACTATGGACAAAAACAGCCGCAATCGAAGTTGTTTCAACTAATCGTTGATTTTAACGAAGTGATTATCGAAGTCATCAAATATGTGATGCACCTTGCCCCTATTGGGATATTTGCCTTGGTGAGTAGCAGTATCAGCCGATTAGGCGCACAAGTCATTCTGCCAATGGTGAAATATCTGCTGGTGTATAGCTTAGCTACAGTATTGTTCTTACTGGGATGGTTAGTTGTTGTCAGTATATACGGCCGATTACATCCGTTAAAATTGATCATGAATATGAAGAATATGTCGATCATGGCACTTGCTACGACTTCTTCAGCCATCACTTTACCAATCGAATTAGAAGAAGCACAACATAAATTGGGGTTGAGTAAGCGAATCAGTCACTTAGTCTTACCATTAGGGATGTCATTGAACAGTAATGGCTCAGCAATGCACATGGCACTGACGGTGATCACGATCGCTCAGATGTACCAAGTAGAGTTTCAATGGACGACCATGGTCTATCTTGCGATTTTAGCCACTTTTATTTCTTTAGCCAATGCGGTAGTTCCTGGTGCGGGGCTAGTTTCTTTAGCCATCATCGTGCCGCAAATGGGGTTACCTATTGAAAGTATTGCCATTTTTGGTGGTGTCGAATGGTTAGTAGGGATGTTGCGCACGATTTTGAATGTCAATTCTGATGTGTATTCGGCGATCCTAGTGGCAAAATCAGTCGATGAAATCGATTATGAGATTTTTAACCGTGGCTAAATGAATAAAAAGAAAGGGGTTGCAATTTTAAAAAATACTTGTTATAGTAAATGTAAATAAAACAGGCATGTGACTGGTAAAGCAGGCAGGACCTAAAGAAAGACACACAAAGAATCCTTTGTTGTTATTTCTTATGGTCTTGCCTGCTTTTTTCTTTTTTGTCTGCGCAGCGAAAAAGGAAAACGAAAGAAGGAGTGGAAAAAATGGATTATCAAACTTTAGCAAAGCATATTTTACAATTCGTTGGCGGAAAAGAAAATATCATTCATTTGGAACATTGTTCAACTAGGCTTCGTTTTACGTTGAAAGATGTCAAACAAACAAATCGTGAAGAGTTAGAACGCTTAGATGGGGTCATCGGTGTTCGTAGCAATGCTCAATTCCAAGTAATCATTGGGAATGAAGTAGTGGAAGTTTATGACGAATTAGCCAAACTGATCGGAGAAATCTCTGCAGATCAGAACATAAACAAAGAAAAGAAACCTGTTGGAACAATTTTACTTGATTTTATCATTTCAGTTTTTCAACCGTTGATTCCCGCGATTGCAGGTGGCGGTGTCTTAAAATCACTTTTACTGCTCTTATCTTTATTGGGTGTCATGGATGCAAACTCATCTACTTACCTGCTATTGAATTTGATCGGAGGAGCGCCTCTTTACTTCTTACCGATTTTAGTTGCGATGACGACGGCAAGAAAGCTAAAAGTCAATGAGATCGTAGCTGTTTCAGCAGTGAGTGCCTTGCTTTTACCAGAAATGGCAACCCTTCTAGCAGACGGAACATCCTTTCTAGGGTTCTCAATTGAAAATATTGCGTATGCTTCTCAAGTCTTCCCAGCAATCTTAACGGTGTTGTTCTACAGTATCGTTGAAAAATATGTCACGAAAATTTCTCCGAAGCCGATTCGTATTTTCTTTGTTCCGATGGTTGCTTTATTAGTGACTGTCCCAGTTGCACTGCTGATTTTAGGCCCTTTAGGCTATAACGTTGGTGGCGCATTCTCATATTTGATCGTCGAGTTATATCAACGATTAGGCTGGTTAGCAACAGGCTTACTTGCTGCAGTTTTACCATTGATGGTCGTTACTGGTATGCACAAAGCGATGATTCCTTATGCTGTTTCTTCAATGGGAGAGTTAGGAAAAGAGATGCTCTATTTACCGGCTTCTTTGGCACATAATATCGCTGAATCTGGTGCATGTTTTGCCGTCAGTCTAAAAACAAAAAATATGAAATTGCGACAAACAGCGATTTCTGCAGGAATCTCAGCTTTATTTGGTATCACTGAACCCGCATTATATGGGGTCACGATCTTACACAAACGGGTATTGAGTATCGTGATGGTTTCTAGTTTCATCGGCGGGATCTTTGCCGGCATCATGGCTTTAGAAGCCTTCGCATTAGTTGGACCAGGGATTGCGAGTATCACTATGTTTGCCAGTGTAGAGCAACCGATGAACCTTGTCTGGGCATTCGTCTGTACAGCTCTTTCTTTTGTCGTTTCGTTTGTAGGTGGCTTGGTATTTTTTAAAGATCAAGAAGAAGCAGCGACACAAGAAGAGAATGAGAGTCGTAAGGTAGGTACTTGGGGGATCGTGAGTCCAGTCAAAGGCCAAGTGATTCCTCTTGAAACAGTCCCAGATGATGTCTTTTCTAGTGGGATGGTTGGCGAAGGTGTCGGGGTCATTCCAGAAGAAGGTATTGTTTTTTCTCCTGAAGAAGCACAAGTGACCATGCTATTTGAGACAGGTCATGCCATCGGCTTACGAACGGTGAGCGGAGTAGAATTACTGATTCATGTAGGAATCGATACAGTCAAGTTACAAGGTGAAGGCTTCCAGGCTTTTGTGCAAGAAGGTCAGATGGTGCAACCAGGCGAACGTTTGCTTGCGTTTGATATTGAAAAAATCAAACAAGCAGGATTTGATCCAGTCGTTGTGGTGGTCGTGACCAATCAGAAGGAGTATCACATCGATCGTCAAGTAAAAAATCAATCAGTGACACCCGAAACTGAGTTATTGATGATTTCTGCTTTAACAAAATGAAGAAAGTGAGGAATAGAAAAATGGATACGACACAAACAGGTTTTCCCGAAGGATTTCTATGGGGAGGTGCAATTGCAGCAAATCAAGTAGAAGGGGCATGGGATATTGGTGGAAAAGGCCTATCTGTGGCAGATGTTGCAACTTATAAACCTAATGTAGACAACAAAGATTACGCAGCCCATGTAGGGGTGACGATCGAAAAAGTAGAAGAAGCTATAGCTGACCCTACAGACAAATGGTTCCCTAAACGACGAGGGGTCGATTTTTATCATCGTTATAGAGAGGATCTAGCATTATTTGCGGAAATGGGCTTTACTACATTACGTCTGTCGATCGCCTGGTCTCGACTATTTCCAAATGGGGATGAAAAGACAGCTAATCCTGAAGGTGTCTCATTTTATAAAGAAGTTTTTAAGGAAATGAAGCGCCTAGCGATTGAACCGATCGTGACATTGTCTCATTATGAGATGCCACTAGCATTAGCGATGAAAGGCAACGGTTGGATTCAACGAAGTGTGGTGGATGACTTTGTTCGATTCGCAGATACTTGTTTTGATGAATTTGGTGAATATGTTCATTACTGGTTGACGTTCAATGAAGTGGATAGTATTTTTAGACACCCATTTACGACTGCAGGGATTTTGACTGATACGATCGAACCAGACAAAATCGAAGCGGCTATTTATCAAGCGTTACATCATCAATTTGTGGCAGGGGCTTTAGCAACGAAACATTGCCATGAAAAGATCCCTGGTAGCCAAGTTGGTTGCATGTTGACCAAATTGATGACCTATCCGTTGACGAGTCGACCAGAAGATGTGGAACGAACATTGAAAAAGAATATGAACAATCATTTTTATGCGGATGTTCAAGTAAAAGGTACGTATCCACCACTCGTGTTGAAAGACTTAGCCAACCGTCATATCACGATCGACATGTTACCTGGTGATAAAGAATTATTGAAAGAACATACGGCAGACTTCCTATCGTTTAGTTATTATATGTCTATGTGTGAATCCGCAGATCCGAAGGCAGAGCGGACACCGGGGAATACCGTTTTAGGTGTCAAAAATCCTTATTTAGAAGCGACAGATTGGGGCTGGCAAATCGATCCTTTAGGCTTGAAGATTTCTTTACTAGAGTTATATGACCGTTATCAAGTACCGTTGATGATCGTTGAAAATGGCATGGGAGCCTTTGATGAAGTGATTGACGATGAAATCCATGATCCCTATCGAATCGCCTATTTTACTGCACATTTCAAAGCGATGAAAGCAGCCATCGATGAAGGGGTTGATTTGATTGGTTATACCAGTTGGGGACCTATTGATTTAGTCAGTGCCGGAACCTCTCAAATGTCAAAACGTTACGGATTCATTTATGTAGATGCGGATGATGAAGGAAATGGAAGTTATGATCGCTTGCGTAAAGATTCATTTTACTGGTATAAAGAAGTTATTAGAACGAATGGTCGATCGATCGAGTGAAGGAACTGTTCGATGCGCTCAAGGAGTGACCTGGATCGAAGGAGGGTATCATGAGAAAAATACTAAAGGTGCTTAACTCCAGTGTGGTATTGATCGACAGCAATCATCAAAAAATGATTGCTTTAGGAAAAGGGATCGGTTTTGGCAAAAAGCCTGGGGAGATCATCTCGGATGATTCGATTGATGAAATCTATCTACCCTATGATGAAGGCAAAGCCATGCAATTATTGGATTTGATCAAAGAAGTTCCTTTGACCTATTTTGAATTAACGAAAGCAATGGTCTCTAGTATGGAAAAACGACTAGGGAAACGGTTGAACTCTAGTATTTATTTAACATTACCTGATCATTTACATTTTTCAGTTGAACGTATGACCCAAGGGATCATCATCACCAATCGTTTATACTGGGAGATCAAGAATTACTATCCGGAGGAATATCAAGCAGCGGAGGAAGCCTTGATGATCTTCAATGAAAAATCCGATGTGGAGTTACCCATTGAAGAAGCGGCAAATATCGCCTTTCACGTCATCAATTCATTGTCTCAAGAAAGTCAAGGAACCGATAGTATGAAGCAAGCAAAGCTGATTGGTGGGATCGTCAATTTAGTAAAATATTCGATTCGGATCGACATTGCTCCAGACTCGATCCATTATAGTCGCTTTATTACTCATGTTCGTTTTTTCGTTGAACGGTTGTTTGCGAATAAGATGTTGGATGGTCAAGATGATGGGCTATATCAACAAATGTGTATCTTGTATCCATTGGCGATGGAAAATGCAGACAAAGTAAGGCAGTATATCCAGAAAATGATCCAACAGGAAATCACGAATGAGGAAGTCACCTATCTAGGTGTGCATATCAATCGATTGATGCGGCACCCTGATTGAAGATAAAAATAGATAAGATGATGTAATGAAAAGCAGCAAGCCAAAGAAAATTTCTGGCAGCTGCTTTTTTGTGTCGAATAAGAGGAATAGGTACTTTTTTAGCGAAATGTATGTCCGCAAAATACAAGATATATTATTTTTAGAACACGATCGTGTGTTAGTTCACAAGTTTATGTGGTTAGTTATATAACGATCATGATTTTAAATTTAAGAAAAATAATCATGGTTATATTAAAAAAACGGGCTGTTTTTAGTGTATAATACTCCTTAGTGTCGTACGTCAACCCATCTGCTTTAGCTTGGAATCAATAGATAACGCTTACGTTTGTGAGCAATCAATCAGGCTATTTGAAATAAATCAAAGGAAATGGGAAAATGAGTCAAGTAAAATAGTTTTTCAAACGAATGATCAGTCATAACTAGCGGACATTGTGAATGATTGAATGATCGTGAGGGGAATTATTTGCTTATTCGTCGTATAACCAAATTAAAGGGGGAGAACAAAGAAATGAAGATAGCAATTGCTGGTGCAGGTGCAATGGGGAGTCGATTTGGACTCATGTTGCAAAAAGGTGGAAATGACGTGACATTGATCGATGGGTGGAAAGACCATGTAGAAGCGATCAAAGAAAATGGATTGAAAGCAAACTTTAATGGCGAGGACATCGTTGTCGATATCCCAGTCGTTCTTCAATCAGAAATCAATGATGCAGAAAAAGTTGATTTGATCGTCTTATTCACGAAAGCAATGCAACTTGAAAAAATGCTGGAAGATATTCGTCCAATGATCAAAGATGATACTAAAGTCCTTTGTTTATTGAACGGGATCGGCCATGAAGATATTATTGAAAAATTTGTACCAATGAAAAATATTTTTATTGGTAATACGATGTGGACAGCAGGCTTAGAAGGGCCTGGCCGTGTGAAATTATTCGGTAGTGGTTCAGTAGAACTACAAAACTTAGGAGACGGACAAGAAGAAGCTGCAAAAGAATTGGCGGAAACATTAGCTGAATCTGGATTGAATGCGAAGTATTCAAGTAATATCCATTACTCGATCTATCGTAAAGCTTGTGTCAATGGCACGATGAACGGCTTATGTACGATCTTAGACGTGAATATGGCAGGACTTGGTCGTACTTCTACTGCTCATGATATGGTTGTTGCTATCGTAAATGAATTTGGTCAAGTAGCAAAAGCCGAAAATATTGATTTAGATGTGGAAGAAGCAGTCGCACACTGTGAAACTTGCTTTGATCCTGAAACGATCGGTATGCATTTCCCATCAATGCATCAAGATTTGATCAAAAACAACCGTTTGACAGAAATCGACTATATCAACGGTGCGATTTCACGTAAAGGAAAGAAATACGGGATCGCTACGCCTTACTGTGACTTTTTGACAGCGCTCGTGCATGCAAAAGAACAGATTTTACAGGCGAAATAGGAGGAACAAGTAAATGGATACGACGAATAAATTAACGCCAAGAATTTTTTTGAACAAAGTATTAGCTGGAACGGCAACAGGGATCATCGTAGGACTGATTCCAAATGCTGTTTTAGGAGCTATTTTAAAGTATTTCAGTGAATATCCTGTTGCTGTGACGATTGCACAACTAGCTGTGATCTTCCAATTAGCGACACCATTGATCATTGGTGGTTTGATCGGGTTGCAATTTGGTTTTAATCCGATGCAAATGATGGTAGTAGCTGGTGCTTCATTTATCGGCTCTGGTGTTGTCCGCTTTATGCCAGATCTTGGTGAAGCAGGGGTATATGTAGGATCGGGTACAGGAGATATCATCAATACCATGATCACCGCAGCAATTGCTGTTGGTCTGATCCTATTGATCGGTAACGCTTTTGGCTCGGTCGCAATCGTATTGACACCAATCGTTGTCGGTGTGGGCGCAGGTCTTATTGGGTTTTATTTATTCCCTTATGTGACAGCGATCACCTCTGCAATCGGTGAAGGTATCAATAACTTTACGACATTGCAACCTCTTTTGATGTCTATTTTAATCGGTTGTTCATTTGCCTTTTTGATCATTTCACCGATTTCAACAGTGGCGATTGGTTTAGCGATCCAGTTAGACGGTGTCTCTGCTGGTGCTGCTGCTATGGGTGTCGCAGCAACAACCTTTGTGTTGATCGTCAATTCTTGGCGTGTCAACAAATCAGGTGTCACGATCGCGATTGCGTTAGGGGCAATGAAGATGATGATGCCGAACTTATTCCGTAAACCGATCATCTTGGTTCCATGTTTAGTAAGTGCAGTTATCACAGCGATACCTGTTGCACTTTTCTCCGTATCAGGAACACCTGCTTCTGCGGGCTTTGGGATCGTAGGTTTAGTTGGCCCTCTTGCTTCATTAGATGCTGGACTAAATATCGTGATGGTATTGATTTGTTGGTTCGTCGTACCAGTCGCTGCTGCTTTATTTACGCAATTGGTATTTGAGAAAGTCTTGAAACTTTACGACCGGGAAGAAGTCTTCAAATTCTTAGGTTGATCAAAAATTATAAAAAAACGCAAAACAGAGAAATTTCTGGATTGCGTTTTTTTTTTGAGAAGAAGCTGGTGTTATCTGCTATACTGACACTAAATGAAAACAATGGATCATTTGATCCGATAGAAGGAGAATACATGAGAAATATAAAATTAACGATCGAATATGATGGAAAAAGATATTCTGGTTGGCAACGACTTGGCAATGATGAAAAAACGATCCAAGGAAAGATCGAAGCGATCATTTCGCAAATGACCGGTGAAACGATTGAGATTATCGGTTCTGGTCGAACAGACGCTGGCACACATGCTAGAGGTCAAGTAGCCAACTTCAAAACAGCTAGTACGATGAGTCGAATGGAGATGCTAGATTTCCTCAATCGTTATTTGCCAAGAGATATTGTGGTAAAAAAAGTGGAAGAAGTACCTGAACGTTTTCATGCTCGATATAATGCAAAAGGAAAAAAATATAGTTACTACGTTTGGAATGCACCGATTCCAACAGTGTTTGAAAGAAACCATAGTTTTGATTATCCGAAGGCGCTTGATTTGGAGAAAATGGAAGAAGCTTGTCGAAAACTAGAAGGAAAACATGATTTTATTGGATTTTCAGCATTGAAAAAAACAAAAAAATCAACAGTACGTACAATTGAAGAATTATCGATCCAACAAGAAGGCAATATGCTTCATTTTACATTTGTAGGGGATGGTTTTTTGTATAAAATGGTACGGATCTTAATGGGAACGATTTTAGATATTGGTTCAGGTAAAGCAGATTTATCTTTGATCGATACGATTTTTGAAACAAAAGTCAGACAGCAAGCAGGCGAGACAGTTCCCGCACATGCGCTTTTTCTAGATGAAGTGTATTATTAAGAGATGTTGAATGATTCAAAGAAAATAGTGAAAAAGCACTCTCAGCTTTTTCCTGTTTCCTTGGATCGACAGTGAACACTTTGGGAGGGGGAGACCCGATGAAGAAAGAGGAAGAAATTACCACTCTCTACAATTTGATTTTAAACCCAAACACGCGAGACTGGGAGCGGCAACAGTTAATGATAGCGAAAGAAGAGTTAGCAACTTCTGTTTCTCTAAAAGAGGTACTTGAAAAATTGGAAGTTTCTTTGCGACCATTAGCTTTACGACAAAATCTAACCCCAGATGTTATGGATTTCTATTTGCATATGGTCGGTGATCCGTTAGGGGAAGCGCGGTATGATTTTTCTAAACACGAGATGACAGATCCGACTGTTCAAGAACGGGCGGTATTTGCTGGCGGTTGCTTTTGGTGTATGGTAGAGCCTTTTGAGCAAAAAGCTGGGATTGTTTCTGTGATGTCCGGGTACACAGGCGGGCAGTTTGATTCCCCTAATTATGACCAAGTCAGTGGCGGCTATACCGGTCATGTGGAAGCAGTGGAGATCATATTTGATAAGCGATTGATCAGTTATCAAGAGCTAGTCGAGATTTACTGGCAAGTAACGGACCCGACGGATGAATTTGGACAATTTCAAGACCGCGGGGAACAATATCGCCCAATCATTTTTGTTCAAAATGAAGAGCAACAAAAAACTGCTGAAGCGTCGAAACAAGCATTAAGCGAATCAGGTCGCTACAGAAAACCGATAGTTACAGCTATTTTGCCAGCGACAGCTTTTTGGCCGGCAGAAAATTACCATCAGCAATTTTATCAGAAGCAACCAAAGCGTTATAAAAAAATAAAACAGACCCGCCATCAATTAGCATTTTTGCAAAAAATGACGCACAATTGGAGAAAAAAAGCCAAGAAATAAATCAGTCATCATAATTATGATAGCGTTTTCTATCAAGGCTGATGTATCACCTGAGAGTAGACGAGGATACATGCGTACTTGAAATAGAGATGGATCAAAAAGCTGGGTTAGTAGTCATCTGCTATCCTTGAAAATGAAAAACGGCATTCCAGAAGTAACTCCTTATTTTTTCGGAGTGGAAGACTTCTGTGATAATCATAAAAAATAAGGAGTGAATGAAATGTATGTAGCTGATAAAACGCGTTACGAAAACATGGAGTATCGTAAGAGCGGTCGATCTGGCTTAAAGCTGCCCTTACTGTCTTTAGGGTTATGGCAAAATTTTGGGGAATATGATCCCATCAGTAATCAGCGGGAAATTTTAAGGGGCGCTTTTGATTTAGGCATCACCCATTTTGATCTAGCTAATAATTATGGTGGGCCTGCTGGAGCAGCTGAAACAAACTTTGGGCGACTTTTTAAAGAGGATTTCAAATCCTATCGAGATGAACTGATTATCTCTAGTAAAGCAGGCTATTATATGTGGGATGGTCCTTATGGCGATTGGGGGTCTCGTAAGTCGATCATTGCCAGTTGTGACCAGAGTTTGCAACGTATGGGTTTGGACTATGTGGATATTTTCTATCATCATCGTCCAGATCCTGAAACGCCTTTGGAAGAAACTGCAGAAGCACTGATGCAATTAGTTCGACAAGGAAAGGCGCTTTATATCGGTATCTCTAACTACAATGGGGCGGATACACAACGAATGGCGGAAATTTTACGCAAAAAAGATGCACCTTTCGTGATCCACCAAATGCGTTACAATCTGTTTTCAAGAGAATTGCTTGAGACGGACTTAGCACCTGTCCTTGATGAAAATGGACTAGGAGCGATCACGTTTAGTCCATTAGCACAGGGTTTGTTAACGAATCGTTACTTACATGGTATTCCTGAAGATTCACGTGCCCATCGAAAAGAAATCCCATTTCTCTCAGAAGAGCAGATTGCACCGACACTACGTAAAATCAAACAGTTACAGGAAGTGGCGGAAGCGAGAGGACAAACGTTGGCTCAGATGGCATTGGCGTGGAATGTACAACAACCAGCAGTGACAAGCGTCTTGGTAGGTGCTAGCCGTTTGAGTCAGTTGCAGGAAAGTGTCAAAATGAAAGACAATCTCGTCTTTGCACCAGAAGAACTAGCAACGATCGAAACGATTTTGGCAGAAAATTAACGTGTGAGAAAATCATGTTTAAATGGATACAACAAAAGCAAGAGTGACTGAGAAATTAGTCCTCTTGCATATTCTAAAACCGAATAAACGGCAGGGACAGAAGTAACTTCTTCGGGAATAAGGCGCCAGCCACGGGAATTTGAAGAACAAATTTCGTGGCTGGCGCCTTATTTCCGAGGCTAAACACTGCTGTCGCGATCTTCTATTGATTCTGCTGTCGTACCTTGTGTTTGAGAGGTGATGTAGGGACAGACGGCGCAGATTTTTCTGCTTCACTTCTTTTTTACTTGGTACAATAGCTTACCTTCTTGTTCTTCTAAACTGAAGGTTGGATTGTCTGGTTTTTTCTGTTCCCTTTCTACTTGCTCAACATTCGTTTCCGACGCAACAGAAGGAGCCTTAACATACAAAATTCGTCCATCCTCTCCGGTTTTCACTAAAGATTCGGGAAACGAGTGGCTATCGGTTCCTTTTTTGTTTTCTGACACTGTCGCTGATTCTAGCGTTAGCTCACTTATTTTTTTGGGGAATGGTTCATGTAGTTCTTCCTCGGTTTCCAAATCAATCTCTTCCTCTAGTGGTAGTTGATAAATTTCATCTAATAAACTTTTTGAGAAAAACCAACCATCATTCTTTTTTTTACCCATAGCTTTTCAACACTTCCTTTTATTTAAAAATAACTTTTCCTAAGATACGAGAATGACTCACAAGTCCAAATGTTCGGCTATCTTCAGAGATATCGGGATTATCTCCCAAAACAAAATAGGTGTTTTCTGGAAGGTAGGTCAAATGTTTCATTTGCGCGACTGCTTCTGGACTCAGTCGAAAAATCTCTGTAGGAGAATGTGGCTTGTTTCCTAAATGCAAAGTCAGTTCATTTTCAGCCACTTCGATGGAATCACCTGGAATTCCGATGATTCTTTTAACGATTTCATCCGTAGAGGATCGCTGTATAGCGATGATGCTATAACGTGTAAGTGACGAAAACTTGTCCACGATCACAATGTTGCCGTTGGCTAAAGTACCTTCCATCGATGTTCCAGTAACTTGATGAAAGTGATAGCGATGAAGCGAATAAGTAAAAGCGACACATAAAAGCAAACATATTAAGATATATGGTCCTTTCTTTTTCTTTTTTTGAAGTTGACCATTCGCCCAAATATACAAGAAAACAGCCCCCTTTTTTTACTTGATTGGTTCTTTTGGTTATTCCAAACGATTTTTTAGTTCTTGGACCTGCTCAACCAACTCGAGAATGGTCTGATGGTCATTTATTCGCGCATTTTCTAGTTCAAATAGCATGTAGACGCAAAAGGCCAATGCAATAGTTAGCAAACTGTTGATGATCAAAAGATAAAAAAATTGTTTTTTCAATAATTTCAGTTCATAAATACTGATTTTTTTATATAGAAGCGGTTGATCACTGGCTTTCTTTTTTAGCAAAATCAATCTCACTTGTTTGATCATTTGGATTCCTAAGAAAAATAAAATAGCCAACACAACAAGGGATAAGATACTGTTGACAAGCATAAGTCATGCCTCCTTTATAAGTGGTTCTTTTGAAGATGGTTTATCCAGTGGAGCAAAGCATTTATACAATATGGAACAACAGTATCGGAACCAATAAGAAAAAAACGATCGGGATCAAGGTCTGTAATGGTTCGGCGACGATCTTAGATGCCACGGACATTGACCAAGAATTAATGGGATGGACGGGAGAGTCCGCGAGAATCGTGCCATCTATGTCTGTACGTTTTTTTTCTAAGCCTAATTGTGCTAATTCAGTAGCAGATAATGTGCTTAAACTTTGTACACTACTTAAATTTCCTTGTACGACTCGACGAAAACGTGTGCCGATGTCACCTTCACAACGCACTAAAGTGATCATGGCTTGCGGTGCCTCCTTTTTGATTTCGAGTAACTCGATCTCTGTATCAACGACGACATCGTTGTAGCTCACTTCATAGACAAATAGATCTTTGAAATCCGTCGCATAGATCTTCGCATTGAGACGAAGTTGAGCGATTTGATGAAGCAAGACATTTTGTTCAAATACATTATGTGATAAGAGGACATAATTTCCTTTGCCGAGTTGTTGACTTTGCGTGTAAGTGGCTACGCCATTCATCAAGTTGTCATTATTCATACCGGCAAGTATCGGTAAGTCGATCGCTACTTCTGGGATCATTATTTTTCCGATGCCCCAGTCATTGATGCTTTGTTGGTAATTGATTTTAGCTTTGGAAAAATTACTGAGATTGACACTCGCAATGTCGATTTCAGAGTAGTTAGCTTCCGATATTTTTGGCAAGTTGAACGTTGAAAGTTCTGTATTTTGTCCTATATCAATGATCTCCATTTCTTGTTGTTTCTGAATTTGTGTATAGCCATAGATTCCGACACTTAGTAAAGCAACCATTGAAAGAACTAAAGTTATAAAGAGTCCTTTGGTCAAGAAATAAAGGCGAAGCAATTTTTTTCTGGATTTTTCTTTGACAAAGGGGTCTTCAGAGCGAAAGCGTTTGACTAGATAACGAAAACGAACAATAAGTAGGAGAGCGAGAGTGAAACAAACACTGAAAGAGCCTAATACAATGGTTTGGTAACTCCAAAAATTTCGTTTTTCAACTTGTCGATTAACGGCTTCGTTATAAGGGATCCGGACACCATTTACTAATAATCGATACGTATTGATTCCTGGTGGAGTACAAGTCAGTAAGGTGACCATATCCTTTCCAGGGATGATTTTTGCTTTATCGACTTCAGTCGGCAAGACTTCTTCAAAGGATTCGATTTGATAAGCGAGACGCTCGCCTAGAATCGTGAGAAAAAATAGATCGCCAATTTGAAGATGGATGATATCAGTAAATAAAACTTGGTTTTGGATACCGCTATGACCAGTGATGATCGACCGTGTATTTTCACCGCCTACTGGAATCGAACTCGCTTCGTAATGTCCTAAGCCACGATTAAGTGTCAAAAAATCAGTGCCGTGATAAAAAGGCATGGTTTCGATCGCCAAAGCAGGAATGTCTAGTGTACCCATTACCCCAGCGGTATTGATCAATGTTTGGTAATCAATTTCATCGAAGTCAACCAAGTCTCCTTGTTGTTCTTTATAAATCAATTCATTGTAACGTTTTGCTTGCTCGAATTTATGCCCTAATTCATCTTTCGTTAGCTGTTCTAATGCTTGATGATAATTGATGGAAGCGGTACTACGTTCACGATTTGCGAGATAGTTAGCAAAAATTGGGTAGATCAAAGTGAGTGTTCCTAAAATGATCAATAGAATAGCAAAGAACAAAAGAACAGATTTCTTTTCTTTTTCGATCAAGGTTGTTCACCTCATTTTCATTTCTTTATTTTGTTTTTAGATTTGCGAAAAAAGCAAAGTCATTGATCTTTTCTGCTTTCGGAAATGTAAAAACGAGAGTGGTAAAAAATTCTGAAATAAGCGGAAATCCACAAAAATCAACACTCGATTTTTGTGAATTTCTTCTTACTTCTTAGGTTAGAAACAATTGGTTCTAGACTGTTTAAGGCTTTTTTTTCCCTTTTGGTTTAAAATTAACGATTGTGACGATCCCTAGTAAGATGATCAATGCAAGTGTAAAATAAACCGGAAAAAGTGAACCGAGATTCCCACTTGTTTGTGGAATCCTTTTTGTAGTCGCTTGCCCTTGTTTCGGTGTAGTCGATCTAGGAGTAGCTCCTTCTGTAGGAGAGACGACCACGCTTGATTTTGGATAAATAAACAACTGATCTAAACGAGTGCCATCGGCAGTGATTGCTGGTAATTGGACAACGACTGGCTCAGCTGGGGAAGACAAAGCATCGTTTGCAAGTTCGGTGACTTCATAAAGTCCTTCAGTCAATGGAATAGTCGCTTGCCCGTTTGAACCCGTGACGATTTCGATCGGTTCAAAACTTGGGATTTCCGTAAAAGGATCACTGGCATCATTACTCGGTGTGACCTTCTTGATTTGATAACGAATCCCAGGGAAGGGGGTTAATGCCTTTCCCTGTTCGTTAGTTAACCCCGTTTCTAAGGAGCCAGTTGGCTCAGAAGGAAGTAGGTGATTATCAAGATCTTGCTCTGAAAGCTTATATTTTACAATGGTTAATTGGAAGGCTTCTTCTGCATATACCACAGAAGTAGACCCTCTTCCGTTTGAACCACCAAAGAGGAATAGTAAAACCAACAGGAGGCGAATAAATAAAATGGAGTAATCATTTTTTCTTGGATTCATCGTTATTTCCTCCTATTTTTTTTCTCTTCATTTCCTCCAATTGGTATTTTGTACCTAATCCGATTAAACCAATCAGGGATAAACTAGCAGCTGCGATTAGGACACGTTGCATGATCGAACTGTTACCGGCAAAGGGTAATTCAGTGATCAGTTCATCTTCGGCAAAGAGGTGAACGATCGTGTTGTTTTCATCCAATGTGACCTCGATTTTTTGTTTCAATAATTCATAGCCATCAGGTGCTTTTGTTTCAACCAACTCATACGTACCGAAGGGAACTTCTTCAAAATGAATACGCCCATTCGCATCAGTTGTCTTCGTTTCGATGAGCACTCCTGTTTCTTTGTCTTGAAGGACAAACTCAGCGCCAGCCAGTTTATTTCCTCCAATCAACTGATTTTCGTCATTGATATCTGGTTGATCATCCTGATCATCATCTACAGCGGTACCTGCTTCTAACTTATACAAATAAATCTCTCCAAGTGTACTGACAAGCCCTAGATTCAAATAAGGAATATGATAGATAGAATCATCTGTCGTGATCATTCCCGGCAAATTGGCTAAAGGTTCAGCGATATACTCATTGGTTCGGAAGGTTGTTTGATCTGCTTTTGAGTTGATGGAAGGATCCTCACCAACCATTGGTATCGTTACTGCAACTTCTTTTCGTTCGATTTTATCGCCGATTTGGAATTCTACTATATAGGTTCCTTCAGGTAGATAATTAAAACTGTAATGACCATTTGCATCTGTTTTTAGTGTGGAATTTCCGTTACCGTCAACAAATGATGTTCCTTTCAAGTTATGCTCGACCAACTGATCGGCTACTTCGCTTGGGTGAGTCAGGCTTGTTCGATAGAGTTTGACAGGGATATTTGCTAGCCTTTCCTCGCCATCATCGTATAGACCATCGCGATCTTCGTCTAACCATACGAACCCGCTCAACTCTCTGCCATATACTCGGGTAATCGTTTCTTGTGAATGGACAGGTAAGTCGATTTGCGCATTCATATGGGCGGTATTTCGATATTGGTCACCCGGTAATTGGTCAACTGGTTGGACGGTGATCGTAAGAGTGACTGTTTCCCCTACAGGAACATTTGGTTTTGTGACCATAAACCCTCTTGCCAGACGAATGTCTTCATTAGGTGTTGATCCTGGGGAATATTCAGTCCAAGTAGTTAGGTCGACTTCATTTGGGTTCATAGAGTCGTCGATTTGATCGTTCGTGTAATAAATCGTATAGCCTGCTGTATCCACATCCACGGAAAGAACTTCTAATGAACCGTGGAATGAAGAGCCACGAGAGTCGCCGCTATAAGGAAGAATATCCATTAAACGGAAATCTTGCGCTGGTTGTAAGGCACTGTTTGATGATGTGATCGAATAGGTAAAAGCAGTATCGCCAACTAGAGGATTCATCTCGGAATTCCCTGTTTCAATTGCTGTCTTATCGACTGTTTTGCTAATAACTAATTTCTGGACCAATTCGGTAATAAATTGGTCTTGGGAAGAACGAGCCGCCTCAGAGCGAATATCAATGATTTCAGGGGCATCGGAGATCCACATCTCACCAACTGACCGAATCACGAGAGAAGAGGTTAAGCCCATCTCATTAAATGTCAAATCCGAAATATCACTCGTTGCTTGAAAGTTTACTTCAGTCCCTGTCACAAGCGAAGAATTAGGGAAGACCCAACGTAACGTTGTTGTGCCATCTTCGTTTGTGGTGATCACAGGATCAGGTAACGGATTATCGTAGGCATCTTTAGAAGATCCGGATAGATAGTGGATCCCTCTTGGTAAAGTGGTATTCAAGGCGCTATCATAAGAAGTTTCTTCGGCACCAGTTAGTAAGCCTCTGACTTTGATATCGATTTTCTCCTCTGTTTGATACAGGGACTTGCTTGTTTCTGTATTTGTATCAATCCCAAAGTCCAAGATGAATGCGTTTGTTCCTAAAAATGGAGAAAAATCGCCCATGGAAGTATTAAATGGAGAAGTCACATCACTGCCATCTGCCGCCCACGTAGCGGGAATAAAAGTGATATCGTTTGGAACAATCTGCCTCAGCACTGAACCGTTACTATCTAATATGGCAAAAACGGCCAAATTCACATAGGGATTGTTTTCATCATCGAATGGTCCTGGTCGGCCAATGACCCTTATTGGGACACCATGCCAAGTACTGAAATCTGCGCTGGGTATATGGTATCTAAATCGAGCAGCACTAATCGTTCCAGCTGCTTGAGCTTCTTGTGGAGTGTTGTACCAAGTATATTTGGAAGCTATGTCATTTAAATTAGTAATTGTTAGATCGGGCATAGCATTCCCATTATTGCGGACACCGTAAGTCAGGTACGGACGATTAGAGTGATCGGGTTCCTGTCGTTGGGTATAAGGTTTCCGAGTATCATCATATTCAAAACCATTTGTATTCCATTGGAAAATCTGTTCTGCGGTAGAGTTTTCAGGATTAGTAAGGCTAATGAACCAACCACCTAAATAGGTTTCTTGGCCTCTCATCAGTATTGGTTTCCCGATATTATAGCTCCAAAGTGAATAGCCCAGATCATGGTTAACTCCGTTAGACCTCACACCTGTAACAGGATCTAAATCCACCAAATTAACGAAGTTTGGTCCACCTGTCACTGCTCCATTGACAGGTGCGTAATTGCTGAAAGTAAGTTTTGTATCATTGGGTGTTGTTTTACCATCATAGGTAAGACTTGGGATATTCAAAGACAAGGTGTAATATTCCCAAGCATTTTCTTCTCCTAATACTTGTAAATCTGCATCATCCCAGTTGAAAATAAACTCTGCACTGATGAATGCTTGGTTTGTAAAGGCGACTCCTTGCGTATTATATGTGTAAGGATTTTTTACGCCAGTATAGTTGGAGATCTCCCACGTTTCTTTGTGATCACCTAATTCGATCGTGATATTTCCAGAATCATAGACCCCGATCATTGCTCGATCACCATATGGTTCTGAAACATAAATATTCTCTGTTTTTCCGTGAGGGATCGGAATTTGAAAGGTAAGCAGTGTCGGATCAAATGTTGCAACATAAGGGCTTCCTGCGCTCGTTGCTTGCCAATTTGCGGCGGATCGATCAGTATGGGTAGCCGCATAAAAACGCGTTTGGGCCGTCGCATAATCTGTTGGACTGACAAGCGTAGTTTCGCCTCCTGAAGTACTAGTGACTTCTTGGACGATATCAAATGTAATAGGGCCCTCAGGATAGGCAGAACCCCGTAGATCACCAGTAATACGGCCTTCTAGATTTTCTAGTTGAATGAAGAGACCGATATTTTGAACCCGATCTGGATTCGTTGCCGCAGAATCATAGATCTGATAAGCTGTCTGTTCACCACGAACTAGCTCTGCGGAAATTGACGGTGTGGAAGAGACCACTGTTTCTGGTACATCTAGTTGGGAAAAGTGCTCTTTTGTATACGTATGATTAAAGGTTTCCAACTCACCTGTAGCGACATTAACAGCATCGATAAGTTGTAATTTGAAAGTTGGCTGTATAGTAGTTCCATTTTTTGCACCAAATACATTGACAACGATGGGTACGAATACTTGACCTGAGTTGCTAAGAGTCGATTCCAAGATGCCTTCAGAATACATTGTACCGTCACCATTATTCGTATAGATGTACGAGCCATTGGCAATTTCTCCATTAATAAACGGCGCATCATTGATCAAGGTAGTCGCGTTAGGTAATGTGCTAACGACACGATAGCGGATATTCGTATAATGATCAGTCGCCAATGTTTGGATAGAAAAACCAAGCCGATATAAAATTTGATCGTTAGAACGGACGATATTATTTTCTGGAGAACTATCATACCCAGGTGCATCATGGGAATCAAAGCTATCCGTTCCAGTTGCCATCGTTAACTTTGCATCTTTGATCGTGATGGGACTACTTGCTAGTTCTTCCATCGTGTTGAGTTCTTCGGTCAATAATTTAGGGGTAATGATGGAATCTTCTGCAGGAAACTCTTCTTCGAGAAGTTCTTCCATTGTTAAATCGGTTTCTTTCGTTTCGACCACTAAGACATTGTCTTCAGCGATGGCTTCCTCAAATGGAGGAAGTGTGGTGTCGCTGGGTTCCTCGTGGCTTTCAGTTTGTTCTGTTTGCTCCTCGTAGTTTGCTTCTTCAGAAGAAAGTGTCGTTTCTTCGGTAATGGATTCAGCAGTTTCTTCTACTGTTACATCAGATGAACTTAACCATTGAAATAGCGTTTGATATTGTTGAGAATAGACATCCGTTAATACGATACTCATATCTTTCATTGGTTCTCGAAAAACGAGAGTGACTGGCTGATCTTTGACTAAGCGTAAGTAAATAGTCGCTTGTTCCGAGGTTTCGTCGGATGCCACGCCAATCACATCACTTACTTCTGCCAGTTCAACCTTAGTAGCAAGGGGATCGGCTATGGTCTCGGTAGTTGAGGTGGTAGTTGTTTCTGTCGTTTCTACACCAATGCCTAGGCGAGCCAGCTCCTCTTCTTGAACAAAATCTTCGGTGGCATAGATAGGGATGGTTTGCTCCTGTTCCTCATTTAAGGTAGTGATTGTATAATCCGTACTAGATGGAAGAACGAGTAAACGATTTTCGCTACTTCTGATCGTGACCATTGCTGGGTCGTCAGAAATTTGTGTATCTTTGGTCAAATATGCCTGATTGCTATTAATGACTTCGACTAAAATTGCTTCTTCTTTGGCTCGAAGAGGACCACCTACAATAACGACTTTAGCGATTATACCAAGGATAATCGCTAAACCAATCACTATTAGAATAGGAGGTTTTACTTTGAGTCTAGAAAATCTAGTATTCATTGCAGTCTCCTTTCACTCTGGACTTACGTCTGTTTTCGCTTTTTCTGGATAATGACCACTGTTGTGCCAACAATGATGGCTGCAAGTGCAATCGCGATGATCAGATTTCTTCCTATACCGCCAGTAAAAGGCAAGCTTGTTTGCGGTTTATTAGTGACTGTCAGTTCAATCGTTGCATCATCTGCGGTCGTTAAATCGACAGTTACTCTTTGGGCGGCCTTCAATAATTCATAGCCTGTAGGCGCCTGGGTTTCCACTACCCAATAATCGCGTGCGACTTCGCTGTTTTCGACATAGTTATTATTATTGGCATCTGTCCAATCTAAAGCTAATCCATCAAAAGTAGCGTGGCCATTTGCATCAGAAGTCGAAGTTAAGAAAGTGACCCCTGATGGTAAATTGGCATCTTCTGCATAGCTATTTCCGTTACTAGCAATGAAAATTTTATTGTTCGCATTACTTTCAGAGATGGCAATTTTGAATTCTGCATCAGCTAAACCAGACCCGCTATTTTCTGAAATTTTTTCGATATCAAAACCACCAGTATAGTATTTCGGGTTCGTCGTTTCTGGTGGTGTCGTACTTTTTGGTCGTTGTCCTGGGAGTTGGTGATGGACGGTAAAGGTATTTTCAACAATGTTGTTCCAATATTCTGGAACATGTGTAGTAAGCACCGTACGGATATCAGTATAGCCATTTGCGACTGAACCCGCTTTGATCAGACCAGCTTCTGTCAAAGTGGTTGTCAGTCTATTTGCCTCAGCATCAAATGAGACCGTATAATCGGCAGGCGCTAAGTCTGTCCATTCACCACCAGCTTGTCTCACTTGCATTTTTGCGCTATCTGGAATATAGGTCAAATCACTATTCAGTTCGTCTACCATTGAAAAATTTGGTTGTAATAGCCCACTAGAATCCCGATAAACAATGGGTTGGCCAGCGACCATTTCAACGGTGTCCACCGCCTGTCCGGCAGCATCTAAAATGTCGATCGTCCCAGTTTGACTAGCGATTTGCCAGAGACCAGCAGGGATATTGGTAGTTAACTCCCAGCGAAAGGTTTGGCCAGCTTGGACAGAATCACCTTTTTTATCATTGATTGTTTTGTCAGGATGCAACAAATCTTCTAAAATATTCTTTGGTTCAACTTGTACATCATAGATCAATGAAGATAGATCGGTACGACTGGTTTGGGGAATATGCACAAAGAAAGGATAAACAGCTGTTTCGATTTTTTTCCATCGGTTGCAGCTAAATTTGCACCTGTACGTTCATCAGGTAATTCAGTAACTAAATAGATGCCATCATTGGCTCGACCAATGCCTAAGTCGAGAGTAGCTTTCCCACTAGTGTCAGTTGTAATCGTCTGGGCGTTGAAAGTGGTGTCGATTTCGTAATCGGTACCCAATTGTTGTTGTTTTGGATCAGTTAAAGAGCTGCCACTTGGTAATTTTCTCACCCGTTCCACTTTGAAATTGATTCCTGGAATCAACTCTCTATCTGGATTGGTGATAGTACCATCTCCTCGTGGTTCTAACTCGCTGAAGTCAGTGATCGCATACTTCCAAATCGTCAAACTTCGTCTTGATGTTTCGTTGGCGATGGCATTATCCACGGTTTCTGCTAAGGCTATTTGGGTGTTCGGTAGTCGTAACGAGTCAATACCAGAAGATAGACTGATTGATAGAAATGTTGTAGCTAATATGAGTTTCGATAGTACGTTCATTGTTGAATTTTTTTTCTTCATTTTCTCCCTCCTCAACTGGAAAGCAATACATGTCCAATAGTGAGTGATCCATGGGTTCACTGAACAAATAAACAGGCACGCTTTTTTTCCTATATAGATCAAGAGTAGAGGATGAAAGAGTTTTTTATCGTAAAAGTTTCATTAATGACACTTTTATAATTAGAATAAGATGAGTTTATAATGATAAAAGGGTTAGTTCTGACTTTTGGATTCTATACCCTTGTAGGACTCTTTAAAAAATAGTTATGGAAATAAATATGAAGCATCACTGGGAAAATGACGAGGAACATAGGTTTTGAGTAGATAAAAGAACAATCAGATGGATAGCTGTGGGAAGCATCGTCTGATTGTTCTATACGTGTTGGGTGATGGGATCGACTGTTGAAATTATTCGGGCATTTGCGCAATGACTTCCACTTTTTCCCATAATGTATGGAGTGTTTTGATTTCGAATACACCTTTTTGTTCATCTCTAAAGACATAGGCAATGATTTTTTGTAATCGGGTATATTTTTTTTGTCCTCGTTCAAATTCTCCGTTTAGTGTTAGTTTGGCGGCATACAAGAATAGTCGCCAAATTCGAAATCGGTAATTAAAACGGTGGGGCGTCCGCTTCAAAATAAATGTTGTTGCAACTAGGACATTACTTTTATGGCAAGAGTCTAAGGCTGTTTCATAATACCCAAAGTACAATAGATCCAAGACTAATGGATCTAAAACTTCTTCATGATTGGTTCTGCGATATAAGAACCGTTTGAAAAAATAATCATATTCTGCGAAGTTAAGCGTTTCCGTAATTGAAGAAAAAAGTTTTAGTTCGATATTTGTCCATAAATCTATACTGTTCAAGTAATTTTTTACTTGCTGGATCAATGTTTCGTATTCTTGATAATCCCCAACGTACTTGCTATGGATTAGACCAGCACGCCAATAGACATATTGATAACCCAAGCCATCTGTTTTAACAAATTGATCCAACGCTTGCGTTTTTATTTTTGAGATCTCAAGATAATCAAACTTAGCAAGGGCTTCGGCTAATTGATTTTCTAAAATTTTAGAACCTTGTTTGATCAAAGGGATCACTTCTTCAAATTCAGTTAATTCGATCCCAAGAATATCAATGATTTTTAGAAAATTGGTCAGACTGATTTCTCCTTCTCCGCGAACAAAGCGATAATAAGTAGGTCTTGTGATACCTGTAGCAAAAATCGTTTTTGTGGAAATCTTTTTTTTTTTTCTAATATCATTTAAGAGTTCTCCTAAAACAAGAGGATTGGTTACGTTGTTGATCATCGGATTCAGCCTTCCTTCCTTTTATGTTTAAAATAAAAAACAAATAGTTATTTTATATATAATAAGAGTTATGTTTTTGTATAATTTAATAATTTAGGAACGAGTAAATCAACTGGAAAAACATTATAATATTGGATTTATTTAGTACGTTACCTATTTTTGATAACTTTTATAATTTAAATTTTGTTATTAAAAAATAATTTTTAGGTTATCTTAAGTGTAATTTTTTTTGGTTGAGTGATAAAGTTATTTGCTTGTTGAAAGATCAAACTGTTTTTAAGTTAAGAAAATTTTAAGAAATGAGTCACTAATCTGATTTCTGTGAAAATGTGTACAAAAAATCCTTCGATCGTACCTAAAAAATCGTAGAAGAGTGTCATATATGAAACTCTCTGTCACTGTAGAACTATTTAAGTTTAGGGTAAGGATAATAAGCTATTAACTACTCGTATGTAGGAGATAAAATAGGATCACTGAAAATCAATGATTCAGTAAAAGGAGTAATTTTTATGGAAAAGGAAAAAATTTTATATAAAAATGGTAAGAAAATAATTATTAGGAGTACGAGTATCAAAAAAAGTAATGTTTACAAAAGAAAGATTGCAGGAGCATTGATGGTCATCGGCACGGTAGCGAGTAGTTTTAGTCATAGTATTGCTTCAGCTGATCAAATCATCACGAATTCGGTTGAAATAGAAGAGGCACCAATTCTACCGATCGATGAGATAGCCGTATCAGAAACTATTACGGAACCAGATAGTGAACTGCCTGAAGTCGAAGAGGAGGAAGAGATATCTACAGATGAAGATGTTGAAGTGATTCCTCCTTCACCTGTCCCAGAGGTGCCACATCAACCGGCACCAGAGACCTCTAACCCGCAACCATCTGCTCCAGAAACACCCAAGCCGCCAATACCAAGACCGCCAACAATAACACCTGAGACTCCAACAACGCCTCCACCGACAGTATCAGAAACCAATGGCAGTGAGGGCTCCGGCATAAATGATGTTGGGTCAGTTCCGATTCAAACGGAACCCGAGGGGGAAGCATGGACGTCTACATCTGAATCATCTTTGGAAGCGGTACCTACTGAGGCGGTGCCAACTGAAACGGGAGAAAGTGTAACGGAAACTAAAGGACCGACTGCCCGAACCGAACAGAGTAACATCTTTTTTAGAGGTTTTTCTGCCAATACGACCACGGAAGCTTTTATTCAAGAAATTGCACCGGGGGCTAGAAAAGTTGCTTTAAGCAACGATCTATATGCATCCGTGATGATCGCTCAAGCCATTTTAGAATCGGGTAGTGGAAGTAGTCAATTAAGTTCATCTCCTCATTATAATCTCTTTGGAATAAAAGCTTACACCGAGGAAGATTCGGTGGAATTTTTAACACAAGAAGATGATGGGACAGGAAACTTATACACGATCAGTGCACGTTTCAAATCTTATGAATCCTATGAAGAAAGCTTTTTAGATTACGCCAAATTATTACGAGAGGGATTAACGCACGATGCTGATTTCTATTCAGGTGTCTGGCGTTCGAATACTTCTTCCTATCAAGATGCTACAAGGTTTCTAACGGGCAGATATGCCACAGACACGTCCTATTACCAAAAATTAGATGCGTTGATCGATGTCTATGACTTGGAAAAGTTTGATATTGAAATCGATGAACTAATGATGGGAGAAAACGGATTTATCAATCCGTTGGAACACTTTACGATTACGAGTCACTACGGTATGAGGGGAGCGGAGTTCCATCGGGGGATCGATTTAGCTGCAAATGCCGGAGCGCCGATCTTTGCCAGTGAAGCAGGGACAGTTATAAAATCCGAATATCACGCTTCGTGGGGGAATGTCATTTCGATACGTCATGAGAACGGATTATTTACATTGTATGCGCATCAAAGTGTCAATGTTGTTGAGCCAGGGCAAGTTGTTCAAAAAGGGGAAGTAATCGGTTTTGTTGGTTCGACGGGAAATTCTACAGGACCACATTTGCATTTTGAATTATCGACAGATGCCAGTATGGAACAACGATTTTTAATCGATCCGCTTGAAATCATGCGACTATGAAAAGGAGGAACCTATGAACTTTAATGCAGAGCAATTAAGGAAGATCACTTTCCCCACGGTTTCTCTCGCGGGGTACAAAAAGCAAGATGTAGATGATTTTTTGACACACGCAGCAAATGATTATGATGCGATGAAAGAGACCAACACAGAATTAGAGAAAAGACTGACACTTGCTGAAAATCAAAAAGAGAGTTTAGTAAAAGTGTTTGAAAAAGAAAAAAGTGATTACTTGGATGAGATCAAAGAATTAAATGCTAAATTGAATGAAGCAAGTAAAGATGAAAGAGACGTGCATGCCAAAAAAAGAAGTTTTGAAAATGCCTTGATCATTGCGCAAGATGCAGCGTTGAAGATTGAAGAAAATGCTGAATTAGAAGCCAGACGTATGGTAGGTGAAGCAAGGACTGAACAAGAAAATATTCTCAAAGAAGCAAAGGTTGAAGGGAATAGCATCAAAGCCGAAGCCTATAATTTATTAGCTGAAGCAAATGGAAAAGTCAGTGAAGCGAACTCTTATTATGAAGAACAGATGACGAAGCTGGAAAGCGAAAAAGAAAAAAGGACCAAAGAAATCATGCAGTTGGAAAGTGAAGCGAATAACGTTCGCTTGCAAATCATTTCAGAATATCAACGTGCCATCAATAATTTGTCTGAGGGGAAATGGCAAAACTGGATAAATACAGTTAAAAAAACGGTCAGCGATGGCATTGAATAGTTTGAACAACCTTTCGACTGCCCCTACTTTCACCACGAACTTAGTCGGAGGATATAATAAATCGGAAGTTGACCTTTTTTTGGAAAAAATCAAAGTAGAACATGAAGAAATGACCCACACTATCCAAAAGCTAACTCTTGAGAATGAAAAGAAAACAACAGAATTGATCAATTTGATCAAAGCTAATGCGACCGTTTCTTCTATATTAAAAGAAAAAATGACTAAGATAAATGTGTTAGAAAAGTCTTCCCCGACCAAACAGACTGAAAAGTTAACGGATGCGATTCAAATCACCCAAGCAAAAGAAGCACTGTCTATTGAAAAAGAAAGCATCCATTGTTTGAAGAACGAGTTAAAACAGAGGCTACATGAATTCGAAGATTTTCGAACAAGGAATATCGAAGCATGGCGCAGTTCGATGGCTCTGCTGAATGAAGAGATAAACGAAAGTACAAGGAAGCATGAGAAAAACGTTGGATTAGTTCAGCAGGAAAAAGTTTGGAGGTTGAAGAGGTGACAGGAATCGATAAAAGCGCATGGGCTTACAAACGACAAAAATTAGAAGTCTTGGCTAAGAAACGTGTTACTTCTATAGAAGTATTACAAGAATTGAAATTTATGAAAAGAATCGATGCGATTGAATCAAAAAATAAATCAACGAAGTAACTACTTGTTGATTTTTTCTATCAGACAATCACTGAAATCCACCAAGTAAGGAGTAGCCATACTTACTTGGTGGATTTTTATACTCCATTCTCTCTTTTTGCACACTAAAAATAGTGTGCAATGCAAAAATTAGAGTGTGCTTGATAAAAAACAACGTGAAAACCCTTTTATACCAACTTGGTAAAGCGATTTCAAAGTTGGCACGATACTTGCATTATATAAAAGTGTAAGAAGAAGAAAAGGAAGTGTTCAAAATGGAAAAAAGAACAATCATGCTTGTCTGCTCTGCAGGAATGAGTACAAGTTTATTAGTGACAAAAATGCAAAAAGCAGCAGAAGAAAAAGGCGTAGAAGCGGACATCTTTGCAGTTTCAGCATCAGAAGCTGATAGCCAACTAGAATCAAAAAATGTAGACGTTTTATTATTAGGTCCACAAGTACGTTTCATGCAAAGTCAATTTGCTGAAAAACTAGCACCAAAAGGGATTCCGTTAGATGTTATCAACATGCAAGACTATGGCATGATGAACGGGGCAAAAGTATTGGAACAAGCAGAATCATTGATCAATAAATAAAAAACAGGAAAAAGAGGGAAGAAAATGGAAGATCAAAAAAATTTAGAAGCGATCATGGGCTTGATCATGTTCGGCGGCAACGCAAAAAGCGATGCAATGGAAGCGATTGCGGCTGCGAAAAAAGGCGACTTTGAATTAGCAGATGCAAAAATCAAAGATGCAGAAGAATCATTGGTCCAAGCACATCATTCGCAAACAGGGTTATTAACACAAGAAGCACAAGGGGAACACATGGAAGTTACTTTGTTGACCGTTCATAGTCAAGATCATTTGATGACATCCATCGCGTTTACAGATTTAGCAAAAGAAATCATTGATCTATACCGTCGTATAGAGGCTTAAATAAAAATTTTTTAAAGGAGAAAAGAGGAAAAGATATGGATAGCTTTGTAGCATTTATGGAGAAACACTTTATACCAGTCGCATCAAAAATCGGTGCGCAACGCCATTTAGTGGCCATTCGTGACGCTTTTATGGTCAGTATGCCATTAATGATCTTAGGCGCTTTAGCTGTAATGATCAATAACTTGCCTATCCCTGGATTCCAAGAATTGATGAATTCGATTTTTGGTGGTGAAGCATGGAAAGGGTTCGGTGCGGCTGCTTGGAACGGAACGTTTGCGATTCTTTCTGTTTTGATTGCGTTCTTATTAGCTTATCATTTAGCAAACGGTTACCGTAAAGATGGCGTATCTGCCGGAGTGATCTCATTAGGTTCATTCTTCGCACTAGGCGGCGCTTTAGGCATGAGTTCAAACGGATTATTTATTGCAATTATTGTCGGAATTATTTCAACAGAGATTTTTGTTCGTTTAAGTGGAAATGAAAAATTGATCATCAAAATGCCAGACGGAGTACCACCAGCAGTAGCAAAAGCATTTGCGTCATTATTGCCAGCAATGATCACGATTTCATTGTTCGCACTAGTTGCTGCAATCTTTGCGGCATTCGGTGTTGCTGATATTGTTGGAGCATTCTACACGGTGGTTCAAGAACCATTTATGGGTCTTGCTAACTCTTACCCATCTGCATTATTACTTGCATTTATTACACCGTTCCTTTGGTTCTTTGGACTACATGGAGCAAACATGGTCGATCCATTGATGCAAACCATCAATGCGCCAGCGATCCAAGCAAACGTCGAAGCGATTGCTAACGGCCAAAGTGCACCATTTATCGTCAACAAACCTTTCTTTGACAGCTTTGTCAATTTAGGTGGTACAGGTGCAACATTAGGATTATTGATCGCGATCTATTTAGTAGGACGTAGAAACAAACCTTATATGGTCGTAACGAACTTATCGATTGCGCCAGGAGTATTCAATATCAACGAACCAACAATGTTTGGTCTACCAATCGTTTTGAACCCAGTGATGTTTATTCCATTTATTTTAACACCAATGGTTTTAGTAACTGTTGCGTACTTTGCGACATCAACAGGACTTGTACCAGCAGCTACAGTAATGCCACCATGGGTAACACCACCAGTGATCGGCGGATTTTTAGCAACAAACAGTCTTTCAGGCGCAGTGCTATCTGCGGTCAACTTACTGATTTCAATTCTGATCTATCTACCATTCGTTAAAGTAGCAACGATCCAAGAAATGAAAAAAGACGCATTGAACGCGTAAGAAATAAAAAACGGAGAGCAAGTGATTGCTTTCCGTTTTTTTTTTGTTACTACTGTTATCATTGCTATTTTTCAGAAAGCAACGTATAGTTTTTGTAAGCATTCTATTTGAATAGGAGGATAGCGCATGAATACAATAGACATTCAAAAAAGGATCGAACGATTCCAAGCATATGGGAACACTCTTCCAGGGGCTAGGGTATATTTTCGTGAAGATTGGGAAACGCTTTATTTTGATTTGGATGGTAAACAGTTTGGGATGATGAGTCCAGAAGCGAATGAAAAAGCATTGATCACGTTAAAACATTTCCCTGAAAAAAACGAGGAATTACGAACGATGTACCCTGAGATCATTATACCTGGTTACTATGCCAATAAGAAACATTGGAATTCGATCATGTTAGGCAAAGATGAATTGTCAGACGAGGAAATCGAGAAAATGATTTTGATTTCTTATGAATTGGTACTAGCGAAATTCGCTAAAAAGAAACAAGAAGAAATCAAAAACTCAGTGATAGAAAGTGATTGAAAGCTTGAAGTGGCAGAAATCATTCTCTAGTTGATAAAAAAGGTCTGGAAATAGGGGCAACCTATTTCCAGACGCTTAATAAAATTTGTGCAGATGGACTAAGAATGTTTAGATCGATGATTCGCCTCTACATTTTTGTCACAGAAATAATCAACATCATCGGACGTCTTAATTCGTCTTTCATACCAGGTATATCTAACATATGTGATGGTGGTATTGGTTCAAGCACATGGTTGATTTGAAAGCCATTAGACAATAATGTCTCAAGATAAGTTGTAATCGTTCGATGATATTTTTTTACAGAAGATCCTAGGAAGTTTGTGTCACGCTCCCCTTCGTCAAAATAATGATCAACTGGAAAGTGCATGATCTGACCATCATCTGTATAAATCCAATCTTGCCGACCATCTGCTGTAAAAATAGGATGTTCAACTGAAAAAAGAAATTGCCCATTCGGTTTTAGGAAGTGATGGACATGCTGGACGAGTTGTTCCCAATTTTCTACATAATGGATAGCTAAAGAACTGAACACGAAATCAAATGAGTCTTTCGCAAACCGGATCGTTGAAATATCGTCTTGCATGTAACTGATCGTGTCATCATTTGTTCGAGCGCTAGCTTCTTCTAGCATCTTCGCAGACAAGTCAACACCAATGATTTTTTTTGCCCCTTGCGAAGCAGCGTAACGACAGTGCCAACCATAGCCACATCCAAGATCAAGGACTGTTTGTCCATGGAGATTGGGGAAGATAGTTGCAAGCGTGGGCCATTCTCCAGCACCTTGTAAGCCTTTTTGGCTACGAGGCATTTCTTTGTATTGGTCAAAAAATTGTTGATCATCGTAAATATTTGTCATGTTTGATTCCTCCATGTAATTTTTTTATTTGCTTAAACTACATGGAGTCCGTCTCTTTTGTGTGCAATCATCTCGCTCACTCCTTTGACATCTATTCTAGCTTAGGTCGTAAGAAGAAGCAAAAATTCAAACATAGATAAACATGCTTAGGGATCTGTTTTACACGACGCATGAATAATGAATGGAGGTTTAATAGTTGAATATGTATCAATGGATCAAATTAAATGAACACCCAGAATTACTGGAAGAAACCGCAAGTTGGTTTTCCTCAAAGTGGGGCATTCCTGCGGAGGTTTATGCGGAAAGTATACGTACTGGAATCATCGAGAAGGAAAGTATTCCTCAATGGTATGTTGTTCTCGATGAAAAAGGTGCAATCGTTGGAGGAGCAGGTGTCATCGAAAATGACTTCCACGACCGTCCAGATTTAGCACCTAATCTTTGTGCTTTATATGTTGAACCGGAGCATCGGAATCAGGGATTAGCAAAATGGATATTAGAACAAACCAGAGAAGAGATGCATCGATTAGGGTTCAAGAAACTTTATTTGATTACAGACCACACCTCCTTTTATGAACGATATGATTGGTCATTTTTAACTATGGTCAAGGAAGAAAGTGGAACAACTGCCCGGTTGTATCAAATCGCTACAACAACATAAAGAGAAGCATGAGATGTTGGATCAAATCTCATGCTTCTCTTTTTTCGCTTGTTCTCTTCGTTGTTTCTTTTCATCGTAAATAAAGACATTTCGCACGATACGTAAGATGGGGCGAGTGGTCAAGAAGATGGCACCTGCCAAATACAAGTAATTACTGTAATAATCAGGGATTTTCGTGAGCAAAGCAATACTCCCTAAGACATAAAAGATACCTGTGAGTAAATCAACCGCTAAAGAAATCAATGTGTAACGATTTTGGAAATACAAGCGAAAACGCCGTCCGCGGATCTCAATATCTTCTTCTTTGCCAATCTCGACATCATGGGTATTTCGTTTGATTCTTGGCATATAAAATCACCTAACTAGTTTTTATTTCTAAGGTTTCAAAACAACTTTGATATTTTTATCTTCTTTTTTATCAAAAATCTCGTATGCTCGAGCCGCTTCTTCTAACGGCATCGAATGAGTGATGATCTGAGTTGGATCAAACATCCCTTCTGCAATCATGTCATAAATTTTTGGCATCAAGTGGACAACCGGTGCTTGCCCATGTTTGACATCGATATTGCGCATAAAGAATTCTTGAAGTGGATAGGAAGAAGCAGGTGTCATATAAACACCAGTGATTTGCACTGTACCAAATTTTTTCACCGCTTTAGCAGCCATTTGGATAGGTGAGATCGTTCCACTTTGTAAGCTAACTAAATTTTTAGCTTTTTCTTTTGTTGGCTCTAAGCCATCCATTCCGACACAATCAATGATGACATCTGCACCGCCACGAGCTAACTCATATAAATCATCTCCGGCTTGGTTCACGTCGTCTAATAGATATGTTTCGATTTGATTATAGCGGACCGCTTTGTCCAAACGATGTTTGACTGGATCGACCGCAATGACACGTTTTGCTCCTGCCATCACAGCAAATTTTTGTGCAAATAAACCAACAGGGCCTGAACCTAAGACGACAACCGTATCATCTTTTTTTACCCCTGCATTTGCAACACTCCAATAAGCGGTTGGTAAAATATCAGATAAAAATAAAACTTTTTCATCAGGTAAATCATTATCTGGAACGATAAATGACGTAGAGTCGGCGAAAGGCACCCGAAGATACTCCGCTTGACCACCCCAATGATTTCCGTTCAATTTACCAAAACCGAATAATCCACCGTATAATTCTTCCTGATTGGAATTATCACACTGACTTTCCATATGGTTTGCACAAAAATGGCAATGGCCACAGCTAATATTAAAAGGAATAACTACACGTTGTCCTTTTTTCAACTTTTTCACTTCAGAACCAACTTCTTCAACGATCCCCATAGGTTCATGTCCAACGACATAGCCTTTTTCCATAACGGATTCCCCATGGTGATAAAGATGGAGATCAGATCCACAAATCGCTGTTGCAGTGATACGGATGATTGCATCGGTTGGTGCTAAAATTTTTGGATCATCAACATTTCTAATTTCCATTTTTTGCTTTCCTTGCCAAGTGACTGCTTTCATCGTAGTGCTCCTCTCCTGTTTTCGTTAATAAAACTAACGATAGTTATTTATAAACTCATTCTAAGGGAATGTTACTTTTTTTCACAATGAAACGCGCTTTTAGTTTTAAGTTAAAACAGTAAAATAACTTTTGACGAAAAAAGGAAGTTGTAGTTTTATTGACTGAAAGTTATAATTATAGTAGTTGATTTTCAACAAAATAAAACGTAAAAGAACAATTTTTTGTGCTGACATAGGAAAGGAGAGAAATGAGAAATAGTCGATTAATCAAAATAATTATAGGAGTTGTGTGTACGGTCTTGCTCTTTTTTTTATCGATTGGCGGACTTTTTTATACGACTTTAGCAAATGAAGGATTTATGAATGAACAAATCAAACAAGCAAACTACATACAAAAAGTAACGAGAGAGATCAATGGTCGTGTCCAGAGCTACCACCAAGAAGCAAGAGTCACTCCAGAGGTGCTTGCCGACAGTGTATCCGAGGAATTAGTCAAAAAGAATATCGAGCATTTCATCAAAGAAACCTATCGCGACAAGCAACCAAGCTTGATCCAAGCGACGGAGTTGGAAGAACATATCAAAGAGACGATCCATACATATAAAGCAGAACATGACATCGATATTGAAGAAGGAACTGCAGGAGAAGAACTAGCTTTACATATGATCGGCGGGATCTTTGAACGGAGTGTACAACCAAGTTATCTGCATCTTTTTATTCGAGGAATCACTGAGTTGAGCCAACAGGTACTTGACTATGCTTGGGGCATTGTGAGTGTGAGCCTATTGATCTTAGCTGGATTCATTTATTTCAATCCGGGATCTATCCGATCACGTATCAAAAAATTTGCGTGTAGTCTGATGGGTGCTGGATTGATAAGTCTAGCATTTGCCGCAACTTTATACTATGCGCAGATTTTGCAGACGGATGAGCAAATGGATTCACTTCAAGACTTGATGCGGACGTATCTTTCTAACTTTACTCTGATTGTTTTACTGATCGGTGGAAGTGAGATCGTTATGGGTGGCTTCGCATGGCTCCTTGCGAAAAGAGAAAACAAAAAGAGAAGCATCGGGAAAAATCAAAAATAGCCGAAAAAACAAGAGTTCTCCGCCTATTCCATAGGTGGAGGACTCTTGTTTTAGAACTGAAGCAGCATAGAAAAGTGGACTTCACAACCTCAATCAAACATTTTTTTCGCTGCACGCATCAACGTAGGGATATCTTTGTCATAACGTGGTGTTTTCACCAAACGTGACATTGGAATACCTGCAAAATGGAATGCCGCAATTTCTCCTGAACGAACAGCACTTTGTTCGGTAAAGATCATTTGATAAGGCTGTTCAACGAACTCACCAGTAAAGGCAAGGTTTGTTGAATGTTTAGGAATGACTTTTGGTCGATCGCTTTTTGCACGATTGTTGAATAAGGCAGAAGCATATGGCATATAAACCGGAATATTATTGATGACACTATCATAGATCTCGGTTTCTTTTTCGCGAATGTTTACTGGACCAGGATCAACTTTCGAAAGCTGACCAAGCAATTCTTCCAACATTTCTTTTCCGTTCATTTTAATATACTCTTTGTCGACAAATTCACCACGACGTCTTGGATACAAGAAGTAGCCCCAAATCACTGTTTCATTCGGTTTTTGTGAAGTGAAATGCGGTTGGTGATGCACGACGATCGACATATTGACATCTTTTTGACTAAGTGGGGTGATCGGTGTTGTTGAAATAAATGAATTCAACGCATTACCTGGTTCTTGTGTCGTGATACGTGTGATCTCGTTTAACAGCACATGATTTTTCGTTGTCAACGTAAAGCTGACCCATTCACTTGCGTCACGATCTGCGAAAAATTTATCTGGATTACCTAAATTGTAGAATTTTTCACTGGCTTTTTTCCATAAACTAGAAGCAGCACCGTAATCCATATTTTCCTCTGCGGGTGTTTCGTAGTCGCCAAGTGTTGCTGAATCAGTGATCGAACCATTCGTAAATAATACGCCAGTATCTCCATCAACGACGACATGTTCTTCTTCTTGTGTTTTTGTATTGATCATCTTCAAGCCTGTCACCGTGATTTCATCTTGCATCGCTGTTTCTTTAAATTCCCAGTCAACGACACGACGATTCAAAATGATTTTACAGCCTTGTTCTTTCAAATAGTTGATCAGTGGCAACATAATGCTTTCATATTGATTATAGCGTGTCCGATTGACCCCAACTAAATGCTCGATTTGAGTAAACTCATAAATCATTTGGTGCATATAGCGCCGTAATTCTTGTGCAGAACTACGTGTTCGAAAAGCAAAAGTCGTTTCCCACATAAACCAGAAGTTTGTTTCAAAGAAATGGGGATCATCTTTGAAATACTCAGCAATCGTCACATTATCTAATTTTTCTTCTTCTGAATCAGGCATGGCGATCAGTTTCGTCAATAATACGCGATCTTTATTATTGAAACCTAATTTACCACCATCAATGATTCCCTTGCCACCTTCCAACAAACGAGCTTTATCAAAAGTCGGATGTTTGGCATCAAAATCACGTGTGTCTTCTTCCGCAGTCATGCCTGGTTCTGTGGCAGAAGGGATGCGACTGAGTAAATCCATCAAATCGACATACGTACGGTAATTCAGCATACGTCCACCACGTGCAACGTAGCCTTTTTGATTTTCTAATGGGTGATTTTTGTTCCAATATTCATCAGTAACTGTGTCCACAGGAGCACCATCATTTGATCCATGGTCATCTAAGGAGTAGAAAGTGATTTGATCTCCACGCCATTTGCCTTCTTGGATCAAATAAACAGCTGCTGCCATATTCGCGATTCCTGCACCAATCATAATTGCTTTCTTTTTTTGCATTGTCCAATCCTCCAATATCTCCTAAATCATTGTATTCTGGCTAATTTTCTAGATTGATTCAAATTCATCATAAAGGTGACTATCATCTTCTAGTAAGCCTGTTTTTTTGCCAAGATAAACAGCACCTATAGCGACTAGTCCTAAGCCAATGCCTACTTTCAACCATTTCTTGCTCATAAAAAAACCTCCTTTTGGTTTGTGAACTATTTCTACTTCAAAGCATAGAGCGTTTAGAAAAATAAGCCAAATGATAGGGTAAGTGAGCAACCAGAATTTTTGACAGTTCAGAGGAAGTGTCTGTTTTTTAGTGTATTTTGTAATAAATTCTTAATAAAGAGAAGTAAAAAAATTTTGGGAATGAGTTATAACGCGTTTTTAATTCATGTGAATCAGAAAGGTGTGGAAAAGATGAAGAGTTTAAAGGTGAGAAAAATTGGGAACATTGTCGGTATCATTTTACCTAAGGAACTTGGGTTACCTAAGGGGGATATTTTGAGCTATATGAAAGAAGGTACAACATTGATAATTGATACAAAGGAAGTGATGAGAGAACAAGACCGTAAAGAAATAGAAAAAGCATTTACTGATTTCTCAAAAGGTTTAGTAGTTTCCGAATCTGAAATGAAAGATACTTTTAGTAAGTATGGTTGGGGTGAGTAGATGGTATATACGATAGTGTATTCGGAGAGTTTTCGCCAGGGGTTAGAGCAGTTGATCAATGGATGGAGAGATGAATTATTTTTATCTAAAGAAAATATTCGACATTTTACAAGGATGATCTATCAATCAATAGAACTTACTAAAAATTTCCTTGAAATATATGAATAAGTATCTATGTTAGATCATTTTCATGAACGTACATATCATATACGAATCGAAAAAAATATGCATATGTTACCGAATAGTTAAAAAGAAACATCTTATTTTGATCGGTAATATTTTTCAGCAACGTCAGATGAAGCTCAGCGTTCAATAGCTAATAGTTAGTTTTAGTAAAGGTGTATGTATTATTTCTAGTTTGGTTTTCTTTTTTTGTTCAAACTGGACGAAACTCCGTACTCTTAGTAGGATAGGAGTAGAAGAAAAAGTGGGGTGTTAGGATGTTTAGTGAAACGTTGGTCCATTTATTGGAATGGCTGATTGCGATTTTGAATGTGTTCTCAATTTTAGTCTTGCTTGTTGGGATCTTTTTAGTTTTGAAAAATTTAATGATGGATCGTCCGTTGATCAAAGATTATCCGATGCGTAATCGTCGGAATGCAGATGCTCGAAAATTACTTGCTAGCTATATTTTGTTGAGTTTAGAGGTGCTTGTCGTGGCAGATATCATTGAATCTGTGATCAAACCGACTTGGTCTGATATTTTGAAATTGGCATTGATCATCATTATACGTACGATCATCTCCTATTTTTTGAATTTGGAAATAGCGAGTCATGTATCGCATGAAAGAAGGGAAGTTTAGTGGAGAATAGTTGGATGACACTTCTTTATCCATACCTTGAATGGTTAGTCTTGATTTTAGATGTTTTTGCCATCGTGATCTTATTATGGGGAGGGTTTCTCTCAATCAAAGATTTTTTGAAAGATGCCTTGAATCAATCTTTTAAACAGAATGAACGGGTCCATCAAAATAACGGCATCAAAAAAATGCTAGGTGGGTATATCTTGTTGAGTTTAGAGATATTGATTTCTGCTGGGATCATTGAGTCGATCATCAAGCCGACATTACAAGATATTTTTCAATTAGCCGCATTAGTCGTGATTCGTACGATCATCTCTTATTTCTTGAATAAAGAAATCGGTCCAGCGGATGTCTAAATTCAATGGTCAAACTAAGAGAATGAAGCTGTGACAGAAGATATTAGCTCAAAAATAAGCGTCAAATCTCAAAAATTTGGATAAAAATTTTTGAGATTTAGCGCTTATTTTTCATAGGAGTTGCACACTTCCAGAGCGATTTCCTAATGATTATGATTTAAAACTGGACTTTCCAGTCAGTGTGGATCAATACAATCCAAAACTAGCTAACCAAGCCAAGATCACTGCTAAAGGACCAGTTAACAGTCGAGAGAAAAGAACAGCAGGTACGCCAATCTCAACTGTATAAGGCTCTGCTTCGGCAAGGGTTAAACCGACTGGTGTGAAATCTGCACCTGCTTGAGAGTTGATGGCAAAAAGTGCAGGCAGAGCCATGGCAGGAGCAATCGTTCCTTTGCCAATTTCCACACCGAGCAATACACCAACGACTTGAGCAATGACTGCTCCGGGACCTAGAACTGGTGATAACACAGGGATCGAACAAATCAGAGAAAGGATGACTAAACCGACGACACTGCCGGATAAAGGTTTCACGCCACTTGCGATGATATCACCGATTCCTGTGTAGTTGATAATTCCTACCAACATACTGACAAATGCCATAAAGGGTAGAATATTTTTTATGACGATATCAATCGTATCACGACCTGCTTGATAGAAAATCCCAACGACGTTCCCGACGGATCGACCAAGTTTATTGATGAGACCTAAAAAACCGCCTTGTGTTTCAGCGACCTTAGCTTTTGCCTCAGTCACTTGTTCTTTTTTCGTAGGTTCAGCTTCTGTTACTGGTTCTATACGAGTTGCAGCTTCTTCGCCAGCGATCGCGATGTCTTCTAGTGTGACACCTGAAACGAAGTTCTTTTCGTTGATAAATTTCATTAATGGACCAGAAGGTGTTGTCGGATGTAGATTAACAGTCATCACATTCAACTTTGGATAAACACCACAACGAGCTGTTCCTCCACAGTCGACAACTGCGCAAATCATTTTTTCAGGTTCAACTTTTTCTTTAAACCCATCAACTGCCTCAACATCTAGCAATTCAGCGATTTTTTGCGCAACCGGATGGATACCTCCACCGGTGACTGAAGCAACGACAGTTTTTTCGCTGGTTGGTTGTAAGGTCAATGGGCCACCCCACCCTTTAGTACCTGGACTGACAATGACTTTATTGGACATAACTTTTCCTCCCTTTCGATGACAGTTTATTCAGCCGTTTCTTTCCACATGATTTTTGTCAATAATTCTGTAACGATTCCGCGGATCGTAATGACGACCATTCCCACTAAAAAGTAGCGGACGGCTAAAGGCATGACGGATAGACCTAATGTGGTCAATCCTGAAGCAATCCCAGTCCAGACAAATAGTTCACCAGCATTTGCGTGGGGAAATAGACCAGTGATCGGGTGGACTAATGAAACAGCAGAATCGTAGAAAGCGGGTTTTTGTTTCTCTTTTAAGAAACGTCCAAAAGAATAACACATTGGATTGGTCAAGAAGAAAACAGCTAATAGAGGAAAGATGCTATAACGTAAAAGGATGTTTTTCGTACAAAATTGTGCGAATGACGATACACGCTCTTCACCAACCAGAGCGATGAGGGCATTAACAAATGTCAATAAAACTACTAAAGTTGGCAGGATACCGGTGATCAATCCCATCAAGTTCTCTCCACCAGCATCAAAAACTCCAATAAAATTTTCTGCAATCGATACTAAAAAATCCATTAAACTACCTCCAGTCTATTTTTTTCCATTTGGATCAATTGAAGTGCTTGGTCAAATGCTGCTTTTCTTTGCTTATTAGAAAGTAAGTTAAATGTTTCGTTTGTTTTCTTTCCAATAAACTCTTTTTTCTCTTTGAATCTGGCAAATATTGTGACACCTGACATTTCCCTACAGGATAAGATAAGGCCATTTTGATCTGTCACTAATAAAAGAATCACGCCTCTTCCTAAATTAAACTTCGCTTTAGCTATGCCTACGCCTAAAAAACCAGTGTGGCGCTTTTTGATTTCATTCAATTCTTTACGGTAGTTGATATGCTGCAAATAAGATAATAGGATCTGGATCACCCAACATGCAGCGAGCAAGAAAACAAGTGATTTATATTGGAACATAAGTGGAACTCCTTTCCTGTTGTTATTTGTAAGCGCTTTATATTTAAAATACTAAATTGCAGAATTACGAAAGTCAACCATTTATTCACATATTCTTTATTATGGAACAAATGTGAACTTTGTGAATTTTGAGGAACATTAGGTAAAGATGAGAGTGTGCACTTCTAATTTTAATGTAAGCGTTGACAATCGGTTGTTAAACATTTTACTATTGAATTGTATCAAATGTTACGTCAAGTATATTTTGTTAAAGGAGAGCTGAGAATGACTATTTATCAACAATTATTAGAAAGAGAGAACCAAGGAGCGCCAATAAAAATAGGGGTGATCGGTGCCGGTCAAATGGGCTTTGGGATGATTGCACAGATCGCAACGATCCCTGGAATGGCTGTCACAGGCATCAGTGATATCCGACTAGATTTTGCACAAAGTGCGGCAGCGGCTTATAAAGCTTCAAGTACGAATCAACATAAAATTTTAACAGTCACTGATTTTAAAGAAGTTATTTATTCAGATGATGTTGAAGTGATTGTTGATGCAACAGGGGTACCAGAAGTAGGGGCAAAAATTGCGATGGAAACCTTGGTTGCTAAGAAACATTTAGTACTCTTGAATGTTGAAATCGATATTACAGTAGGTTCTTTGATGCACAAACTTTATCAGACCGCTAATTTAGTTTATACGGGGTCGGATGGTGATGAACCAGCTGCGACAACTGAACTCTTTGAATTTGCTAAATCAATGGGGATGGAAGTATTAGTCGCAGGAAAAGGGAAAAATAATAAGCTGAATATTTCTGCTAATCCAGATACATGCCGTGAAGAAGCATTGAAGAAAAAAATGGCGCCTCATATGTTAGCGGCGTTTAAAGACGGCACAAAAACAATGGCAGAGATGAACTTATTGTCGAATGCGATCGGTTTTGTACCTGATAAAGTTGGGATGCATGGAATCGCTGGGGATCAAAACTCAGTAGTCAAAGATTTGGACATTAAAGAAAATGGTGGAATCCTTGATAAATTTGGTGTAGTCGAATATGTCGACGGTTTGGCACCTGGTGTGTTTGTCATCGTAAAAGGCCAAAATGACGGAGTGAAGCATGAATTGAATTATTTGATGCAAAAAGAAGGCGACCATCATCTATTGTATCGACCTTTCCACTTAGCAAGTTTAGAAACTCCTATCACGATTGCTAAAGCTGTTTTACGAAATGATCATGCGATCGTTCCTCTTGGAGCACCTATTTCAGAAACTGTCGCAGTGGCTAAAAAGACGATCAACCAAGGGGAGCGCCTGGATGGAATCGGTGGTTATAGTGTTCGTGGTGTTCTAGAAACTCATGTCGACATGGTCAGCGAAGGGCATATCCCGATTGGTTTGATCTCAGGCGAAGTCGTAGCGAAACGCACGATCAAAGAAGGTACTTTTATTACAGAAGATGATGTGGAATTAGATCAATCGACGACAGTCTGGAAGCTTAGAAAGTTACAGGATAGCATGTTTTAATCGTTGATTTTGAAATAAGTCACCATTTTGAAGTGTGTTAAAATCAATAGTAATCAAGCATCTATACTATTGGAGGGATTCAAATGGGGTATTCAGATGACAAGCGCTTATTAGTGGAACTCGCATCTATGTATTATAACGAAGGAGCAAAGCAAGAAGAAATTGCTAAAAAATTTAGTATCAGCCGCTCACTTGTGTCGAAATATCTGGCAAAAGCACGTAGTTTAGGCTTAGTAGAAATCATTATCCACGATGATTTGATTCATCCATTTCAACGGTTGGAACAAAAGATCCAAAAAAAATATCAATTGAAAGAGGTCATTTGTGTCCATTCGATTGGAGAAGAATCACTAAACAAAAGACTAGGGATCGCGACTGCTAGATATCTTTCTAGAATCATCAAAGCGGATATGACGATTGCTATCTCAGCAGGCACGACGCTTCATGAAGCCGCAGTGATTTTTTCGGTAAAAAACCATCTATCGAATGTTCGTTTTATTCCGATGGTAGGAGGATTAGGTCGAGAGCATGTTAGTTTGCAATCCAATGTGATTTGCGAGTTGCTTGCCAATAAATGTGGTGGGATCGCGCTGGAATTACATGCACCGATCACTGTGGATTCAGCGGAAGCCAAACAAGTCTTTTTAAGTCAATCCTTTATCAAGAACGTATTAGAAGAAGCTAAAAATGCCGATATTTCCTTGGTTGGGATAGGTGGCACGCCTGTCTATTCCACAATGACCAAAGCTTATTTAGCGAAAGAGGATGGGATGAAAGTCGATTTTACCAACGGTGAAATCATTGGTGATATTTGTTATAACTTCATCAACGAAGAAGGCTCTGTAGTAGACTGCGAATGGAATAAACGTGTGTTGTCACTCGAAGTAGCTGATTTAAAGAAAATTCCATTGAAAATTGCTGCTGCTGGAGGAAAAGATAAAGTGAAAGGGATCAACGCAGCTTTGACGAATCATTTGGTCGATGTGTTGATCATTGATGAAGATACTGCGAAATTTCTTTTGAATGAATATATCTGATCCCTATAGGCGAAATCTATATGTGTTTTAGGCAAAACAAAAGGAGAAAATACATGGAAAAAAATAAATCTATGTCTATTGAAAATAGTGCGAATCTTGCAGATGAAGAGTTGAAAGATATTTTTTATAAAATGTGGGAGATTCGTTTTTTTGACGAAAAGGTAGATGAGCTTTTTGCACGTGGACTGATCCATGGCACCACACATTTAGCCGTAGGACAAGAAGCAACAGCTGCGGGAAGCGGAGCGGTGTTAAGAAAAACAGATTGGATCACTTCTACTCACCGAGGTCATGGTCATACGATTGCTAAAGGCACCAATGTGAATGAAATGATGGCAGAGTTATTTGGCCGAACCACTGGTACGAATAATGGCAAAGGCGGCTCTATGCATATTGCAGATCTAGATACCGGAAACTTAGGCGCCAATGGCATTGTTGGCGGTGGTTATCCGATTGCTGTAGGTGCCGCATTATCTTCAAAAATGAAGAAAACAAACCAAGTTGCCTTATCTTATGGAGGAGACGGTTCGACGAATGAAGGGAGCTTCCATGAAGCGTTGAACTTGGCTGCGATCTGGGATCTGCCTGTTGTCTTCTTTATTGAAAATAATAAATATGGGATGAGCGGACCAATTGAAAAAATGACAAGAGTCCAAAACTTATCCGAGCGGGCAAAAGCGTATGGCATCGAAGGTGTGACAATTGACGGAAATGATTTACTCGAAGTGATTGAAACGACCCATCGGGCGGTAGAAAAAGCACGCCGTGGTGAAGGACCGACTCTGATCGAAGCATTGACGTATCGTTGGAAAGGTCATTCAAAATCAGATGCTAAAAAATATCGCACGAAACAAGAAGAAGAACAGTGGCGAACAGAAAGAGATCCAATCGAGCGAACCAAGAAAACGTTGGTTGCTGCGGGTATCTTCACTGATGAAGAAGCTGAGGAAATCAAAAAACAGGCAAAACAGTCGATCATTGATGCAGTGAAATTTGGAGAAACAAGTCCAATGGTTGCGGTTGAAACGATGTATGAAGATGTTTATGCAGAGTAGGAGGAAGTCATGAGAGAAATTACTTATGCAGAAGCTGTGAAAGAAGCACTTTCTGAAGCAATGAGAGAAAACGAAGATGTATTTATGTTAGGTGAAGATATCGGGATTTATGGAGGCGCTTTCGGAGTGACTCGTGGAATGGTCGAAGAATTTGGTGAGGAGCGTATACGTTCTACACCTATTTCAGAGTCAGCCATCGCAGGTGCGGCTGTTGGCTCAGCTATGACCGGCATGAGGCCGATCTTTGAGATCCAATTCTCTGATTTTATTACGATCGCATTGGATCAAATCGTGAACCAAGCGGCAAAAATCCGCTACATGTATGGTGGCAAGGCAAGAATTCCTTTAGTGATGAGAACCCCAGGTGGTTCAGGAACCGGCGCAGCTGCCCAACATTCACAAAGTTTAGAAAATTGGACGGCTCATATCCCAGGATTGAAAGTGATCCAACCGGCAACAGCGTATGATGCAAAAGGGTTATTACATGCAGCGATCGAAGACGATAATCCAGTCATGTTTTATGAACATAAATTATGTTATCGGACAACTTCAGATGTGCCAGCAGAAAAATACACGATCCCGATCGGAGTAGCAGATATTAAAGAAGTTGGAACGGATATCACGGTGGTGGCAACAGGGATCATGGTTCATAAAGCAATCGAAGCTGCCAAAATTTTGCAAGAAAAAAAGATCAGTATTGAAGTGGTCGATCCACGGACATTGGTACCGTTAGACAAAAAAACAATCACTAATTCAGTGATGAAGACTGGACGTGCGGTCGTTGTGACAGAATCGGTGAAGCGAAGTGGCTTTAGTGCAGAATTGGCAAGTGTGATCGCAGAAAGTGAATCTTTTGATTTCTTAGATGCACCGATCGTGCGTTTAGCAGGCGCGGAGATCCCAATGCCATACCATCCTGAATTAGAGAAAAAAGCAGTGCCACAAGTAGCAGATATTGTGGAAGCTTGTGAAAAGCTGATGGCAAAAAAATAGGAAGGCGGTAGAATATGGCTCATGAAGTTTTGATGCCTAAACTAAGTTCAACGATGGCAGAAGGCACAATTACAATGTGGCTGAAAAAGGAAGGAGAAGCCATTGCAATTGGCGATCCAATCTTTGAAGTGATGACAGATAAAATAGCCATCGAAGTAGAAGCATATGAAGAAGGCTACTTACTAAAGAGATATTTGCAAGATGGGGAAAGCGCACCAGTCAATTCGATCATCGCTTATATTGGTGAACAAAATGAAGAAGTGCCGTTACAAATGCCTGATTCCAAAGAGGAAGCAACGGTAGAGACTCCTACGGAAGAAGTAACTTCAACACAAGTAGAAGAGTCTGTACCCGCAGCCTTAGGAATAAATACCATCCGGGCGACACCATCTGCAAGACGTCTTGCAAGAGAAAGAGACATTCCATTAGCAGATGTGACAGGAACAGGGCCTAAAGGTCGCATCCATCTGAGTGATGTCAAAAATTTCACTCCTAAACAAGAACAAGCTGTTCAGGAAAAGGCAATTGAAAGTAATCTTATTCCTTGGAAGCCACTACGTAAAGCAATTGCTGATAAAATGGTCGCTAGCAAAACGACTATTCCTCATGTAACGATGACAGCTGAAGTTGATTTGACGAAAGTCGTTGAATTACGTCAACAACTATTACCAATGATCGAGCAGAAAACCAACGAACGTATTTCTTATCTGGAGATTTTTGCCAAGGCGGCGATGATTGCTTTGAAAGACTTTCCAATATTCAACGCCCACGCATTAGAGGAAGGTATCGCGGTGTTTCCAAACATTCATTTGGGGATTGCAGTGGCTTTAGAAGATGGTTTAGTTGTTCCAGTCATCCAATCAGCAGAACAACTAGGGTTAGCTGATTTGACAACAGCAATCAAAGAAAAAACGAAGAAGGCACGAGAAGGCAACTTGACGAATGCAGAGATGAGTGGCGGTACATTTACGATCAGCTCTTTGGGACGATCAAAAGTCAAACAGTTCAACCCGATTATCAACAAACCTGAAGTGGCGATTTTAGGGGTTGGTGGCATGTATGAGAAGGTGGTATTTGACTCAACATTGAATGAAGTAACAAATCGTTCAGTCGTAGAATTAAGCTTGTCGTTTGATCATCGTGTAGTAGATGGCGCACCAGCATCAGCGTTTCTTACACAAATCGTCACGTTATTGGAAAATCCTCTTGGGTTTTTATTGTAGGAATTGGAGGAATATATGGAAGAGAAAACAGAGACGTTAGTCATAGGATCTGGACCTGGTGGCTATGTAGCGGCGATTCGGGCGGCACAATTAGGTCAAAAAGTCACCATTGTAGAAAGTGAACATATCGGTGGTGTGTGCTTAAATGTCGGTTGTATTCCTTCTAAAGCATTGATCCATGCTGGACATATTTATCAAGAGTCAAAAAATAGTCAGTATTTTGGTATCATCAATAAAGAAACAGAATTAGACTTTCAGGCTGTACAACAATGGAAAGATCATAAAGTCGTTCGCCCGTTAACAACGGGGATCCGCGGACTTCTGATGAAAAATAAGATCCGTATCGTCGAAGGCTATGCGAGATTCACTTCACCTAATCGTGCAATGATTACTGGGAAAAATGAACAAACAGTGATTTCCTTTGACCATGCGATCATTGCAACAGGTAGTCAACCCATTGAAATTCCTGGTTTCAAATATGGTGGACGGATACTTGATTCGACAGCGGCACTTTCTTTGAAAGCGGTTCCCGGCAAGCTGGTTATTATCGGAGGCGGGATCATTGGGACTGAACTAGGTGGGGCATATGCAGATTTAGGTACAGAAGTCACCATTCTAGAAGGGACCGATCAATTGCTTCCGACCTATGAAAAAGATTTAGTCCAAGTGGTCGAAGAATCGTTTAAGAAAAAAGGTATAAACGTATTTACAGGCGCGCTTGCAAAAGAAGTAAGCGAAACCGAAACAAGTATCGAAGTTACTTTTACCACACAAGATTCTAAACAAACGCTGTCAGCTGATTATGTGCTAGTGACAGTTGGCAGAAAGCCGAATACCGCTGATATTGGCTTGGCAGAAGCTGGGGTATCAGTGGAGGCGAATGGTTTAATAAAAGTAAATCAACAGTATCAGACAAGTCAAGCGCATATTTATGCGATAGGAGACATCATTGCAGGACCAGCTCTTGCGCACAAGGCAAGTTATGATGCGAAAGTTGCCGCAGAAGTGATCAGTGGGAAAAAAGTAGAGAAAGATTATCAAGCAATACCCGCAATCTGCTTCACTGATCCTGAAATTGCTGTAGCAGGTCAAACGTTGGCAGAGGCAAAAAGCCAAGGATTATCTGTTAAAGCAGCAACATTTCCTTTACAAGCAAACGGACGGGCATTGTCACTGAATGCACCCGAAGGATTTGTTCGCTTGGTCGTTGAGCAAGAAACAGAACTGATCGTAGGTGGACAAATCGTTGGGCAAGGCGCAAGTGACTTAATAGCAGAAATCACCTTAGCCATTGAAGCGAATTTGACGATCGAAGACATTGCTTTGACGATCCATGGTCATCCGACGCTTTCTGAAACGATCATGGATGCAGCAGAACTAGCTTTAGGATGTCCAATTCATCTTTAGTACGAAAAGCAACGAATATATTACTATCTAGGAGGGATTTTAGTGTTGAAAAGTAAAGTAAAAGAAATTGGCGAATTAGTGGAAGCTTTTGAAGAAGAAATGCTTTTGATTTTATTCGGTCCCTCAGCTACAGAAGAATTAAAATCAATTTGTGTGATCCATGAAACGTTGGATACAAAAAAGAATGTCCTTAGTCCAGGTACAGCGATTCAATTTGGTGATACAAGCTACAAAATCACCAAAGTAGGTAATGCTGCAAATCAAAATTTTGATGAACTAGGTCATGTATCGATCTACTTCCAAGAAGGTGATAATGAAATTCTCCCAGGAGCAATTTCAGTAGAACCATCTATTTATCCCAAGTTAGCGATTGGCGATATGATAAAAATAGGCGGATAGAGAGGTTAAGCCAGAAGCGCATAGCTCAAAGAAATCAACAGTAAGAGCTGAAAACAGCAGCTTAGATTTCGACTAACCGTTGAAATAACTCCTTTATAAATAAGCCGAAATCCACAAGGTCTGGAACAATTTTGTGGATTCCGGCTTATTTAGGTGATTGGAGAGCAAATTTCCCTCATGAACTATTTTTTACAAGCCGTATAATGGCTTGTTCCACTGTTTCGACCGAGATCGGAATAATATGTTCCATGGACAAGGCAACAGGTGTATAAAGCGTTCGTTCACACAACAGCCGATGGGAGGAAGCAGTCGCAAACGCGAGACCTTCTTCATTTAATTGGTTATAGATCACTGGTTCGACGGAAATGTCACATGTCGTAACAGCCTCTAAAGCTTCGCGATAAATCAGGTATTTGATATCTGAGTTGGTCACGATCCGCACAGATACTTTTTGTTTATCTAAGCGTAACATACCAGTCAATTCAATAACGAATGAGCGTAGACAATTTGGATTGATCTTTAATTGGTAAGGAAGTGCATGACTCCAATCGGTAACGATCTGTTTTACTTCTTCAAATAATTGCTGTTGATCATCGGTCAACAAATGAAATTTTTCAGGTAAGAATAATTGATAGTTTTTCCAAGCAGAACGCAAAATACGGATCAGCGCACGTTCAAAAGCTTTGTTTCCAAGAAAAGAATGGTCAAAATGTTGCTCGAATTGTTGGATCAACTGTTTTGTCTCTGGATTATTTTCTATAAAGACTTGATGCAGTTGAGCAAAATCCTGCTCGATGGCTTCATAGGAATCGAATCCATAATCACATAGATTGAAGAGTATCAGAACAAAGTAAAATTCATTTGGCTGAAAAAATTGCTTAAAAGGAGTTTCTTCCCAAGCAGCAAGAACGAAATCATAAATTGGTCTTCTTTTGATTTCATTGATAAGCGATTGATCGACCGATAGTGGGGCATCTTTTTGGTAGAAGAGACTGATCAGAAAGCCTGTTTGTAAAATTTCTTGGGTATCCCGATCATAGATACGTCCACTTTTTTTAGTGACTGCTTGAATAAAATCTTGCGCTTGGACATCAAAGGAGCAAGGAAGAGAGAATTCTGGCAATGTGCCTGTCCGATAGCTCACATTTAGCAAAACCAAGCGTCTTTCGATGTCAGTAAAGTGAGGGGAATGATGTTCAATGGCGATATCGCATGCTTGAAAGTAGTCTAACACTTGTTTCTTCAATGCATAAGCTTTGCTGACTGAAATAAATTCGAGTTCAGTCAATTGGATATAATCTGGTTCATCTTCTAAGTAAAGAAGGCAAGTTTTCAAAAATAAAGAGGGTCGAGAGAGTCGTTGCATCAATTGAAAACGAGAAATTGTTGGTGCGAAGTATAAAGAATAGGTTTCTTTTTCTTTTGATTGATAAATGATTTGGTCGCTTAATTCTCTACTTAAGGCTTTGATATCATTCAACAGAGTCGTTTGACAAACATGTAACAAAGTAGCCGTCGTTGGAAGATGGACTTCTTTATTTACATAAAACTGTCCACAAAGAAACAGTTGGCGTAAGAGATTTTTCTCAAGATAATGTTCAATCATGGGGAATCCTCCCTATTTGTATAGTCATGCACAAGCACCTAGCTATTATGCCATGTTTTTTGTAGATACGCATCTATCACTTGATCTTTCTTAGAAAACAAGATGCTAAATTTACTTATTTTTGTTATTGTATCTGTTTTAACTAAAAAAATGGGGAACTAATTGATAGAGAGGTCCAAGTAGAAAAAGTAAATTTAGATTTTTTTCAACGAATAAGTGCGTTTGATTTCTTTTTTTTGTTCGTGACTTAAACGTTATAACCAATAAAATAAATCGTTCTATGCTAGGAAGTTTAGACACATCGTTCGTTTTTTTGAGATAAAAAGACAGAATAATCAGACTTTATTTTTTTTATCTTCAAAGTAAGGCGTGTAAATAGATGTTATTAAAAAAATTTTTTAAGATTTGGGCGTATAGTCAAACACGTAAACTGATCAAGAAACAACAGCCGGCTGATTATTTCCTGTGATCAGGTAATAAGAGAGGAGAAATGAATCATGAAAGATATGGATATCAAAGCCGTCTTTATTGGCGACAAAGCAGAAAATGGACAAGTGTATAAAATGCTATTGAATAAGATGGTAGATGAACATTTAGGTTGGCGTGAAAATTATTTGCCAGCTGACCTTCCCGCAATCAGTGAAGCAGACAAATCAACAACGTCTTATCTTGCGACACGACAACATATGATGGAAGTCTTAGATGAAGTCAGTGAACGAATGCGTGCCGGTTCAATTCCTTGGCATTCAGCCGGACGTTATTGGGGACAAATGAATGCAGAAACATTGATGCCCGCTTTATTGGCTTACAACTTTGCGATGCTTTGGAATCCTAATAACGTGGCATTGGAATCGTCAATGGCCACATCACAAATGGAAGCAGAGATCGGAGAAGACTTTGCGAAGCTGTTCAGTATGCCGAATGGTTGGGGACATCTGACAGCGGATGGTTCGATTGCGAATTTAGAAGGTCTATGGTATGCCCGTTGTATCAAATCGATTCCTTTAGCGGTCAAAGAAACTTACCCTGAAAAAGTGAAAGACCTATCGGATTGGGAATTGCTCAATCTATCTGTAGAAGAAATCTTAGAAATGATCGAGACATTTACTGATGAAGAATTAGACAACGTCAAAGCTGCATCTTCACGAAGTGGGAAACACATCCAAGAATTAGGCAAATGGCTTGTTCCTCAAACCAAACACTATTCATGGATGAAAGCATTAGATATTTGTGGTGTTGGATTGGATCAAATGATCGCGATCCCCGTTGATGACTGCTACCGAATGGATGTCCAAGTATTGGAAAAGACGATTCATGAACTAGCTATCCAACATATTCCCGTCCTAGGTGTGGTCGCTGTTGTAGGTACAACGGAAGAAGGACAAGTCGATCGTGTCGATCAAATCGTTGAACTTAGAGAAAAATTGAAAGATGAAGGCATTTATTTCTACCTTCATGTGGATGCAGCTTATGGTGGCTATGCCCGTTGCTTGTTCATGAATGAAGCATATGAATTTGTACCTTACGCATCATTAGCAGAATTTTTTGAAGAACATCATGTTTTCCATCATGAAGTGAAAATCGAGAGAAGTGTCTATGAAGGTTTCAAGGCAATCAGTGAAGCGGAATCAGTGACCGTTGATCCACATAAGATGGGTTACGTTCCTTATGCGGCTGGAGGAATCACGATCAAACATAAAAGTATGCGGAATATTATCTCTTATTTTGCACCTTATGTGTTTGAAAAATCGGTTAAGGCTCCTGATATGTTAGGTGCTTATATTTTAGAAGGCTCAAAAGCTGGGGCAACGGCTGCAGCAGTTTGGACGGCGCACCAAGTTCTCCCTTTGAATGTCACTGGTTATGGTCAATTGATCGGTGCATCAATCGAAGCCGCTCAACGTTTCCGAGAATTTCTTGGTCAATTAAGCATTACTGTCAATGGGAAAACAATTGAAGTCTATCCATTGAATCACCCAGATTTCAATATGGTCGATTGGGCATTCAAAGTCCAAGGCTGTACTGATTTAAAAGAAATCAACCGTTTGAATGAAAAAATGTTCGATGTGTCCTCTTATATGGAAGGGGATGTGTACGCAGAACGCTTCATCACTTCTCATACGACATTCACGCAAGCGGATTATGGCGATTCTCCAGTGGCATTTGTTGAAAGCATGGGTGTTCCAAAAGAGGAATGGCAAAAAGAACAACAAGTTACTTTGTTGAGAGCCGCTATCATGACTCCTTATTTAACAGATGACAACATCTTTGCTTATTACACCGAAGCCATCAAACACGCAATGGAAGAAAAATTAAAAGAAGTTCTTGTGTAGTTTTAGTGATAGAAAGAAGGATCGATCATGACAGACTCAAAATCAACCAAACAACTGTCAACCTTAACGTTTATTGGGATGACTTGCGCATTAGTCGCAAGCATCCGCAATATTCCTGATGTCGCTGCCACTGGTTGGACGATGTTGTTTTATATGTTAGTCGCTGTACTCTTTTATGCGTTTCCGATTTCTCTGATCTCAGGGGAGTTTGCAGGGATGTTTCCTCAAAAAGGAGGACCAGAACTATGGGTCTCTCAATCCCTCGGTAGAAAATGGGGATTTGTCGTCTCTTGGCTTTTATGGGTCCAAATGTTTCCGGGAATGGTCATGGTTGCCTCAGCACTTGCCCCATTGTTTGGCAACATGGTCAATAACGTCCCACTAGGCTTGAATAGTAAATTCACGTTACTCGTGATCTTAGTCGTGTACTGGATCATCACAATATTGAACTTAAAATTCGACATGGCAAAAATTGGAGGGAAAATCGGTGTCTGGTTGGGGTTGTATATCCCATTAGCATTGATGCTCCTATTAGGTGTCGCAGCATGGATCAAAGTCGGTATCATGCCAAATGGAACATTAGGGAAATTTTCTTGGGATCTTTTAGTTCCCGATCCAAGCACTGCAAAATCATTCGTTTATTTTGCACCGATCATGTTCATTTTTACTGGAATCGAAATGTCTTCTGTTTATATCACTCGATTGGCACATCCAGTTAAAACTTATATACGCGGTATTTTCGCTGCGTTAGTCTTTTTATTTGTGGTGAACACTTTGAATGCGTTGGTCGTTGCCAATGTCGTACCAAAGGGCCAAATGGAGTTGAATAATATTGCCCAGTCGATTTCGATCGATTGCCAAATTCTTGGGTTACCACATATGATTGTGAATCTGTTTAGCTTACTCGTATTTGTCGGTGTTGCTGTACAATTGTCTGCTTGGGCTTCTGGTCCAGCCAAAACTGTCACAGAAAGTGCAAGAAAAGGCGCGTATCCTCCTCGCTTCAATTTTTGGAAAACCAATGAATTCGATGTGTCAAAAGCAGTGATCTTGACACAATCCATTATTATTTCTGTGTTTGCACTATTCTATTTATTGATTCCAGGAGTCAATCAAGCATTTTTGATGTTAGTAAATGCAACGACAGTGATTTATTGTATCGTCTATCTCATCATGGGCGTCGCATTCTTACGCTTTAGAAAAACAAATCCAGATATCCCTCGTCCATTTCGCATCGGTAAAAAAGAGGGAAAAGGCAATCTTGGTGCCTGGCTTGTTGTCCTACTCTTATTTGCAGCAATCGTTTTTTCTGTCGGACTTACATTAAAAGCCGGTACGTGGATCAATTTTGTGGCTGTTGCATTGATCAGCGGCATTCTTTTTGTTGCCCCCTTATGTATCGAAAAAATTAGAAAACCTTCTTGGGAACAAGAAATAAAAAACAAATTGAGTGAACAAAAATCAACGAAGTAATCGGAGTAAAGGAAAAAATTTTCGTTTGAAAAACAAACCTAGAAGCCTGGCTCCTATTAAATCACACTAATTATTTCATGTTTGCCTGAAATAATCGACATAAGAAACTCCCTCTCTTACGTATAATAAGTATTATCAAATGAAAAACAGGAGGGATTGCCGATGACATGGTACAAAGAAACTGCTGAACAAACAATGAATAAATTAAAGACGACCAAAGATGGTCTTTCAAATCAAGAACGTACCAGTCGTTTAGAAATACAAGGACGAAATGAAATAGAAGTGAAAAAGAAAGTGAGTCCGCTTCGGAAGTTTTTGAAGCATTTTACGGATTTGTTGATGATCATCCTTATGGTGGCTTCTGTCTTGAAGTTTTTAACAGGAGATTATATTGAAGGTAGTATTATTTTACTTGTGGTGATCATCAATAGTTTTGTTGGTTATTGGCAAGAAAGAAAAGCAGAAGAGTCACTCAATGGGTTAAAAAGTTTAATGAGTCAAGACGCAGTGGTTTTTTCTGAAGGTGTCAAGAAAACTATTCCTGCAACGGAGATCGTCCAAGGAGATATAGTTAGTTTAGCAGCTGGAGATGTCGTGCCTGCCGATATTCGTTTAATCGAAACATATGGTTTGATGATCGAAGAAGCTGCGTTGACCGGTGAATCCGATGCGGTAGAGAAAATGAGTGAACCGTTAGGCGCTGAATTAGGCGCAGGCGATCAACTCAATATGGCTTTTTCAGGCACACTTGTCCAAGCTGGATCAGCGCTTGGTGTCGTCGTTGAAACAGGGAATACGACGGAGATCGGAAAAATCAATCAAGCATTACAATCAGTCCAACAACAAACGACCCCTTTGGTTCGCAAAATCCATCAGTTGAACAAGCAAATTTTCAGAGGAATCGTTTTTCTAAGTTTATTCTTGATTTTCTTTACCTCATTTAGGTATGGCTTAGAGTGGAACTTTTTATTCTCAACAATCATTGCGTTGATCGTTTCTATGATCCCAGAAGGGCTACCAGCGGTATTGACGATGATCCTCTCACTTGGGGTCAATGAAATGGCACAAGAACAAGCGATCATCAAAGGATTGCCTTCCGTTGAGACACTTGGTTCAATGACGGTGATCTGTTCAGATAAAACGGGTACATTGACCAAAAATGAAATGACTGTTGTGGAAACAATGACAGAAGATGAGACCCGCTTACTTGAAATCATGAAAAATTGTCAAGAAGTGCAAACGAAAGATGATCAAGTAGTGGAAGCACTGAGTGGCAATCCAACTGAGCTAGCTTTATTACGATACACAGCTGAACAGAATCTTCCCCTAAAAACGGCGCTTGCTAAACTGCCATTTAGCTCAAGTTACAAATATATGGCAACACTGCATGAAGAACAGGACCATGCAGTAGTGTTTGTCAAAGGAGCGCCAGAAGTTTTATTATCGAAATCTTCTTTGTCACAATCAGAACAGCAGCAATGGATCAATCAAGCATCACAACTAGCAAAAAAAGGCCAACGCGTATTAGGGTTCGCCTACAAGCAATTGCCTATCGAGCAAGAGTTAGACCATGCACAGTTACAACAACTGACATTTGTTGGGATTGCAGGAATCATTGATCCGCCAAAAGAGAGTGCGATTCAAGCGGTAAGAGAGTGTCAGCAAGCAGGAATCTCAGTGAAAATGATTACCGGTGACCATAAAGACACAGCGCAAGCAATTGCTGATCAAATCGGGTTGAAGCATACGAGTAATGTCCTTGAAGGAATCGATATCGATCAACTCTCTGATCAAGATTTAGCGAAGAAAGTGAACAAAGTCGATGTCTTTGCTAGAACTACTCCGGAGCATAAATTAAGGATCGTAGAAGCTTTGCAAGAAAATGGCGAAATCGTCGGAATGACTGGTGATGGTGTCAATGATGCGCCAGCATTGAAACGAGCAGATGTGGGAATCGCTATGGGGATCAAAGGAAGTGAAGTCAGTAAACAAGCCGCAGATATGGTCTTAGGCGATGACAACTTCCATACGATCGCTAAAGCAGTCAAAGAAGGACGTCGGATTTTAGATAATTTACAAAAAACGATCAGCTTCTTCTTACCTACATCTTTAGCACAAGGTTTGGTGATCATCTGGGCATTACTTGCGAATCAGCCATTGCCTTTGACACCGATCCAAATCTTATGGGTCAATATGGTTACAACAATCACATTGTCCTATGCGTTAGGCTTTGAACAAGCAAGTAAAGACACAATGAGTCGTCCACCAAGAGATCCTAACCAAGGGATTTTGACCAAGTACAATGTTTTCCGGATTTTCTATGTGTCCCTCTTGATCATTATCCCAGCTTATTGGTTGGCAATGCAGTTTGAAGGTCAAGCCTTACAACAAACTGTTCTTTTACAAAACATTGTTGCTGCCCAAGCCGTCTATATGATCAATTGTCGTGAGCAAGTCGATGCTTCATTGAATAAAGGCTTCTTCCAAAATAAATTCTTATTTATTTCATTAGGTATTTTATTTGTACTTCAAACTGGGGTCATTTATCTACCATTTGCGCAACAAGTCATTGAAACAACAAGCTTGAGCTTTGCCCAACATTTACCGATCCTTGCAAATGTAATTCTATTATTTACAATCGTAGAAGTTGAGAAACGAATCAGTAAAACATGGATCAAAAGAAAAGAAAGAGAAGCTTTTGCCGGTAACTGAGAATCCAATGAATAAAGTCAAAGCGGCAGTCTTCCCCTAGGTTACTTTAGAGGAAGACTGTCGCTTTTTCTGTCTTATTACTCAGTGCTGAACGCTTATTTTACAACCTGATAAACGGTGTTCAAGAAGCAACACTTCAATAATAAACCAAAAAAATCAAAAATGAAAAAGCCATTTTCGATTTTTCTGTCTTATTACTCAGTGCTGAACGCTTCTTTCACAACCTGATAAACGGTGTTCGAAAGCCAGCTTCTTCAATATTAAGTCAAAAATCGAAAAAATATGGGAAGCTATTTTCTCAATTTCTGCCTTGATACTTGGAGCTGAACGGCTTTCTCACAACCTAGATAAACGGTGCTCAAAAAGCTGACCTTCAACATTAAGCTGAAAAATCAAAAAATATGAGGAGCTATTTTCTGATTTTCCATCTTACTGCTCAGGTCAGACCGCTTTTTTCACAACCTGGATAAACGGTGTTCAAGAAGCAACACTTCAATAATAAGCCAAAAAAATCAAAAATGAAAAAGCCATTTTCGATTTTCCTGTCTTATTACTCAGTGCTGAACGCTTCTTTCACAACCTGATAAACGGTGTTCGAAAGCCAGCTCCTTCAATATTAAGTCAAAAATCGAAAAAATATGGGAAGCTATTTTCTCAATTTCTGCCTTAATACTTGGAGCTGAACGGCTTTCTCACAACCTTACAAATAACTTCTAAATGTGAGTTCGGTCAATTGGTCGAGCTCGTTTTTGGTTGGTATGGTAGAGATATAGATGATTGGTATTGGGACTTGGTCGAGGGGGGTGTTCGAGACGAACAAGTCGTTTTTATGGAACGTGATATCAGAAAGTTGTGATAATTCTACTGGGATCAATTGAACTCGTTTCCCAAAGTAATCATTTAATTCTTGTTGCAAAAAGGCTTTCCAAGAGGGTTCGCCTTGGAAGAAGAAATACAGGTTCACTTTATTTGGACGAACGGATAAGATTGCTTGCTGGATCAAGAAGGATAGTAGGCGTAGAAAGTATTCGTCTTCTTGGACAGGCAATTCTTGCTTCAATTGATCAAGTAATTGTTGTTTGAATGGATACAATTGTGGATATTGTCGTTCATATTCTTCTAAGAAATACTGATACTGCAAATTCAATTGCTCGATCAAGATAGGTGATTCATGATATTTCAACAGCAATAAGATCAAGTTATCAGTAAGCTTTGTCTCGTTTAATTCTTCTAAGTGCAAGGTATCTGCTAAATCTTGAACGAATTGTTTGATCTTGCCTGAAAAAGGATAATTTTGTAAGATATCAGCCACAGGTTCTTGGTATTGGTTATTGTAATTCCAACTTTCTAAAAAGCAAAAGAAGGCAAAAATCAATTCATTTTTTTGTAAATAAACGCCTTCTAATTCATAAAGTGCAGTCAATTCAGTGGCATACGTGGAATAAAGAGTATCCTCAGGCTCAAAGAAGGAGTCGTCGATACGACAATTTGCTTTGACACGTATCGTGTTGATGAAAAACCAGCAAATGCCAAAAATCTCTTCTGTTTCAACAGAAAAAGGGGTTTGCTTCAAACGTTTCAAAAAACGAAAGTAATGGGATTCATGGATGGAATAATCTTCAAAAAAATAATTATTATGGGTAAATGGCATCAAAAGACGATGATAAAACAAGCGGATCGCATTTTCAGAGCCACTCATCGTGCATGTATATTTTGTCAGCTTGATCTGTAAATCATAACGAAGGAGTTGGCGATTGACTTTTCTTGTATGGCGTTTCAGCGTTTCATAAGAAAGTCCGTTAGCTGCTAAAAAATTTGGGGTCGAACATTCCTTTGTAAATAATAACTCTTTGATCAATTGCACACTGACGGATTGCTTTAGAAACAATTCCCACAGATCATTGGCAAGTAGATTTTTTTGATTGAGCAAACGAATCCCTGACTGATCACTATCGATCAACCAACCATCAGGTAACTGTGAACGGATCACTTGTAAATCGGAAAAAATCGTACGCTCTGTTGTATTAGTTTCTTCAGCAAGCTCATTGACGGTGATTTTGGGATGGTTTAAAAGTAGTTCGATCAACGTGACTTGTCGTTGTAAATCTTTTTCAGTGATGATTTGGTGCATGAGCGAGTACATCCAACATCCCTCCTTTAAAATAAATTATAACACAATCCTTGACTTACATAAGCGGTTTCTTGTAGTTTTGGAGTGAGAGAAAACAGAGGATATTTAACGAAAGGGTTGAATCGTAATGACAACGAAAAGCGAACAATACAAACGCTTATTAGCCATCGCAGAAGCCGGTCTTTTCTATGGGAAAGATCCATTTGACGAAGAACGTTACCAAGAATTGAAATCGATTGCTTTATCTTTATTGAGTAATGGCGATAAGGAAATCGAAGAGCGTCTTGAATTTATTTTAGAACAAAATGAAGGATACCCCACACCAAAAGTCGATGTACGTGCCTTCATCAAACAAGAGAATAAGATACTGCTAGTGGAAGATAGTCACACAAAAGAATGGGCATTACCGGGTGGTTTTGCGGAAATTGGTTATTCGCCAAAGGAAAATATCGAAAAAGAAGTGAAAGAAGAAACCGGGCTAACGGTGACGGTGGACCAACTACTGGCGATTTTTGATACGAATACCCGAAAAGATATCCCACAAGCCTTTCAATACTATAAAGTCATTTTCGAATGTTCGATAATCGAGGGTTCTTTTATCACGAATATTGAAACTTCAAACAGTGCCTTCTTTGCATTAGATGATTTACCTACTCTTTCCCAAAAACGGACGACAGAAGAACAGCTGACTATCTTAGCTAAAGGTAATTTGCCTTACTTTGATTGATCAATATATTTTTGTTGCATTTGCAACAAAAATCAGTACAATAAAAGTACGACTAAAGGAGAGAAAAGATGGCTGAGATCATAAGAGAAATCGGCGCGATAGCGCGAGCGCTAGATTCGATCAGTAATATTGAGTTTAAAGAAGTCGCTTTGACGAGAGGGCAATACCTGTATCTCGTTCGGATTTGTGAAAATCCAGGCATCATTCAAGAAAAAATAGCCGAAATGCTCAAAGTCGATCGAACGACGACTGCTCGTGCGCTGAAAAAGCTAGAAAGTAATGGCTTGATTCGACGTGTAACTGACGAACAGAACAAGAAAAATAAGAGATGTTATCCAACGGAGCAAGGGGAAGCACTTTATCCGATGATCACCAGAGAACACCAGTATTCTACGAAAGTCGCTTTAGCAGGCTTGTCTGAAGAAGACATCCAGCAGTTGGAAAGGTTATTGACACATGTAAGGAAAAATATCAGCGAAGACTGGAATTTTGTAAAAAAGGGCAATAAACGCCTGTATTGAAAGGGATGTTTTAGTGGGGAAGGTAGAAATCAGACCGATTGTGGGAAGTGAAGTGGAACTCCTTCAAGCAATCAGTATTGAAACGTACATGGATACTTTTGGCGAATATAACACGCAGGCAGATATGGATGCGTATCTTTCGCAAGCGTATGATTTGAAGCGACTGTCAAATGAACTGATCCATCCAGAATCTGCTTTTTTCTGGGCGCTAGATCATGGAGAAATTGCGGGCTATCTAAAACTGAACACAGGAAAAGCACAATCCGAAGAAATGCCTGAGGATCATCTAGAAATCGAACGGATCTATATTCGACCACCCTATAAGAAAAAAGGGATCGGCACTCACTTGATGAACTGGGCGTTGGCTCAAGCGAAAGCACAGGGGAAAACTGCTGTGTGGTTAGGTGTGTGGGAACATAATGATCCCGCCCAAGCTTTTTACCGTAAGCATGGTTTCATACGCCAAGGACAGCATGTGTTTTATATGGGCGACGATGCACAGATCGATCATATCTTAGTCAAAAAAATCAATGAGGTGTAACGAATGAAAAAATTTGTGGCAGATCCATCTTTTTGGGAAGTGTTCCCAGAAGCAAAAATTGAGATCCTAACGGTAGAAGGGATCAATAATCAAGTCGTTGATGAAAACAAAGCGGATTACTATGACAAATTGAATCGTGCTGCCAAAGAAGCAAGAAATTATTTGACAGAAGAACCTTTTAGTCAAAACGAAGTGATTGCGCAATGGCGTCAAGCGTTTACCCAGTTCAAGACAAAAAAAGGCGCACGTTCATCGATCGAAGCACTGCTAAAAAGAGCCAGTCAAGGTCGCGAATTTTTCCCGATCAGTCCGTTAGTGGATATCTATAATAGTATCTCTTTGCGCTTTGGTGTACCCTGTGGCGGCGAGGATCTTGACACGATCGTTGGGGATCTTCATTTGGGTAAAGCTCAAGGTGGAGAAAATTTCTTGCCATTAGGCGCAGAAGCAGATGCTCCCGCATTACCAGGAGAAATCATTTATTATGATAAAGAAGGCGCAGTATGTCGCTGCTTTAACTGGCGTGAAGCGCAACGGACCATGTTAACAGAAAAAACGACGAACGCTGTGTTGGTAATCGAGGCAGTCAACCCACAACAAGCAGAAGTTGCCGGAAAAGCAATGACTGCTTTACAAGAAGACATTGAACGAACATTTGGTGTAACGAGTACTAGACAAACAGTGACGAAAGAACAACCAGAAATCACTTTGTGACCGGACACGTAGGAAATAACCAAAACGATGGAGTCACTCGTAATCTTCAAACAAAGCAGACTTGAAGATGGCGGGTGATTTGTCTTTTGATCGCTTAACACGAAAATAAGCAACGTTCACTCAATCATCTTATGCTTAATAGCAGTGACTTCCACTAAGTGTGTTTCCGCTTTCGTGCTATAATGAAAACAAGCTTTTATTTAGAGGAGGCGTTGTCAAATGATCCATAAATCTCGTGTCATGCTATACGTCGAAGATGTCGCGTTAGTCAGTCGGTTTTTCGTTGAGCAATTGAAGGCAGAAATAGTAGAAACGTTGGAATTGCCAGAGGAATATCAAAGCATTGTCTTGCGTATGTCGCAAGAATTAGAATTAGCTATTTTTCCTCGGACATTCGTTGAACGATTTTCACCAGAAGTGTTAGGACCACCACCGTCTATGATTTTCTTTACAGATAAGTTTGACGAACTTTACGAACAAATCGAAACAGCTGGTGAAATTTTGGAGAATAATGGCTTGTTGACGTTTAACTTTTCCGATCCTGAAGGAAATTTTTTTGTGATTGCAAAATTAGAATCGACAGAAAAAGTAGATGAAAGGGAGACAGAAGATGAAAATCTCGATCACTGAAACACTTGAAGATTATTTCAAAAAGCAACGGATGAAAAAGAGTGATAAATTGAGAATGAAGAATTTGAAATCTGGGAAAAATCCTGCCAAAGGATGGAATAAAATGGTCGATACAGGCTTCGGTGGTTTAAATTCATTAGATTATCGTGGGAAAGGGAGTAATTTACCGATCAGCCAAATCGACAATCAGCAATTTCGTGCGGAAGAACAAAAGCGAATCGGTAAAGAAACCCATAGATAGAAGCTTCTTCAACTATTGTGTACTTAGTTTTATTTATTAGTAATCGACATACTCTTCTCTAAATGAAAGCGGAATAGGTAAATAGTAATGTTCGGATTTTTGATTAAATCCGAATTTTTTGTTTACTTATTTCTTTATTTGGGATAATATTAAACACGTTGTTTTATTAATAAATCTAATATAGTAAGAACTTTTTTATAAATGTTCGGTTTTAGGGGGATGAACGATGAAGGAAAAGATACTTTCCTACTTCGAGATTGACGCACTGAATACGACGGTGAAACGTGAGATACTGGCTGGGTTTACGACATTTATCTCTATGGCATATATCTTATTTGTCAATCCAACAGTGCTTGGTGCTTCGGGGATGGATGAAGGGGCAGTGTTTACTGCGACAGCATTAGCCAGTGCCATTGGCTGTATTTTGATGGGGGTCGTTGCACGCTACCCGATCGGGACAGCACCTGCGCTAGGAATCAATGCCTTTTTTGCTTACTCGGTCTGTTTAGGTATGGGGATTCCATGGGAAACAGCATTGGCAGGGGTGTTTGTTGCTTCGTTGATTTTTATTTTGATCACCATTTTTAAATTACGTGAGATGATCATTGATGCCATTCCAACAGACTTGAAGTTTGCGATTTCTGGCGGGATTGGTTTGTTTATTGCCTTTCTAGGCTTGAGTGAAGGTGGCTTGATCGTGGCAAATGAATCAACTCTTGTTGGCTTAGGTTCATTGAGTGTCGGTTCCACTTGGTTGACAATTTTTGGGTTAGTCATTACCGCGGTATTGTTAGTTCGTCGCGTACCAGGAGGGATTTTTATCGGAATGGTAGCTACCACACTTCTAGGACTAGTCACTGGACTGATTCCTATGCCTTCACAGCTTGTTGCGGCAGCACCTAGCTTGAAACCCACTTTCTTAGTTGCATTGAAACACGTTGGTGATATCAATAGCTTACAAATGTGGGTAGTCGTTTTGACGTTCTTGTTAGTGACATTCTTTGATACAGCTGGAACATTGGTTGGTCTAGCAAACCAAGCTGGTTTCATGCAAGATAACAAAATGCCACGTGTTGGGAAAGCACTGGCTTCGGATTCTACCGCGATGTTAGCTGGTTCTTTGTTAGGTACATCGCCAGTTGGGGCTTTTGTTGAGTCATCCGCAGGGATCGCCGTTGGTGGACGATCTGGACTAACTGCAATCACAACAGGGATTTTATTCTTGTTCGGGTTGTTTTTCTCACCATTATTATCAGTCGTGACTTCTCAAGTGACTGCACCTGCGCTGATTTTAGTTGGTGTGTTGATGGCACAATCATTACGTCAGATCGAATGGGGAAAAATGGAGATTGCTATTCCTGCTTTCTTGATCTTGATCGGTATGCCACTGACTTATAGTATCTCAGATGGGATTGCACTAGGATTCATCTTTTATCCAATCACCATGCTAGCAGCAAAACGTGGCAAAGAAGTCTCACCGATCATGTACGCGCTGTTCTTTGTCTTTATAGGATTCATGTGGATCTTGAATGTTTGATTGATTTGGATAGAACTTGAGTGTTCATTCGCTTTTAAAAGAGTATGGGACAGTCCAGTCGCCCTTTCTCGAAAATAAAAAACGAGTCTGATTTTGATGTGTTTTTGTCAAAATTGGACTCGTTTTTAGTCATACAAATCGAACCTTTGAAAAATAAGGACTATAATATGACGACATGAAATTAATCGATCTTTACGATAATAATCGTTTAAAATATATGTGGTCTTTTGAGTACACTGATAAAAACTTTGTTAATTACGTAGCAGCAATCCCACCTTTTAAGCTTATACGATTGGTGGAATTATCTAGCGATGAGATAGTTCTAACGACGATTGGGAATTTCCTTGATTACGTACCTGATCAAAACTGGTTAGAAAAAATTCGTCCTAGCTTGATTGCTAAATAAATGCAAGAAGAGGTAGTAAATGAAGTGACGATATTTAATAGATACAAAGATACGAGATTTATCTAGTTCATCAGATATATGAAGAGACAAGATCGTTAAACTTAGAAAGTAAATAATGAAAAAGACTCAATGCCTAAAAACGTGTTGAGTATTTTTATGGTTTTGATAATTTTTACATAATGTTATAACCAACGATCAAAGGTTATTGAACAGTTATGATGTTAAAACAATAATTTATGAAAAATTGGCAGCATTTAAAAATAGCATGATATATTGAAGTATGGAGTATGATGTTCAATTAATTTAAGGAGATGAAATAATGAAAAAAAGTGATACTAAAAGGCTTAATTTTAACTACGTTTATGTTAATGGCGTGTTCAATGATTATCCCAGATGAAGTTGCTTTTGCCAGTGAAGAAACTATTTCTGGCAGTGAAGAAGTTATAGATGAATCTAGCAATAATATGCAGGCGGATATGTCAGGATTAGTGGTACATAGGAGCGTTGGTACCCTCAATTTTTCTGAGTATGTTTATATGCAAAATAAACCACATGGATCAAGTCGTTGGCTTCCAACCTCGACAAAAATTTGGCAGGTTAAATATAAAGACGGAAAAAAATACCAAGGTTATGTGAATTGGACAGGTAAGTATAAAAATGGTACGCAAATTGGTGCATATTATCAATACACTGGCGTGTTAACTAAAGCATAATTTTTATAGGAAAGATAAAGTTATGATCCTTGGATAAGCGAAAGGTGACAGTATATTGAAATTAAAAACGATTCGTTCTATTAGAGTAGTAAAAGTAATACAGTTCTTACTTAGTTTCTCGTCTGTCTACTTACTAATAAAAGGACCTAAGTATGTATTTTTAATACCACTATTATTTGGTTTTCTCTTGGAACTAATCCTTCCAAAAGAGTATGGTGGGGGAATATTCAAAAATAAAAAGAATGTATTTATAAATTCAGATAAAATTTGGATTGAACCACTTATTGGAATTATACTTTTGATTATATTTATTATTTTTTCAACTATTTAATTATGGCGAATTTTATAATGAACTTAGCCACCTAAGGTATAAAAAAACGCCATCGTTTAATTTTAAAATTAGAAAGAGGATATTTATGAAAAAAATAGTTGTTTGTACATTATCTTTAATTGTTTTGGCTACTGGTGGTACATGGAATTATGGTGTCGGTATCACAGGTTCATATTCTGATTATTTCCATGGTACTAAACGCCACAGCGCTACTGTAAAAAAAGGTTCAGACGAATCTTATCAAGCTCAAGGGGCTGGCGTGTGGACTAAGGCTCGTCTTGGCGCATATTCAGGATGTAATTTCTATTATAATTATTGGTAGAATGGCTTTGAGAGAGTATACATATTCTCTCAACTATAATAGGAAAGGAGCGTATGTATTTTACGTTCCGTTTTTCTTTAAAATTTGGGGGAACTACTTTGAAAAAAACAATGATCTTATTCCTATCTATAATAACAATTCTAATAAGTGTTGCATTTGCACTAAATAAAAAATCAGAAGAAGATAAATATTATGATGATATTGAGTTAACTAGTAATTCCACTCATTTTTTCATAAAAGATTCGGATATATCAATTGATGATCAGTTATCAGAGTTTGCTTCTTTATCAAAAAAATACAACGCTACATTTATTCGTTCTGATATTTTAACAGAAAATGGAAAAACATATATTTATAAGTCAGGTATATATTCTACTAATTATTTTGATCAATTGGGTATCAAGCTAGCAAGTGGAAAAATTCCTGCTTCTAATAATGAGTTTCTTGCAAATTATAATACTGAAGATAACAATCAAAGTGGCCGTATTTCGAATATGTTTTCTGATAAGAAGTTAATTTTTGGAACATTGCAGGATTTTTATACTAAAAATAAAATGAGTGTAAATGGCAGCTATACACTTATATCAGAATCAAAAGATTCAGCTGATATTTTAAATCAGATTTCTACAGTTTTTAAAATACCTAAAGATGAACTGTTAAAAGCTACTTATGAGCAAGCATATGGCCAAGGAACGATATACTTATTAGTGTTAGTGTTATCAATCATTATCATGGCAATATTCTGCCTGATGAGTGCATTTTATCCAATTGCTAAGTTAAAAGAAATCGGTGTGATGAAATTGCTTGGCTTTAAAGATATAGATATTTGGATAAAGCTTAATAAAGTTATATTATTAATCCCTGCTCTTTTCTATATATGTACACTGCCTATTCAATCCTTTATTATTCCAGATAGCAATCTATCTTATTTCTTGGAATTAACGTTAGTTGAATTAGTTGTTTTTGTATTAGCTTGGGTATTTTCTTTAGTAATGTTAATCATTATTAGACGCTATAATCTTTCGGATATTTTAAAAAATTTCTTTAATTTAAAATTTTCACTTTATTTCAGTTATCTATTGAAGTTTTTCGTTTTCGTTGCCGTTGTTGCCGTTATTCCTTTGTTAGCAACAGAATTAAATACTCTACATAAGGACTTAAAAGCAAAAGATTTGTATGAACAGCAGAAACATTATCTTACACTATCAAAGTTTAACTACGTTGATGATGAATTCCAAGAGTCTCTCCAAGGGAAAGGAAAATTAGATTCTAAATTAATTAATCTGTATAAAGAGTTAGATACTTCAGCTGATATTCAATATGTTTCCGTAAGTAATATAAATGCTACCGTATTTAACGGAGCTAAAATAAATACAAGCAAATTTAAAGATATAGAATTTGATGATTCGGACGATTACCTAATTATGAGTGCTAATGAGAACTATATGAAAAGAATTCAATTCAAATTACCAACACCTTCATCAAAAATATATTCTGAAACAGAAATGACTTACCTAGTTCCTGAATATTTGAAAAAAGATTTTGAAAAAACAGAATTTTTTATAAGAATTCAACTCGCCTCTCTTCTATCGGATAACTCGTTTGAAAATATTGAAGATATCCCAATTAGGTTTATCTTTTATCCAAACAATGAAAACGAAATATTCTCTGAAAATATAGAAATGATAGGGAATAATAAGACGTTTATAAAAAATCCGATTATTTTTTGCATAAATAACAATACAATAAACACAAGTAGTATGTTCTTGAAAAATAGTCCTTTAAGTAATCCACTTAGAATTGAGAATACTAAAGAAAATAAACTTGCAATAAGTGAGGCGATAATAAATAACAACCTTGAGAATAATTCTATACAATTTGAAAATATTCTTTCCACAGGCTTTGCACAAGAATTGCTTATTTCACAATCTAGTGTAGGGATTTGGATTACTATCCTATGTCTAACGATTTCAGTTAGTGTATTAGCTTCTTATTACATTATATTGATTATTTTGGCTTCCAAGAGAAAAGAAATGATTGTATCAAGACTTTTAGGCTATACTTTCTATGATAGGTATCGCAATGAAATTTTCTATTTCTTTTCCATCTATATTTTTGGACTGATAGAAATAGTCATTTTGAATAAGCAAATACTGTCAATGCTTGCTTACTTGTTACTAGTATCAATAGATATTTTTATTATTTTCTTAATGGTTACTCGATATGAAAAAGGAACACTTAGTGCAGGTTTGAAGGGGGACGTATGATGAGTATTATTAATATCAAAAACTTCAATAAAAGTTTCGGTGATAAAGTCGTTTTTAAAGATTTTAATTTAGAAATCAATGATGGCGATATGGTTGCAATAACCGGTCCTAGTGGGTGTGGAAAAACAACTTTGCTTAATACCATTGGCTTGATTGAGCCAGTGGAACAAGGTGAATACCATATTTTTCAGAAAGCAGCACCAAAAATAAATTCGAAACAAGCCAATAAAATGATTAGAGAAAACATTTCATATTTGTTCCAAAATTTCGCATTAGTCGACAATTTTACTATAAAAGAAAATTTACTGATGGCGTTAAGGTATGTGAAACAAAAAAAGAAAAAGAAGAGTCAATAGATAATGCACTAAGAATGGTTGGATTAGAAAATTATCAAAAATTAAAAGTATTTGAAATTTCAGGTGGAGAACAACAGCGAGTTGCTATTGCTCGTTGCCTCTTAAAACCAAGTAAAGTTATTCTCGCAGATGAACCAACTGGATCACTGGATACAAAAAATAGAGATGAAATTTTAGCAATCTTGAACCAGTTAAATGCAAGTGGGAAAACTATTATCATAGTAACACATGATAACAAAGTAGCAGAGAGTTGTCATCATACTATTGGACTCGGTGTATAAAAAAGGAAGGAGCTACAAATGAAATTACAAAATAGAACACTTAAGAAACTATCGATTTTGATTCTTTTGGTAGTTGGTGTTATTTCTTCCTTTTTATATGTAACATCACGATTTGATTCGCTAAATAAATTTAATCCTCTAGTAAAAATGCAAGTTGGATACGCAATTGTACCTGAAAAAGTGACATACAATGGTGGAAAAGAATACGCTGATGATGGAAAGCGTCAAATACCAGATGATTATGAGAATATTGAAGTAATAAATTCAACTACTATGAAAATTGAAAAATTAACATTTAAAGGTGGGCAAGCTCCAGAAAATCATAATTATGTTAAAGTTCGTTATAAAGGAAGCTATGTATACAAAATAACGTTTATAACAGATGATTCAGTCCCTAGCGATGTGATGAAAGTAATAAGAAAAAATAAAACTACTGAATAACAAAAATTGGTGAAAAACTAAATTCAGAAATTAAACTAAGACATACAAAAAGGAATCCGTTTCGGTGGCGAAGCCAAACAGAAACGGATTCCTTTTTTTGATGTCATATAGCCCCATATTCTAACAGGGGGCTAACAAGTAACAGGGAACTGTCTCAACTACCCTATTGAGGCTGATATATCAACGTTCTTGTTGTCACATTTCACTAGGAATGGTCATAGGATTCTCCCCAATTTTTCTGGGTATTCTTTATTGAGTAAATGAATCTTTTCAACCTCTTCGACGAATGGCCGATATAATTGTCCATTAAAAATTTCAAAGTTCCTTTCTTTGAACACCTATGTTCTCGTCTACTTACTATAAGATATAAATATCCTTTTTATCTATATCAGAAAAATATTCACTCTGTAAACCTGAATTTGATTTACAATGCCCTAAATAAAATTCCATATTTCCCTAATTGACTTTGCTTTTCTTTGGATTGTTCCTTGACTAATTGTTTATTAGTTTCATGGAGTTCTGCTTCTAGATGATAAGCGGCATACGATCATGGACAGGTGAAACCGAGTCTTTGGGTTTTGTGACCATAATAATTGATTCCATTTCAAATCCTGCACCGGTCTTATGCGTCATTTTTCTAGATAAATAGAATAAATTTTCAGTGCTAAGTGACAAAACTAATTAATCTTTCCATGATAGATTTTTAAATATCTCAATCTATCTCCAAAATTCGTGGCTTTTATGGCTATTGTTGACTATGAATATGACAAATAATTAGAAAAAACTGTGCCAAATAAACATAAAAATTACAAATGATATACTAGTGTCTATTTAGGGTATACCCTAAATGGACATGTTGATAGCAATTTATACTTATTTCAATCAATAGTTTCTGTTTTAAGGCGCTAATCCATTGATTGAAACTTTCCCCACGCCTCATTTTTATTTCTAAACCTCAGATTTTTATGTTATCGGTAACATTCTCCTGCCTGTTTACTCTTGTTTTTGTAAGCGTTACAATTCTTTAAGAATAGGACAAAACAAATGGAGGATCATATGGAGAAAAAATGGTGGCATCAATCAGTTGTATATCAAGTGTATCCACGTAGTTTTCAAGATACGAATGGAGATGGAATCGGTGATTTAAGAGGGATTATTTCAAGATTAGATTATTTAACCTATCTAGGGATCGATACGATTTGGCTTTCTCCTGTCTATGAATCCCCAAATGATGATAATGGTTATGACATCAGCGATTATGAAGCAATCATGGCTGAGTTTGGGACGATGGCTGAAATGGACGAACTGATTGAGGAAGCGAAGAAATCTGGCATCAAAATCATATTAGATTTAGTCGTCAATCACACTTCTGATGAACATCCATGGTTTATCGAATCACGAAAAAGCAAAGACAATCCATATCGCGATTATTATATCTGGCGTGATCCAGTAAATGGTGACGTGCCTAATTCGCTACGCTCGATTTTTAGTGGGCCGGCTTGGGAATTTGATGAAACGACAGGTCAATATTATTTGCATCTATATAGCAAGAAACAACCTGATTTGAATTGGGAGAACGAGCTGGTCAGACAAGAAGTTTATGACATGATGAATTTTTGGATCGACAAAGGAATTGGTGGATTCCGTATGGATGTCATCGATACGATCGGCAAATTACCGGATCAAGAAATTACCAATAATGGTCCGCGACTCCATGAATATTTACAAGAAATGAATCAAGCAACTTTCGGAGATAAAGATTTGATGACGGTAGGAGAAACTTGGGGCGCAACGACAGAAATCGCGAAGCTTTACTCAGATCCCAAACGAAATGAGCTATCCATGATCTTCCAATTTGAACATATGACTTTGGACCAGCAAGCAGGCAAGGATAAATGGGATCTAAAAGCTTTAGATGTCTCTGAACTGAAACAGGTCTTGTCCAAGTGGCAGACAGCATTAGGTGATGAAGGTTGGAACAGCTTATTTTGGAATAACCACGATTTACCGAGAATCGTTTCACGTTGGGGAAATGATCAAGAATACCGCGTGGAAAGTGCAAAAATGTTTGCTATTTTACTCCACATGATGAAAGGAACTCCTTACATTTATCAAGGAGAAGAGCTAGGCATGACGAATGCTCCGATCCAGGACATTTCAGAAGCCCAAGACATCGAAACAATCAATATGTATCATGAGCGTTTCGCATCTGGCTATCGTAAAGAAGAGATCTTGCAGTCTATCAATGCCAAAGGACGTGACAATGCGCGTACCCCAATGCAATGGGATGAAACAGCATATGGTGGATTTACGACAGGAACGCCTTGGCTATCCGTCAATCCAAACTACAAAACGATCAATGCAAAACAAGCAATCGCAGATCCCTCTTCGGTTTTCCACACGTACAAACGCTTGATCGAGTTACGCAAACACAATGAAATCATCGTTTGGGGAGAATATGAATTGTTGACAGAAACGCCAGCTGAGGTCTTTGCTTATTATCGTACACTAAATGAAGAACGTTGGTTGATTGTCTGTAACTTATCCGAGCAAACACAAGAATTAACTGTTCCACAAGAAACAACAGAACTGATCATTGCCAACTATGATCGAGAAGTACCTGTAGGAGAAATCGAATTACGTCCTTATGAAGCATTTGTGGTGAAAATTGGGTGATGGAGAGAGTGTCTCATCTGGAAAATGGTGTTCCAACATATTGCTTAATGATGGCATATATGCTATCCGCTAGAAAAATGAAGTGGATACAAAATTGGAGGATAATCTTTTCGAACTTCGCTCAGAGTTCGGAACCAATATTCAAAGAGTTTTATATTTCCATTAATTCGAGTCAAAGTTAATTATTACACATGGGTTTAGTAAAAGACCCAAAAAACGCCACCTCAAGAAATCTTACGTGCATTAGAGATACGTAAAGAATTTGAGGAGGAATATGAAAATGGTAACAGTTAAATTTGATGGTTATCTAGAAAAAATTGAAAGAATCAGTATTCAAAAATAATTTTGAAACAGAGAATGCTAAGTTATCAAGCGCAATCGCTTTGATGAATGCCAGAGAAGCTGCCGGATTGACACAACGTGAATTAGCAGATTTGGCTTCTTTACCTCAATCGACAGTAGCCCGTATTGAGTGAGGAAACAATACAAGTTTCGATACGTTATCAAAACTTGCTCATGCTCTAGGAAAAGAGTTAAAAGTCGAGTTTGCATAGAGGATAGATTGTAATAGTGAGGTCGGGACAGAAGTGTTTAGCCTCGAGAAATAAGGCGCCATCCACGAAAATTGTTCTTCAAATTTTTGTGGATGGCGCCTTATTTCCGAAGAGGTTACTTCTGCTCCCGCCGTTTATTCGGTTTTAGGTGGTGGGAGAGGACTAATGTCCCACTTCCATTTTTTTAGGTGAAGGACTTCATTGGAAATAGTATTAAAAGTATGGTGCAAAACGACCAATGTTCTCCTCTTTGACAAATCAACTAAATCATACTATGATATGTACGCTAACAGGAGGTGTAAAAATGGGGAAATCAATTGAACGTTCGTTAGAAGAATGTCTTTTTTTTAGTGTGAAGAAGCTCGATCGAGTATTGAACAAATTAGCTGATGAAGCCTTCAAGAAAACGGGACTTGCACCTACTTATGGATTTATCTTACTGATTTTGAAAGAAAAAAACGGTATTCCTCAAAAAGATATCGCGCAGATGTTGTATTCAGCGCCGTCAACGATTGCACGTTTCGTAGAAAAATTAGAATATAAAGGCTATGTCAAAACGGTCACAGAAGGACGGTTATCTTTGGTATTTTTAACTGATGAAGGTCGTGAATTTGTCAAAGAGATCGACAGTAGTTGGGATGAGTTGCACCACGCATATAAAGTTGTTTTAGGTGCTGCCGAGAGCGAGCGGCTTTCTCAAGAGCTGAATGAGGCGACCAATAAATTACAAAAAAAATAAAATTTTTTAAACATAAAAGTTGCATGTACAACTAATCGTATGGTTAAATAAATACGAGAAAAAATAAGTGACATTCGTCATATTGGAGGAATAAGAATGGCAAAATTCAATGAATCAATCACATTTCCATCAGGTAGTGAGCTGAAAAATCGGTTGATGCTATCACCAATGACTACAGAACTTAGCTTTTTTAATGGGGTAATCACAAAAGACGAGATCGAATACTATGCACAACGCTCAAAAGGATTAGGCGCCGTGATCACTGGTGCGGCAAATGTGCAAGACATCGGTAAAGGTTGGCCAGGTGAATTGAGTATCGCCCATGATGAAATGCTTCCTCGTCTAAGCGAGTTAGCACAAGCCATTCAAGGCGAAGGGGCCAAGGCAATCGTGCAGATCTTCCATGGCGGCCGTATGACAAGTCGTGCGACATTATCAGGAGAACAAATAGTATCTGCTAGTGCGATTCCGGCAGAACGTCCAGATGCCGAAACACCTCGGGCATTAAGTGATGAAGAAGTCAGTGAAACGATCCAAGCATTTGGAGAAGCAACACGCAGAGCCATTGAAGCAGGATTTGACGGAGTAGAATTACATGGTGCGAATACTTACTTGATCCAACAATTCTTTTCTCCTCATTCGAACCGTAGAGAAGATCAATGGGGTGGTTCTTTAGAGAAACGTTATCACTTTATTGAAGAATTATTGAAATCTGTCTTCCAAGCAGTTGAAACACACGCAACTAAACCATTTATTGTTGGTTATCGTTTTTCACCAGAAGAATTTGAAACACCAGGTATCCGTTTTGAAGAAACGATTTGGTTGATGGAGCAATTACGCGAAACGAAATTAGACTATCTGCATGTTTCATTGAATACGTATGATCGTGTAGCTCGTTCTGAAACCTATAATGAAAAATCAATTCTTGAATATGTCCACGAAGCGATTCAAGGGAAAATCCCTTTAGTAGGTGTCGGGAATGTCCGTAACCGCAAAGATGTCGAGTCTGTGTTAGCTCATGCGGAACTCGTAGCAGTAGGCCAACAAATGTTGGTGGATCCTGAATGGGCGGTCAAATTATTAGAAGATCGAGATACTGAATTTGTGACGAAACCTTTTTCTGAAGCATACAAAGACTTGTATTTACCAAGTCCGTTGTATAATTTTCTTGATCAACGCTATGGATCAACCATCAATATCTAAGAAAGAAGCTGAAAAAATGAAAGTTTTGATTGTTTTGACAAATGTAGAAAAATACGACAATATCGAGCGTCCAACAGGTTTATGGTTAAGTGAATTGACTCATTTTTATGATGTATTAGTCAAAAACAAGATCGAAGCTGATTTTGTTAGCCCAAATGGCGGATACGTACCATTAGAACCAAAAAGTATATTAGATATGGACCAAGTGGATTGGACTTATTATCAAGATGAAGACTTTCGTAATCGTGCGTTAGGCCAAACGTTACGTCCGGATGAAGTGGACCCAACAGAGTATACGGCGATTTATTATGCCGGTGGTCATGGAACGATGTGGGATTTCCCTGGATCAGAAAAATTAGCAGAGATTGGTTCTGCGATCTACAAAAATAATGGACTCGTATCAGCTGTTTGTCATGGTGTCGTAGGCTTGTTGCCTGTCGTTGATGAAAACGGACAGTCCATTTTAGCTGGACGTAAAGTGACTGGCTTTAGTAATGAAGAAGAGGAATTAAACGGAACAACGAATAACGTACCATTCCTGACCGAAGATTCACTGAAGGAAAAAGGTGCCGATTATCAGGCAGGGAAAGCTTTTACTGAAGTTGTTCATGCAGATGGGCGTTTATTAACAGGACAAAACCCACAGTCTGCACATTTATTAGGAGAAAAAGTCGTTGCTGAATTGACGAAATAACGTGGAGTTTGGAGAGGAAATCAATGATGGAAACACGGACCTTGAACAACGGATTGACGATTCCTGTACTTGGATTTGGTGTCTTTCAAATCTGGGATCAAGAGGAATGTGAGCAAGTGGTTTTAGAAGGGTTGAATGCTGGCTATCGCCTGATTGATACTGCGGCTGTTTATTACAATGAAGAAGCCGTTGGTCGGGCAATCAAAAAAAGCGGGATTCCAAGAGAAGAAATCACTATCACAACCAAGTTATGGGTCACTGATGCTTCTTACGAGGGCGCATACAAAGCGTATGAACGTTCTTTGCAAAAATTAGGGGTGGACTACATTGATATTTTCTTGATCCATCAACCTTACAATGATTATTATGGCGCATGGCGTGCCATGGAAGAACTCTATGATGCAGGCAAAGTAAAGGCGATCGGAGTCTCCAATTTTTCAACAGGTCGTTTGACTGATTTGATTTTGAATCATCGGATCAAGCCAGTGATCAACCAAATCGAACAACATCCGTACCGTCAACAAAAACAACAAAGAGAAACAGCGACGCATTTTGATGTTGTGACCGAAGCGTGGAGTCCGTTCAACCAAGGAAAAGATGGGATCTTTGATGAACCAGTTTTAAAGGAATTAGCTGAAAAATACCATAAAACTGTCCCACAAATCATCCTACGTTGGCAAACACAGCTAGGGATCATCACGATCCCTAAGTCTGTCCATGTGGATCGTATGAAGCAAAATATCGCTATTTTTGATTTCCGATTATCAGAAGAAGAAGTGACTTTGATCGAACAGCTCGATCAAGCACCAGAGTCGACCGGACCTCGTGAACATCGAACCTTAGTTGAAAATCTGCATAATATCTCGATTGATCAAGCAAAACAGTAAATGATATGTTGACTTATTTTAATCAATATATAGATCGATGGATAACACAGCTCTGGCAAGGTTTATTACCCACTCTTCCTTCCAATGATTTAGATCGAATGGCATTCACATTGAATCTGATGGGTTATTATCAAGCAAAGAACCCATCGAGGAAGAAAAGGCGTTTGTGCGTATGCTAGGCACACTACCGTCACCAAAAGAAAGAAAACTCGAATTACCTACACCTATTCAAGAAAGTAAAAATTTTTGATGCGAGTATGTATCGAGTTAAGATCAATTGAGCAAACCAGATGTAGAAAGAGAATAAAGATGTGAATAGAGACTTGTAGTAATCCAAAAGAGTTTTTGGTCTTACTACAGGTCTTTGTTTATTCACAATAAATAGAGGCAGCCAACTTTGATTTGTATAAGTGTGATATTCATAGAATAGGAGAATAGATTACCTTGCACGATTAAAAAGATTTTTATCCGTGTGGATCTAGTAACGTAGATTTTAGAAAAGTTTCCACCAACTCTTGAATTTCTCTTTGTCTGAAAAAAGGAATTTCTAAGTACAGCACCCTATTATCTAAACACCACTGTCTTTTTATTTCCATATTTCTTAGTATGTTTTGAAAACGTTTAGTAGTAGCTCTTTTCTTGAAGTAGTGATGAACACCATGATATTCAATAAAGTACCATTGATTATTTTGTTGAAATGAAAGATCAATTCTTAAAGGACGATTCTCGACTGTAGTAAGATTTTTGAACGTTCGCTCCCGATAATACTGAATATTCTTAGAGTTAAGTATTTGAGCAATAAGTTGTATCTGCCAGCTAGGTTGTGAGTGTAATAGTGGAAATTGTTTATACATTTTTTGTGCATCAGGATGATAAGACATACTCACAATAAAAACTTTTTTCTTTTGACCATTGATGTGAATAGAGGAATTCGTATGGATATGGAGCCTATCCTGATAATAATAAGGGAGGTACCAATCATAAATTTTTTTCATGACTTTCCCGTTTTTTACAAAAGCAACGGTTACGATGTTGAAATTTTCTTTGATATAAACTAGTTCATTCATAAGCAATCAACTCTTTCTTATACATATATTTGTGGATTTCTCTGCTAAAAGTAGTGATCTGTAATAGGAGGTACTTATGGAATCCTTAAGGCGGAGAGAACAAACTAATGCCATAGCTCCTCAACAGATGAAATTTATTTCTATGTAAACATGCAATCGTTTTTTCTATTTTGCTTCGTCAAAAAAATGTCTTTTTTTGTATATATTATATATACGCAAAACAAACTAAAATCAATTTTTCACCTTGTTGCTCAAGTAAAAGTACTATTTTTACAGGTTAGAAAAACGCTATTATAAAAGTAACTTCTGAGGGAAATAAGTCGGAATATTAGAAATTACCGGAGCGGATTTTTGCAAGTCTAAGCTCTTTTCTAAAATCTCCAACTCCAAGAAGTAATTTTAGTTAAATAGTGGATAGATCAAAAAAGTTGTTAAAAATTGATCACCAAAAACTATTGAATTTAGAAATAAACATGTCACCTAAAATATAATTAGAAAAACTCAACAAATTACATCTGAAAAAATAAGATAGACAGCTAAGAAGTAGTTAAGAAAATCAACTACTGATTTTTGCATCATTTCTCTTTTATGAGTTTGATATAATCAAATATATGATGATATTGAAATATTTTGAGTTTGTTTCACTCAATAGGAGGAGATAATGTGAAAACAAAAGAGAAAGCAAAAAAAGGAAGAATACAAGTCGGAATTGATAAAGAGCTAAAAGAAAACGCAGAACAAATATTAGAAGAACTTGGTTTGAATGCGACAACAGCAATTACCATTTTATATAAGCAAGTTGTATCAAGAGGTGAGTTTCCAATAGAAATAAAATTGAATGAAGAAGAAAGACAAGCAATCAAGTTGCGCCAATTAACAAAAAGTATGCCTGTTAAATTGCTTGATACAGATGAAAAGCTAAATGAGTGGCTAAATGAATACGAATGAAATAGTAATAGTTTATGTGGCTTACACTGACAAATAAGGTGGAACGAAAAGACCTATATTGGTTGTACAAGATAAAAATACTATATTGAATTTTTTAGTATCACTAGTCAATATGAACATAAGTCAAAAAAGATAAAACAAGTATATTTTCCTATCAAAGATTGGAAAAAGTCAGTTCTACATAAGGTTTCATGGATAGACGTTGGTATGTTAAGAGCAATACCTAAAGGAAATGAAAAAATAAAATACGCCAAGGTAGGTACGCTAACGAAAGAAGATGGCGCTCGATTGATTGAATTCATCAAAAACTTACAACAAAACGAGAAGTTGTGACAAAAGTGTTCAACTCCGAAAATTGTTCTTCAAATTGTTGGTTTTTCACGCTTATTTCTGTAAGAGCTACTTCTGGAACACCGTTTATCCCCACGATTCCCTTTACTGATTGAAACGTTTTCTAAGAAATGATACTCTAAGGATAACAGATGAAAAAGAGGAGAATATCATATGAGGATCGTAATCGTCGGTGGCTCATTTGCGGGCATTCAGGCAGCTATTTCTTTGCGCAACGACTGTCCAGAAAGTGAGATAATCATTATTGAGAAGCAAGCGCGGATAGGCTTTATCCCGAATAGTGTCAATTTGATCTTAAAAGGGGAATTTCATGAAGAAGCGCACCATTATTGGATGACAAAAGAGCAACTGACTCAAGAACATCAGATAGCAGTACGAACAGAAACAGAAGTGACTGCGCTAAACAGCGATAAAAACCAAATCCAATTAAAAGATGGGGAAATATTGTCTTTCGATTTTCTTGTGATTGCGACAGGCTCACAACAACGTTTCCGTTTTAGTACACAAGAAAACGACACGATTTGGACAATCAAAGATCCTAAAACTTCGCAACAATTCCAACAACGTATCGGAAAGGCACAAAAAATCGCAGTCATCGGTGCAGGGCAAGTCGGTTTGGAATTAATCGAAGGATTAGCGAACTTAGGAAAAGAACTTCATCTGTATGAAAGCCAAGCGACGGTTTTATTCCGCTATTTTGATCCAGAGATGATCAAGCCGTTGTATCGTGAGCTGGAAAATCGAGGTATTCGTTTTTTCTTAAACGAACAAGTGCAAGAAATCATTGAAACAGAACAAACCGAGATCTTCACGGAAAAAAGAAGTGAGACGTATGATCTAGTCTTGTTGGCAAATTACACCCGTCCAGATAATCAGTTATGGGAAGCGTCTTTGCAATTGAATGATGATGGGACGATCTGGGTAAATGACTACCTGCAAACGTCACAGGAAAATATTTATGCGATCGGTGATGCCATCCAAGTAACTTATCGACCAACGCAAGAAAAGATGTACGTGTCTTTAGTCAACAATGCGATTCGAACGGCGAAGATCGCGAGTAAAAATATCAGTGGGCAACAAAAGAAAGATTTAGGCACGTATCGACCCATCGGTAATCATTGGTTCGGGCATTATTTTGGAAGTGTCGGTTTAACAGAAAGCGAAAGTATCTTTTATCCTGGAAAAATCAACACACAATTTTTAACGACCAGAGCTTCTGCGACAAATCAAGAATCAATCAAAATAAAAGTGCTATTGACGGAAGAAGGAAAATTGCTGGGGGCGCAATGTCATAGCCGAGCAGTGATTTTCTATCTTTTAGACCGACTGACTGTAGCAGTTGAGGAAGGATGGACACTCGCAGACCTGGAAGCACGCGAATTCTTCTTTCAACCAGAGTATCGAGCGCCAATAGCTCTTGTAAAGGTGGTTGATCCTTTCGATGAAGATTGAAGAATTTTTAGAAAAAAAAGAGCAAACCCAAATTGAGATTTTACGAATGCTTGTATTAGAAGGTGGTTCCGCTTCAATCAATGAGTTGCGATCCTCTGTGAAATTATCAAAATCTGCCTTCGACCAATATATCGAAGACCTTGAATTGATCGGTCGTATGATGAACACAAAGATTTCTGTCCGAAAAAATGAATTTCAAGTCGTCCTTGAATTAGACGAGCATACGAGTTTAGAAAAAATCATGCTTTTTTTGGTACAACAAAGCGTGAAATATCAGATCTTGACGTACCTACTTGAACACCAACAAGCTTCAAGTGTTCGTTTAGCGACAGCTTTTACGATCAGTGAATCCTCAGTCTTTAGAAAAATCAAAGAATTGAACCAGCTATTGAAAGAGTTCTCTCTGCAAATAAAAAATGGGCAACTCCAAGGAGAAGAGTTACAGATCCGCTATTTTTATTATTCCTTGTTTCAATTTTTCCCAGAGTCACAAAGACCACAGTATTTACAAGATACGCCAGATAAGCGTCCATTGATAGTAGGCTTGGCACATGTGTTGAATACGACTTTTTCTCCACAATCATCAACAAAAATCGCGACATGGGTAGGGATTACTAGGAAAAGGTTGTTGTCTGATAAGATGAAGTTTTCTGGTACAAAAGAGAAAAAAGAAGTATATCAAGGGGATCAACTGTACCAAACCATCCATCCGGTCATTTCACTATACCTCAGTCGAACCGCGGCTGATGTTACGGCGTATGAGTCGATGATGTTTTATAGTTTTCTCGTCACTTTCTCGGTACTGGAAGAAGAGACGTTTTATCAATACGAGTTGACTCGCAGCAAAAAGTTACCTACAGCTGTGTTGGATACGTATATTCGAGAAACGATGTTGTGGCACTATCGACCAAGGCGTTTAAAAATCAAGGAAGAGAAAACAATTGGGTACCACTTGGCACAAATCAATAATGAATTATACTTTTTTTCTGGCTATTTAACGATCTATGATCCGCAACACTTACTTACCCAACAACAACGAATGTTAGGGGATTCGTTGACGCAATTACTTGAACGATTGAAAAAAACGACAGTCGAACAGCTACCTATGAAAAAATTGACCAATCAAGTTTTGGATAATTTGATGAGTCAATATGCGAATATTTTGATGATGATCGATTTCTATATTGAAAAATCTGTGGTTATAGGCATCGATCTGCAATCCTTACCGATCTATCGGATTGCTTTTCAACAATTCTTGATTCGAGAGTTAAAAGGGATCAGCGGAATCGTGATCGAAGAAGCCCAACCAGAAAAAAGCTATGATTTTGTGATCACCTTCAACCAGGAGAAAAAAGGACAAGAGTACTATTACCTGTCTGAATTTGCTTCGAGTTATGATATTTTAAGATTGAAACAAAAAATTGAACAAGAAAAAAAAGCCAAAAATTAAGAAAACTGTCAAAAAAAAGGTGAATTGCTATTTTTTTGGCAGTTTCTACGTCTTAAATAGGTGTACCATAAAAGTAGTTAAAGAAAGCGTTTGCAGAAAAATGGAGGAGATCACAATGACAGAATCTACGTATATCATGGCAATTGACCAAGGGACAACAAGCTCACGAGCGATTATCTTTGATAAAAAAGGAAGACATATCGGTAGTTCGCAAAAGGAATTCACACAATATTTTCCCCGTGAAAGTTGGGTAGAACATGATGCGAATGAAATCTGGAACTCCGTACAGTCCGTTATCGCTGGTGCATTTATTGAATCTGGGATCAAGCCCACACAAATTGCCGGTATCGGTATCACGAACCAACGTGAAACGACAGTGATTTGGGAAAAAGACACGGGACGTCCGATCTATCATGCTGTGGTATGGCAATCACGTCAATCAGCTGGCATTGCCAACAAATTAAAAGAAGATGGGCACCAAGAGTTTTTCCATAAGAAAACTGGCTTAGTCATTGATGCGTATTTCTCTGCTACTAAGATTCGCTGGATCTTAGACCATGTAGAAGGTGCACAAGAGCGAGCAGAAAAAGGCGAGTTGATGTTTGGAACGATCGATTCTTGGCTTGTTTGGAAGTTGACAGATGGACAAGCACATGTAACCGATTACTCGAATGCGAGTCGTACGATGTTGTTCAATATCCATGAATTGGATTGGGATCAAGAAATCTTAGATCTACTAAATATTCCACGAGTGATGTTACCGAAAGTAACCTCAAATTCAGAGGTTTACGGTTATACACAAGGGTATCACTTCTATGGTAGTGAAGCGCCGATTTCTGGTATGGCAGGAGACCAACAAGCAGCATTATTCGGTCAAATGGCTTTTGAGCCGGGAATGGTCAAAAATACGTATGGTACAGGTTCGTTTATTGTGATGAACACGGGTGAAAAACCACAATTATCTAAAAATAATTTGTTGACGACGATTGGTTACGGAATAAATGGAAAGGTTTACTATGCGCTAGAAGGTAGTATCTTCGTAGCCGGTTCCTCGATCCAATGGTTACGTGATGGCTTACAAATGCTACAAAAAGCGAGTGATTCAGAAGAGGCAGCGAAGCGTTCGACTAGTGATGACGAAGTTTACGTCGTACCTGCCTTTGTTGGACTTGGCGCTCCTTACTGGGATCAAGCAGCACGCGGCTCTATGTTCGGTCTTACTCGAGGAACAACGAAAGAGGATATCATCAAGGCGACATTACAATCCATTGCCTACCAAGTTCGAGATATCATCGACACGATGCAAGATGATACAGGCATCAAGATTCCTGTGTTAAAAGTCGATGGAGGTGCAGCCAATAATGAATACTTGATGCAGTTCCAAACAGATATCTTGAATGTACCGATCCAACGTGCCGGCAACTTGGAGACGACTGCATTAGGCGCTGCGTTTCTAGCTGGATTAGCAGTTGGTTATTGGAAAGATACGGATGAAATTCGTGAGTTTTATGAAGCTGGTAAAATCTTCGAGGCGGAAATGCCAGAAGAGCGTAGAGAAAAACTTTACACTGGTTGGAAAAAAGCAGTGAAAGCAACTCAAGCATTTGAGTAAAGGGAGGGAACACAAGATGTTTTCAAAAAAAACAAGACAAGATAACATTGACCACATGAAACAAGAAGAATTAGACCTTTTGATTATCGGGGGCGGAATCACTGGTGCAGGTGTCGCAATCCAAGCAGCAGCTTCAGGTATCAAAACTGGGTTGATCGAAATGCAGGATTTTGCAGAAGGAACGTCTTCACGCTCAACCAAATTAGTTCATGGGGGGATTCGTTACCTAAAAACGTTTGACGTTGAAGTGGTAGCAGATACTGTAGGTGAACGTGCAGTGGTACAACAAGTGGCACCGCATATCCCTAAACCAGATCCGATGTTATTGCCAATCTATGAAGGAGAAGGCGCAACGACCTTCAATATGTTCTCAGTGAAAGTAGCGATGGATCTTTATGATAAATTAGCAAAAGTAACTGGAACGAAGTATGAAAACTATACGTTGACACCTGAAGAAGTGCTTGAACGTGAGCCGTTTCTAAAAAAAGATGGTTTAACAGGTGCCGGTGTCTACTTGGATTTCCGTAACAATGATTCCCGTTTAGTGATCGATAATATCAAAAAAGCGGCAGAAGATGGAGCATATCTAGTCAGCAAAATGAAAGCTACCGGTTTTATCTATGATGGCGATCAAATCATCGGAGTTAAAGCGCGTGACTTGTTAAGCGATGAAGTCATTGAGATCCGAGCAAAAGTAGTGATCAACACAAGTGGACCATGGGTGGATAAGATCCGCAACCTGAACTTCAAGCGTGCGATCTCACCAAAAATGCGTCCGACAAAAGGTGTCCATTTAGTAGTAGATGCGAAGAAATTGCCTGTGCCACAGCCTACTTATTTCGATACAGGAAAACAAGATGGTCGGATGGTCTTTGCGATCCCTCGTGAAAACAAAACGTATTTTGGGACAACAGATACCGATTACCAAGGTGATTTTACAGACCCTCAAGTAACACAAGAAGATGTGGATTACTTACTAGATGTGATCAATCATCGTTATCCAGAAGCAAATATCACTTTGGCTGATATCGAATCAAGTTGGGCAGGATTACGACCGTTATTAATCGGCAACGCCGGTTCTGACTACAACGGTGGTGACAACGGTTCGATCTCTGATAAAAGCTTCCGTAAAGTCGTTGATACGGTAACGGATTATAAAGAAAGCAAGGTATCACGAGTAGAAGTCGAAGATGTGTTGAATCACTTAGAAAGTAGTCGTGATGAAAAAGCGCCATCAACTGTTTCTCGCGGTAGTTCATTAGAACGTGAACCAGATGGACTAGTTACTTTATCTGGTGGTAAAATCACCGATTATCGCAAAATGGCAGAAGGCGCGATGAAATTGATCCGTCAACTGTTACAAGAAGAGTATGGTGTAACGGTAAAAGAGATTGATTCCAAGACTTACTCGATCTCAGGCGGGGATTTTGATCCGACAAAACAAGAAGAAATGGTCGAAGAATATACAAAAATCGGTGTAGAAGCAGGTCTTGATGAAACAGATGCTGCCTATATCGCAGATTTCTACGGAACAAATGCGAAACGCATCTTTGAATTAGCCAAAGAAATGAGTCCTTATCCAGGATTGTCCTTAGCAGAATCTGCTCGTTTGCGTTACGGATTAGAAAACGAAATGGTCTTAGTTCCAGGTGACTATTTGATTCGCCGTACCAACCATCTACTTTTTGAAAGAGATCAGTTAGATGCCATCAAACAACCGATCATTGATGCAATTGCTTCATACTTTGATTGGACAGACGAAGAGAAAGAACGTGAAACGCAACATTTAGAGCAACTGATCGCTGAGTCAGACTTACGTGACCTGAAAGGAGAAAAATAAAATGAATGCAGACATGACCCAAATCATGGGGGAATTTATTGGAACGATGATTTTGATCCTTTTAGGGGACGGCGTATGTGCGGCAGTTAATTTAAACAAAAGTAAAGCACAAGCCTCCGGTTGGATCGTCATTGCATTTGGTTGGGCGATGGCTGTGACGATGGCAGTATTTATTTCAGGATTCATGGGACCCGCTCATTTAAATCCTGCGGTAACACTTGGGATGGCAATGACAGGGGCGATCGGTTGGAATTTGGTTTTCCCATTCATCATCGCGCAATTACTAGGTGCGATCGTTGGTGCGGTACTTGTTTGGTTATCTTATTTGCCACATTGGTCAGCAACAAAGGATCAAGGGGCAATCTTAGGAACCTTTGCAACTGGACCAGCTATCCGCAACTATCCGGCTAACTTTATCACAGAGTTGATCGGTACGTTCGTTTTAGTCTTAGGACTATTGGCATTTGGTCAAACAGAATTTGCTGGCGGAACAAATGTCTTTGCTGTTGGAGGATTGATTTTAGCTATCGGGTTATCACTAGGTGGTTCAACAGGATATGCGATCAATCCAGCTCGTGACTTAGGTCCACGTATCGCTCATGCGATTTTACCAATCGCTAATAAAGGTGGTTCTGACTGGGGTTATTCATGGGTACCGATTGCAGGACCAATGGTTGGAGCAATCATCGCAGTAGGTATGTACACGTTAATGGTTTAATATAGTAGATTTTCTATATAAAAAATAAAATAAATGGTTCTCTTGGTCGTTATTCACAAACCGAGAGAACCATTTTTAATTGATCAGCCAAGTTGTAATCACAAGAGATACAACAAAGTTACATCAAGCTTTGATAAATAGCGATGATTTCTGCCACGTTCGTTTCTCTTGGATTTCCTGGGGTACAGACATCATTGAACGCATCTTCAGCAATTTTTGCAATATCCGCTTCTTTGACACCTAGTTCGGAAATCGTCGCAGGAATACCAACTTTCTTCGCCAAAGCGTCAATCGCTTCACAAGCGGCATCACGAATGTCCTCGATGGAACGAGATTCTGCGTCTTTAATGTTCAGCGCCTTCGCGATTTCTCGATATTTATTGCCTGTAAACTCTTTATTGTATTTCATGACGGTTGGTAATAAGGCAGCGCAAGCGACGCCGTGGGGGATATCATACCATGCAGATAATGGATGCGCCATCCCATGGACAAGTCCTAACCCGACATTTGAAAAGCCCATCCCTGCAAGGTATTGGCCTAAAGCCATGTCTTCTCGGCCTTTCGGATCACCCGCAACGGAATCGGCCAAGCTACGACCGATGACCTCAATGGCTTTGAGATGGAACATATCACTCATTTCCCATGCGCCTTTCGTGATCAATCCCTCGATAGCATGAGTCATCGCATCCATCCCAGTTGCCGCACACAAGGATTTCGGCATGCCCATCATCAAATCACTGTCAACAAAGGCGACGATTGGAATATCATGGGGATCAACACATACAAATTTACGAGAACGCTCTTTGTCAGTGATCACATAGTTGATTGTGACTTCAGCCGCCGTTCCAGAAGTAGTGGGAACAGCTAGAATCGGCAAGCTTGGATATTTCGTATCTGCCACGCCTTCTAAACTACGGACATCAGAAAACTCAGGGTTTGTCACAATGATCCCAATGGCTTTGGCTGTGTCGATCGGTGAACCTCCACCAATTGCAAGGATCACATCCGCTTTCGCTGTTTGAACGAAAGCCACGCCCTCTTTGACATTCTCGATCGTTGGATTAGGTACGATACCGTCGTAGATTTCATAAGCGATCTCTGCCTCATCTAATAAGGTGGTGACTTTTGCTACGACACCGATTTTATGCAACTCTTTATCGGTGATCACCACCGCTTTTTTGAAATTTCTTGCATGAAATTCCGTTGGGATCGCTGCAATAGCCCCTTTTCCATGATAAGATGTTTCATTTAAAATCATTCGATTTGCCATTTGGTTTACTCTCCTTTAGGTATGTCGGTTTCTGAAATTATATATTCTGGTGGATAACGTAGTTTTTTGAAATAATAGGTACGATCTTCCTTATTGAAAGTCCGCACGACACGGCAAGGATTTCCTACCGCTAAAGAATTAGCTGGAATATCCTTCGTGACGACACTTCCTGCCCCAATCACTACATGATCACCGATCGTCACCCCAGGAAGTACGGATGTATTTGCGCCGATCCAGACATTATCACCGATCGTAACAGGCGTCCCAAATTCTGCTTGGTACTCTTGACGTAAAACAGGATCTAAGGCATGGCCGGCTGTGTAGATCCCAACATTTGGAGCAAGCAAGACGTCCCTACCAATCGTGATCGGAGCAACATCAAGTAAAGTGCAATTATTATTGGCTAAAAAGTTTTCTCCGACAGTGATATTGATACCATAGTCACAGTGAAAGGGTTGCTCAACAAAGAGTTCATCACCTGTTTGCTTGAACATTTTTTTGATCAATTGCTGACGTTCGGACAATTTTCGAGGATGGATATGATTGAATGCATGAAGGAGATCTCTTGTGGTCAGACGAAGCTGCAATAATTCTTCATCTTGACGATAGACCTCACCAGCAATCATTTTTTCGATATTTGATTTCATTTGTCACCTCACGATTACTGATTGTTCAAATAACCGGCACGTGGAATAACCCCAAACGCATCAGCCAGTAATTTCAAATTGTCATCTTCTAACGTCTGCTTGATGCCTCCTTGGGCCATGACGATCGTATAGACTTGGGCAGCTTTTTCAGCTGTTTCAATCAAACCAAATGTTTCATCCATATCTTTTCCAGAGCCATAGATCCCATGTTGTGGCCAAACGACTAAACGCGTTTCTTTCATTTTTGCAGCAGTTGCTTCGCCGATTTCATTCGAACCGGGAACTAACCATGGAATGACCGAGATGCCTTCTGGGAAGACAACTAGGCACTCTGTACACATTTGCCATAATGTACGAGTAAATTCGCGTTCAGAAAGTGGATGGCTAAAAGTCATAGCTAACAAGTGTGTTGCGTGACAATGCATGACGATGCGGTTATCTGGATCGATACTCAATCGAGCGATATGGCTCATGAAATGACTTGGTAACTCAGAAGTCGGAACAGCATCAGGGCTTAATCCCCATAAAATGTCGATCGCATGACCATCTCCGGTCACACGGATCAATCCAAGATTTTCTTCTGGTGCTTCCTGTACATTTTTAAAATATTTTCCAGATCCTGTCACCAAGAAATACCTTCCGGCTAATTCTTGGGCATCAAATGGCAACGGCAATGTTCGTAAGACTTTCGCAGGATCGATAAAAGGTAAGACTTGCGCTTCTTCTAATAAATAGGTGATATTCCCACCATTACGTTCATCCCATCCTAGGCGGTACATATTGGTTGTTGCTTGAATCATCTCTTGTACAAATGGAGCAGTGAGCATCGCTAATTTTTTCACGAGTGAGACCTCTTTTCTTTTTCTGATGAATAGAAGGAGCAGGTAGTATGGTTATTTTGTAAATAAACAGAAAGAACCTCAGAATCAGTTAGACGGATTCTCGAAGGCTTCTGTTGATAGTAACGAGCTTTTTTACAACTTGATAGATGGTGTTCATGAAGCAACACTTCGGTCATAAGCCAGAAAAATCAAAAATGAAACAGCCATTTTCGATTTTCCTGACTTATGCCTTAGTGCTGAACGCTTCTTTCACAACCTCTTACTTTGTACGTCTTTTTCGTATTGTAGGACTTCTTGGTACCAGTCCATGCCTACTGGGACGTTGTTGATTTCACAGAAGTAATTCCAAACGTCGGCGTATGGGAAGTCTTTTAACTCTTCAGTGAAGGCTAAGCGTTTGGTGAAGTCGAAGTTGAGTTCGGCTTCTTTTAATTCTTCGATTGGTTCAAGCATGGCTTTTAACAATGCTTTTTGGGTATTTCTTGTACCGATTGCCCAAGCGGCGATCCGGTTGATGGTTGCGTCAAAGAAATCGAGACCGATCGCTGTTTTTTCGAGTAAATGATTGCGGACTAATTCTTTGCCGATTTCTTGTAGTTCATCATCCATGATCACAACATGGTCTGAATCCCAGCGTACAGGGCGAGAGACGTGAAGCATGATCCCTTTTGAGAATAAGGCTAAAGAAGAAAGTTTGTTGGAGATGACCTCAGTTGGATGGAAGTGTCCTGCGTCTAGGCAGATCAATTTGTTCCGCGTCAAGCCATAGCCCATATAAAATTCGTGTGAACCTACTGTGTAAGCTTCGGCACCCAGTCCGAATAGTTTGGATTCCACAGCATCTTGCGTATATTCTTCATTGAGTTCTTCTGAGAAAATCTCATCTAAAGATTCCATCAACCGTTGACGTGGAGATAGGCGGTCGATCGGATTGTCTTTCATTCCATCAGGCATCCAAAAATTATCGATACAGGTTTGTCCGATTTCTTTCCCCATATACTCGGCGATTTTACGAGCACGTTTCCCATGTTCGATCCAGTAATCCCGAACTTCTTTGTCTGGGTGAGCAAGTGTCAACCCATCTTTCATCATTGGATGAGAGAAGAAGGTAGGATTGAAATCAAGACCAATGCCTTGTTCTTTTGCCCATGCGACCCATTTCTCGAAGTGTTTTGGTTCGATCTCATTCAAATCGACTGGTTCATCCGTGTCTAGATACATGGCATGTAAATTCAATTTATGATTCCCAGGAATCAATGAGAAAGCTTTTTCTAAATCTTGGCGTAATTGATCCGGCGTATGTGCGGCTCCAGGATAGTTCCCTGTAGCCATGATGCCACCAGTCAGTTCTCCATCTGGTGTCAAGAATCCTTTGACATCATCGCCTTGCCAACAATGCATTGAAATCTTCACTTCTGCGAGTTTCTGCAAGACTTCCTCGGTATCGACACCGATACTCGCATATTTTGCTTTGGCTTCTTCGTAACGTTCTTTGACATTCATCATATTGAATCTCTCCTTTTATATTAAAAATTCTTTGTATCTAGCAAGCGCTTGTGTCATTTCCTCGGTATGTCGAGGGTGAAAAGTGGCTAATGAAACGGAATCTCTGATTGCTTCACGCGCCAGTTGCAACGTACCGTAGCCATTCGTCGCAATCATTTGGACCATTAGATTCCCAATAGCGGTCGCTTCATCTGGTCCTGCTTCGACTTCGATATTGCAAATATCGGCTGTCAGCTGATTAAGGAAGGTATTGTTTGAACCCCCACCGACGATGTGTAATCGATGAAATTCTTTTCCGGTGATCCGTGCTAAGTTCTCTAGTTCAACAGCATAGCACAGGGCTAAATTGTCATAGATACAGCGAGCCAGCTGACCTGGGGTTTGAGGAATTGTTTGGTTTGTTTCTTTACAATAATCCTGTAATTCTTGAATCATATTTTTGGGATTTAAGAAACGTGGGTCGTTGACATTGACCATCTGTTGGAAAGGTGCTTCTTGTGCTGCCATTTCTGCCAATTCAGCAAAACTGTAGGCACCCTCTTGTAAACGAGCAACTTCTTGGATCAACCACATACCCATGATGTTTTTTAAGAAGCGAATGGTTCCTTGCACACCCCATTCATTTGTAAAATTAGCGTCAAAGGCTTCTTTTGTTGAAATGCCTTCAGGGATCTCCACACCCATCAACGACCAAGTGCCTGAGCTGATGTATGCCCAATCTTTGCCAGTCGCGGGTGTCCCGACAACTGCTGAAGCAGTGTCGTGAGAAGCGATCGTGATGAAGGTCGCTTTTGGCAGATCATAGGTCGGGAATTGGGCTGTTTGTAATTCGCCTAGAATCTGCCCGGGTTCGGTGATTCGTGGAAAAAGGGCAGCATCGATGCCTAAAACAGCTAAAACATCAGGGTCCCATTTCCGAGTTTCTAAGTTCAGAAGCTGCATCGTAGAGGCATTTGTTTTTTCAGTGACTGCTTGTCCGGTGAAGAGGTAACCGAGTAGATCAGGCATCAATAATAGGCGATGGGCATTTGCTAACGTTTCTTTTTCTTCAACAAGTAATTGAAACACCGTATTGAATGGTTGCAGTTGGATACCTGTTTTTTGATAAAGTTCATCCAGAGGCATTTTTTGTTCAAATCGTTGGATGGCATCTTTCGTGCGATCATCACGATAGCTTGTCGGAGCTTCGATCATATTGCCCTCAGCATCAAGCAAGCCATAATCGACACCCCAAGTATCGATGCCGACATAACATTCTGTGATGCCTTGTTGTTTTGCTTTTTCAAAACCTTTTAAGATTTCTGTGACTAGATGTGTCAGTGGCCACTTTGCGACGCCATCGATTTTTTCAAACCCATTTTTGAAACGATGGACTTCCTGTAATTCAAAACGGCCTAATTCATTTAGATTGGCATGGATCAAACGACCACTTGAAGCGCCAATGTCGATTGCAAGATAATTCATCAAAATTCCTCCAATTTATGTTTGCTTGGATCAATGAAAACTAGACTTCATTCGGGAGTGGCTTCTTTTTAAAAGCAAGGAGAAGAAAAAGGACTCCTAAACCGGTCATCAAAATACAGCCATTGATAAAAATATTTTGTAAGGCATCAGAACCGATACCGAATCTTTCCAAAAGTTGATGTCCATAAGGTGAAACAAAATTACCGATATTTGCTAGAACGAGAATAAAAGATGTGGTACTTGCTTTTGCTGCTTGGGGTACTGAACGAGTGGCATCATTGAAGATGTAAGGAACAAACAAAGCGAAGGCGATACCGTTCAGTGCAGCCCCTATACCAATGATAAATAAATGATTGGCTGTCAAGATGAGGAACAAACTTGCTGCTATGATGAAAAAGGAAAGGGGCAATGTCCATCGTTTCAACCCTTTGTAAATCAATCCAAATAAGAAACCAGCAACCATGTTAGCGATTTGCATAAAGGAAAGGAGAGTTCCAGCATCGGATTCTGTTCCTAGATTTTCAGTCACGATGAAAGTCGAAAGCTTGACGACAACGATCATGTAGAAAATACAGAGAAAGAAAATCAAAATGCCATACATGAGAGTGGTAGGACGGAGTGTCCCTTTTGCTGATACTTCTTTTTTAGAAGTGGTACTCTCTTTTTTCTTGGGCGGTTCAGGGACGAAAGCCATAAATAAGAAGATGATCGGAATGGTGATCAAGTAAACTAAGAACGCTTTTTGCCAGCCAAAAGTGAGGAGACGTCCGGCAGTGAAGGTCATGACCGCAGCCCCTAAACCTTGAAAGGCGGATTGAAAGCCAATCAATGTGGCTGCTTCTGCACCTTCAAAAAATTCGCTGATCATACTGACTGCCAAAGAATTGAAGAGACCAAAGCCGGCGCCTAATGCTGCGCGGGAGATCATCAGCAAATAGAAGTTGGCGGTGAAGACAGGTAACACGCCAGCAACTCCAGCCAGCAATAATCCAAGTAAGACAGTTTTTTTCTGTCCGATGGTTTTTGCGATCAAACTGCTCAAAGCAATGAAAATAACGACAGTCAGTTGAGGGATGGTCATCAGTAGCTCGACGGACGAAGCGGATTGATCATTGAAGTAGCCTAACATCATCGGTAAAGCGGATGCGATAGCAGTATTTGACGTTAAAACTAAGGAAATGGACAACAGCGACAGTTTCATCAACCAAGTCTTTCTCATAGCTTGTTCCTCCAGATGAAGATGTATTTGTTGCACTCATCATATCTTGTAACCCTTTTCACAACAATGTCAGTATGTTACTATATTGGTGTCAAATTTACATATCAAAGGGGAGGAAAACCATGGATTCGTTTGTGCAAAAGATCTTTCTGCCGTATACATCAGAAGAGTTAGAACAGCAAAAGACGGGGCAATGGATCAAGGAATTTGAAGGAGAAAACTTAGACGATCAAGACCAACAATTCAAATTAGACGATCACCATCTTTTTCAAGAAAATAATATTTTGATTCGCCAACATCGACGCTTCGCGCATTATCCACTACATTCCCACCATTTTTTAGAATTCAATTATATGTATTGTGGTACTTCAGAACAGATCGTCAACGGTCTGCCAATCACTTTGAAAGAAGGACAATTATTACTTTTAGATACAAACAGTCGCCATGAGTTGATGCCTTTGGGTGAAAAGGATATTTTACTGAATTTCTTATTCAAAACAAATGATATCAATATCAATCTTCTGAAAAAAATCGATAATCGTAGTGGGGGATTGACGTATAATTTTTTGATGAATGCTATTTTAGAACCTGGCTATAATGAAACACATCTTTTGTTACACTTAGCAAAAGAACCAGAGATCCAAGTCACGTTGGATCAGATGATCCTCGAATATTTTTCAAAAAAACATCTGGGAAATGAAATCATGAACGCTTTTTCACAAGTGTTATTTTTACAGCTTTCTAGAGTCTATCACTCACAATTAGCAAAGATCTACAAAAAAGATGGACAAAGCAACTTGATGATCAAAATTCTGCAACGGATCGAAAGCGACTATCGAACATTGAACCTAAAAACATTGGCAGATGAGTTAGGATATAATCCCAATTATCTGTCTAATTTGATCAAGCAACAGACAGGTAAATCCTTCAAACAATTGATTACGAATCAACGATTACATGAAGCACATGATTTGATTTTATCTACTCGCTTTTCGATTGAGGAGATTGCAACCAGTGTAGGGTTTTCCAATAAGACCCATTTTTATAAAAAGTATCGAGAATACTTTGGGGATACGCCGATCGCCGTTCGCAAACGACGTTGAAATAGTTATTTATACATAAAAAAGCCAACTGCGAAGAGGTCGGGACAGAAGCATTTAGCCTCGAGAAATAAGG